>JBJMLS010000084.1:0-13009 GCA_045805185.1 Bacteroidia bacterium | reverse complement strand
GTTTGCAGATAAGTGATTTCGTTCTTTCAGATCAGGAAGAGACTTCATCAGCGTCAACAGAATATATTGTTATACAGGTAAGCGCAGGAAACAACAAAGCGCCTTACAAAACCTGGCCAGCCAGGCATTGGGTAGCATTTATCCGGGAGCTCTTAAATCACTACAAACAAAATAATATTGTATTGCTCGGTGATAAAAACGAGAAAGGTTTTGAAGATGAGCTCACTATTAAAGACGAGAGATTAACTTCCCTCATCGGGAAGACAACTATTGAACAGGCCATGCAGGTCATTGGCGGCTCTTCACTTTTTGTTGGATTGGATGGAGGTCTTATGCACCTGGCTGTCGTTTTGAACAAACCTACTTTTACGATCTGGGGCGGATCCGATCCGGAGCTTTACGGGTATGAGAAGATCGACAGCAAAAGACATAAAGTGATCCGCAAAGAGATCAGCTGCCATCCCTGCAATTCCTGGATCGCTCCCAATATCACCAAAACAAGTGAACCTGCTAAATGCCCGGATTTTGCCTGCCTGGTTACTTTATCGCCTTATCTCGTTTTTAAATCTTTCAGAGTATTTTTCGAATCGCTGAACACACATGCTGAATAACATCATACAAACCGTTTTATCCAAGGGCCTGATCTCCATCCTTAATTTCCTGGTGGTGGTCATCACCGCTAAATACACAGGAGCGGAAGGGCGCGGCGAGATCAGCATGATGTACCTTAATGTAACGGTTGTTCTGTTGATCAATGACCTCATCGGCGGAGGCGCCGTCACTTTTCTTACTCCCCGTCATCATTTTTTAAAGCTCACCCTACTCGCTCTTACCTGGGCGATCATTTGCGGACTTCTGTTTCCCATTCTTCTCAACTTATACCTTAACTATGACAGGGAAAATCTATGCTGGTTCATTTTGCTTTCCCTGTCGCTTAACCTCAGCAGTTGTTGCAACGCCCTGCTAAACGGAAAAGAAAAGATCAGGCAAAATAATTTCGGAAACATACTCCAGACAATAAGCCTGTTTGCAGTATTGCTCTTCTTTATTTTTATAAAAGGCAACAACAGTCCGGGAGCTTATTTCGCTGCACTTCTTGTCGGTTATAATTTAAACCTGCTTGCCAGCCTGTTCTTTCTCCGGAAAGATTTTACTGATCCTTCGAATAAGGATGCAAAAGATACGCTCAACCAAATGTTCGTATATGGAATGCAATTGCAATGGGGAAATGTGGTGCAATTGCTGAATTACCGGCTTGGTTATTACTTCATCAACAGTTTCTTCATTGAGTCCGGAAAAAAAATGGTCGGGATATATTCCACTGCCACCTCTGTTACGGAAGCGGTATGGGTGATCATGAACGGGATCTCTATGGTGCAATACGCCAAGATCAGTAATTCACAGGATAAAGACTTTGCAAAACTGATCTCAGCGAAACTGGCACGGCTCAGCTTTATGATCACCTTGCTTGCCATTCTCGTATTGAACTTTCTGCCTTTATCGGTCTTTACCTTTTTGTTCGGTGAAGAATTCGTGGAAGTTAAACAGGTAATACTGCTGCTGAGTCCCGGGATAGCTTTGCTCGGCCTTACCGGTATTTACGCGCATTATTTTGCCGGCCTGGGCCTGATGAAAATAAGTTCCATGAGCGCAATGCTTGGATTTGCAGTTACCCTTGTATCCGGTTTTATTTTAATTCCTCGGTTTAATATCTTTGGAGCCGCTGTTTCGGCAAGCTTATCGTATTTCGCATCGGGTCTTTTCCTGGTATGGAAGTTCAGGGAACACAGCGGACTCTCTTTGAAGAATATGTTCACGGGGTATAAAGATCTTTTTAAACTGAATTAGGAATGTGCGGCATAAGCGGGGTAATCAGCTTCAGAAATGACATTGACTGCGTTAAAGCGGTTCAACTGTCAAATGGCGCCATTAAACACCGGGGGCCCGATGGAGAGGGCTTTGCATTTTTTAAAGAAGGAACATTTGTCGCCGCGGCTTCGGATGATACGCAAAGAGAGATCCTGAATTTTCCGCTGAGCTTTTGTCCCTCAAAACATATCAATGAGATTTCTTCTGATCACACAATTGCATTAGGGCACAGGAGACTTTCCATTATTGACCTCGCCCCAAGCGGTCACCAGCCCATGTGCGACGAAACGGAGAATTACTGGATCACTTACAATGGAGAGATCTACAATTATATTGAGATCAGGTTGGAACTGGAAAAGGCCGGGTATGTTTTCCGGACACAATCAGATACTGAAGTTATCTTACAGGCATACAAACATTGGGGGAAATCCTGCCTGGATAAATTTAACGGCATGTGGGCTTTTGCATTGTACGACCGCAAAGAGCAAAAGCTATTTGCCGCGCGCGACAGGTTTGGCGTTAAGCCTTTTTATTATTATTTTAAGGAAGATCTGTTTTGTTTTGCTTCAGAACAAAAAGCCATTCACGCGCTTCCTTTTGTAAAAACTTCTCTGAATAACAAAGCGGTTTATGATTTCTTTGTGCATTCAGAGCTGGAACACCAGGAAGAAGGTTTTTTCACAGATATAATGGAGCTTTCTCCTTCGTACTACCTGGAACTCGATACGCGTACAAAAGAACTAAAAACAGAACCTTACTATTCCTTAAAGGTCAATACAAAATTCGAAGAGTACGACAATAAAAAATTTAACCTGCACCGCGACGAAATTGAGCATTTGTTTTACACGGCAGTGAAATTGCGTCTCCGCTCCGACGTTCCCGTTGGGAGCTGCCTGAGCGGAGGCATCGACAGTTCGGCGATAGTTGCCATAACAAATGACCTCAATAAAAAAACAAACACATCTGTAAACTTATTTTCCGCCGTTTTTCCAGATGAAAGCATTGATGAAAGCAAGTGGGCGAAGCTTGTTGCATCCAACACACATTCACAATGGCACACAGTAACTCCGCAATCCGGCGAATTGGTAAGCGATCTTCAGGACCTGATCTATAGCCAGGATATTCCGCTCTGGAGCAGCAGCACTTATGCGCAGTATCGGGTAATGAAGCTTGCCAGGGACAACAACATTAAAGTAGTGCTCGACGGTCAGGGTGGAGATGAATTGTTCGCCGGATACCTTCCTTATTTCACCTGGTACTGGAGAGAGTTATTCAATAATAAAAAATTTGCTTTGCTCCGGAGCGAAATGAAAGAATTTGATTCCGGAGGGAAGAGCCTTACTTACTATACTAAGGAGAGACTCAAGCAGAAGATCAGCAGGGGGAAATTAAGTTTGCTGAACAGCATTAAAAACAAGGATCTCGTTTATTACAACAAAGACTTCTATTCTCATTTTAGAAACGAAGACAAAAAAGTACGCGGACAAACTCCTGATCCTGAAACTCTGAATGAAAAATTGTTAAATGAATTTCACAATACCCGGCTCAAGGGTTATTTAAAATGTGAGGACCGTTGCGGAATGAGATGGGGAGTAGAATCGAGAACACCATTTGCGGATGACATTCATCTTATTGAAAAAGCCTTTTCCATTCCTGCCATTTATAAAATGAAGAATGGAACCACCAAACATTTACTGCGTGAAGCGCTGAAGCCTTATCTTCCAAACGAGATCTACAGGCGGAAAGATAAAATGGGCTATGTTACGCCTAATAATAAATGGCTATACGAAGCGCGTGATAAGATCAAGCCACTCATCACAGATAACATCAATGAATTTATTGACAGCAAGAAATTGCTCCGCGATTTTGATCATTTATTAAAAAATCCTGAACACTTATCTTCCGGCGCCTTCAAGAAAGAAAATCCCTTTCTCTTTAAAACACTAGCGTTCTCAGTATGGAGAGCTGTTTTTAAGATGTGAGCTTTCTTTTAAAAAAAGAGAAGGTCTTGCATTAACCTCTTCAGTAATTTTTGTGCTCTACTAAACCTGAAGCAAATCAGATTTTTTTTACTGTGCGAATCAGGAAGGACAAGCAGAAAAATGATCTCTCAAAGTAAAGCTGGAAACAGGACGCAATTCAGTGAAATGTCTACAATAACATGGGACAGGAAGTACTCTCCAAAACGGTAAAAGGAAGCGCAGGTGAAAATAAAATAGAAATTGATGCGCGGGCTTTGAATTCAGGCGTTTATTTTTACAATGTGAGTTCAGGAGGGCAAGGCATAAGCGAGAAGATGATCATCCAGAAGTAATTTACCTTTTACTTTTATATAATTCAGTTATAAAAACCATCCTAAAACGGTGGTTTTTTTATTTCACCTGACCAGGATCAACACCACTTACCAAATAAACTCAGCCAGTTATGAAGCAAAATGGCAGTGCAAAAGAGGTTAACAAATTTTAACGTGCTGATTTTAAAAAAATTATGTAACACATCCTCGGTAAAACACAATTTGTTGAATTAGGCAATCTGTACTCAAACTTGTAATTTTAAGGGAATTAAAAAAGAAAGGAGGCGAAGCTGTTAAATACCGAAAAACCGGCCTTAATCGGCAATTTTTTTGGTTTAATAATGAAATAATACCTATCATTGCAAAATTGAAATTGTAACAATTGTTTAATCTAAATTTAATAACAAAATGAAAAAATCGCTACTTTTAGCTACAGCTCTTGTATCAGGGCTTACGCTTGTGGCTCAGAGCGGAAAGCACGCCGCCCCGAAGTCGCAGGTAACAAAGGTAACAGGAAATAAGCCTGTTATTGATCAGGAAAATCCATATCCTATGGGTCTTACTCCAAAAGTAAGTAACCCGGTTCACGTTCTTATGCCTCCTCCGTATGCGTACATTACCTCTACGAGGAATCTATTTGGAACACAAACTTCTGAGTTAAATACTCTGAGCTATAACCAGGATATCAATACAGTAGTTCTTGTATCGCGTATGCCGCCGGCAACTGATTGGCCAATTACAGGTTCTTTCCAGTCTGGTTACATGACCGCGCATTGGTCCTCAAATAACGGGGCCAGCTGGGATTCAACTTTATTTTATAAAAATGATACCTACGCGGGCCGTCACCCACAAGGTGTAATTGTTAACCCTGTAGGGAATACCAATCCTGCACTGGCTCGCTTCGCCGGTTTTGGTCCATGTACGGACAATGCTTCTGCCTGGACCGCCACCTGGTTTGCCAGCACATTGCTTGATGCAACCTTGGGAACTAATCACGTTCAGACTACTAATGATCAGCAGGCGGAAGATAATACTATCCCTGGTAACCTGGCTTACAATAACTATTTTACTACTACAGCTGCTGAAAATGCTGGTACAGTTTGGACAATAGGTCTCCAGGTAACTGATCCGAACGGAGTAACAGGAGTAACAGGTTATAATATTTTTAAAGGCGTTGCAGGTCCAAGCGGAATGACATGGACACAGGATGCGACTAGTTTAAATAATATTTTCAACGTATCTGCTGGCGAAGCTGATGCTTATACTACCGCAATGGTTGCATTTGGTCCTGATAAAATGACAGGATATATCGTAGCTTTAGCTGCAGATGTTAACCCAACTCCGGTTCTTGGATACCGTCCAATGACATGGAAGACAACCGATGCCGGCGCTACATGGGCACGCGTTAATGCTAATTTTGACTGGACAAGCAGTGGTGCAATGCCTGCAGCTTGGGGTAATCTTTATCCTAACACTACAAATACAATGGTAGCCCCTACTTTCCTTAACATATACGGTGGTGATATAGCTGTAGATGCAAATGGCAAGCTTCACTATACAACCGCAGTTGTGCCTCAAACATCAATGGATATGGATTCATTAGGTTTTACTTACAACCGTCCTTTCCATTTCACTGAGCCTTGCGATAAGCCATGGATCATCGACTTTACTACTGATGGTAATGGTGCTTGGAACGGTACTTTCATTGATAAGCTCAATACTGATAAAATGAGCGCTACTGCTACGGATACTACTACTGCATTCAATCCATGGACTCCAGGTGGAGCTTATGCGTATGATGCACGTATCCAAATGACACGTACTGCTGATGGAACAAAACTGTTCTATTCCTGGAGCGATTCTGACTCTTTGAATTCAAGCTCACAGTTTACCAATTTTAACATTGAGCCGAATATCATGTACCAGGGCTATGATGTAACAACTAACCTGTACACGGCAACGATGAGCATTCCGTATGCAAACACAAACACAGGACTTTGGTTCCCTTGCGTAGCTGATTTTGCTGCAAATCCATCTCTTGGAGTATGGCAGATCCCAATGATGTATTCAGAGTCACGCGGACAAACCTTTAACTCCGGTTTAGTGGGTGAAGATTATTACGTGGATGATGCAACAGTATCTATTACTGATTTTACAGTAGCTCCAAGGAATTTCCCTGTATGTCCTCTTTTTGTAGGAATAAATGAGGTTCACGCGAACATCGCTTCCATTGGAAACTATCCTAACCCATTCAGCGCTTCTACTACTATTAAAATTGAACTGGTTACCGGTGATGATATCACTGTTAATGTGTTCAACGCGGTAGGACAGACTGTAATGAGCAAATCTATCAAAGGAATTGCAGGAGAGAACAACATCGAAGTGAGCGCTTCTAATCTTTCTGAAGGTATGTATTACTATTCAGTGAAAGTTGGCAGCAGCGTTGTTACTAAGAAAATGGTAATCCAGAAATAATTTTTCTGTCTTGTAGAAAGCCGTCCCTTTCCGGGACGGCTTTTTTTATGCATATTACCTCGATTTCTCCCTCTAAAAATAAGCCTGACCATTACGTTTCTTTTGATAATTTCCACTTGCTTTACTCTTCAAAAATCAGTATTATTGTAATTGATTCACTCTTAGAATTTTTTAACCTAAAATCATTAACATGAAAAAATCGCTACTCTTAGCTACTGCCCTGGTATCAGGGTTTACACTTGTTGCGCAAACGGGCAAACAGCTTGCTCCGAACCGCATGCAGGCTCAAAAAGTTATTGGTGCAAACGCACTTGAAATGCCTTCAGCTGATGTGGATGCCTATCCGATGGGACTTTCTCCAAAAGTAAACAATCCTGTAAAAGTTCTCGTTGGTCCTCCCTATCCCCTGATCGCAACCACAAGAAACATTGTGGGAACTCAAACTTCAGAATTAAATACGGTTAGCTATAACCAGGATCTCAATGCTGTTGTTGTTATCACGCGTTTCCCGCCTGCTACGATCTGGCCAACCAGCGGATCATTTATTTCAGGTTATATGGTTGCCAACTGGACAACTGATAACGGGCAGACCTGGGATTATACCAACTTCTACCGCAATGATACCTATGCCGGTCGTCACCCACAGGGCGTCATCTCGAATCCCCCGGGCAATACCAACCTTACGCTTGCACGTTACGTTGGCTGCGGTCCTACAACGGATAACGCTTCCAACTGGACCTCTACCTGGTTTGCAAGCACGCCGCTTGATGGAACCTTAGGTACCAATCACGAGCAAACCACGAACGATCAGCAAACGGGTTCTAATACCGTTGCAGGTAATCTTCAGTACAATAATTATTTCACCACTACAATGGCGGAGAATTCAGGTACTGTATGGACAATCGGTTACCAGCTCACTGATCCGGTAGGAAGAACCGGAATAACAGGTTATAATATTTTCAAAGGCGTTGTTGGTCCAACCGGCGTAACCTGGACAAAGGATATGACAACGCTCAACGGGCCGACTTTGTTCAATACGAGCGGTACTGAAGCAGATTGCGGAGCTCCTATGGTGGCTTTCGGTCCTGATAAAATGACCGGCTATATTGTTTTGTTAGCCGCAGATGTTAATCCTTCTCCAATTTTAGGAATGCGTCCAATGGTATGGAAAACAATTGATGCGGGCGCTACATGGGCCCGCGTTAATTCAAACTTCGATTGGTCAGCTGCAATGCCTGCAGCATGGGGCAACCTAAGGGCCAATACCACTGATGCATTTGTAGCTCCTCATTTTTCTAACGTTTATGGTGGAGATATCGCTGTTGATGCAAATGGCCAGCTTCACTATGTTACCTGTGCAAGCTCACAATATTCGAATGATCTTGATTCATTAGGCTATACTTACCTATATGATTTCGGTTATACAGCGTCTTGCGATAAGCCATGGATCATCGATTTTACAACTGATGGAAACGGCTCCTGGAACGGAACTTTTATTGATTACCTTCATACCTGTAAAATGGGGCAAACTGCACCTGACACTACGCTCAACTACAACCCATGGACCCCGGGTAGCGTTTACGGATATGACGCACGTATCCAGATCACCCGTTCAACAGATGGCACCAAGATGTTCTATTCCTGGAGCGATTCTGATACCATAAACTCCAGCTCGGTTGCCACACAGTTCAACATTGAGCCAAATATCATGTACCAGGGTTATGATCTGACCTCTAACACGTATACGGATACTAAAAAGGTCCCTTATGCAAATACCAACACAGGTTGCTGGTTCCCCTGCATTTCGGATTTTGCTGCAAATCCGGGCGCAGGTACATGGCAGATCCCAATGATGTATACGGAATCAGTTGGTCAAACATTCAATAATACTTTGCCTGCCGAAGATTATTATGTGGACGATGCCGTTATCACCACCGGAGATTTTGCAGTCGTTCCAAGAAATTTCCCTGTATGTCCTCTTTTTGTAGGAATAAATGAGGTTCACGCGAACATCGCTTCCATTGGAAACTATCCTAACCCATTCAGCGCTTCTACTACTATTAAAATTGAGCTGGTTACTGGTGACGACATCACTGTTAACGTGTTCAATACAGTAGGACAAACTGTAATGAGCAAATCTATCAAAGGAATTGCCGGAGAGAACAACATCGAAGTGAACGCTTCAAATCTTTCTGAAGGTATGTATTACTATTCAGTAAAAGTTGGTAGCAGCGTTGTTACTAAGAAAATGGTGATCCAGAAATAATTATTCGGATTCTTATGCAAGGAGCCGGCGGTTTAAACTGCCGGCTTTTTTTTTATTTCTTTTGACCGGATGGACTCAGATGAGATCAAAAAGATCATTTACTCCGGGATAGCGGTTCACCGTAAAGCCTTCCGCATACTTTACCCCTATTGCCCGGCCCCAGATACTCATTTTGGAAAAGAGCGACTCCAGGAACTCGGGTGACGATATCGCAGTTTCAGGTTCTTTTGAATCCGGGTTATAGAACTGGGAAGAAAAGGCCATGATCGCTTTACGCTTGACTTCTGCAAAATCACTTACATCAACTACAAAATCGGGATGAATGAACTGATCCTGTATGTAATGATAAACAGCTTTTGGCCGCCATGCCTCCTGCTTTTCTCCCTTGTATTCTGTTTCAATTTTGATCAGTCCGCTGTAAAAACAGGCATCAGCAATAAGCTTGGCCGCTCTTCCATGGTCAGGATGCCGGTCAGAGACCGCGTTAGCCAATACAATTTCGGGCTGGAACTTCCGAATGGCCGAAACGATCTCCCGGATCGAATTCTCCGTATGATTAAAAAAACCATCGGCCAGCTTGAGCTGTTCCCTCATGCTTACTCCAAGTATGCCTGCTGAGCGAATAGCCTCAACGGTTCGCAACTCTGCGCTTCCCCTCGTTCCAAGTTCCCCCCGTGTCAGGTCCAGGATCCCGGTTTTCCTCCCCGCAGCATTATGCTTTGCAAGGGTTCCGGAACAGGAAAGCTCCACATCATCCGGATGAACGCCCACAGCTAAAATATCAAGTTTCATAAAAAAGAGAAGATTAAAAACAACCCATCAAAAGTACAAAAATCAATACGCTCCGGGAATATATTTTCGAGGCCTTGCGCGATGGCTGGCCTTATTATGCAACAGCTGTATACTTATCATTTTCAATGTTTTACCGCAATATTTTCAACATTCATCTCAAAAAAAAAATACTTTCATTGGAGGTCGATAAAAAAGTAGTAAATTCGTGAAAATTTTAATAAAAAAAACACATGAAAAAAATCTACTTATTAGGTTTCGCAGCACTGTTCTTTTCTTCAGTGAATGCGCAAACTTCAAGAATTACTGCCGTTGAAGGCATGCCAGGAAAGAAAGGCATCGCTGCTAACAAAAGCAACAATCCGAATTCAGTTAATGCAATTCAAGCGGTTCTAACCAGCAATACTTTTTATGCTGCAGGTACTACTATGAACTTGTCTTTTAACTTAACGCTTACGAACACTGATGCAGAGTACGGCGATTCATTATCGATCACCTTGCCTGCTGGATTCACCATCAATTCAGTTACTCCTAACGATTCTCTTGGAGTTACAGAAGATCCGGCAAACGCTTCAGGTTGTCCTGTTGGCGCTAATTCAGGTCACAAAGAGCCTTTCAGGGGTATTTTACCAGGTAACCAAACTGCTGTTTGGGGTGACAATGACAATTGCTACGGTGGAATTTCAACTACCCAGTTCGGTGGAAATCACGCGATCACACTAAACGTTACCATCGCTCCGGGTGTTACCGGAACACAGGTTGCTAACTTCTTCGTATCTGGTGACCAATTTGCAAACCCTGCTGATTTTGCTGGAACAACCAACATTCTTCCTGTAGGCGCAAGCGTAACTGATCTTACCGCTAAGATCGGCGGAGTTCAGGGAACAAGCTTCTGCAACAATACGATGTTACCAATAGCTGTACGTATCGTTAACAACGGAACTAATCCTGAGTCTAACTTCCCGGTTGCTTTCAAGATCGATAACAACGCTCCGGTGGTTGAAACTGTAACTGTTACAGTTGCTCCCGGAGATTCTACAGATTATTTCTTTACTGCTATGGGTGACTTCACTGCTGAAGCGGATTACGTGGTAAAAGTTTATACCGATATCACAGGTGATTCAAATCACGGTAACGATACCATAGCTTCAACGTGGACAAACACAGTTGTGGTTCCATTGACTAGCACAACCTATACAAACGGTTTTGAAACCGCTGCTGACCTTGTAGGTATCCGCATCGCTCCAAATCCGGGGTCTGTTGCAAACTGGGGTCTTTCTACTTCAAGTTTCCACAGCGGAGCACGCGCTCTATTCTTAACAGGTGGTACTGCAATTGCCGATGCCTGGTTACTTTTAAAATGTATGGATGTGGTTAACGGAGAAACTTACAATGTTTCCTATTGGACAAGAACCAACGTCGGTTTCAACGGTGGAATCAGCATCAGCTACGGATCAACTCAGGATGCCGCTGGTATGACTACACAGATCAAACCATTGGTGAACAATACACCTAATGCTACAGTATGGGCTAAAGATTCTGCAAACTTCACTGCTACATCAAGCGGAACCATTTACATTGGTTTCCGTGGACAAGGTACAGCTGCTGGTTCAGGTACTAACGTACGCTTGGATGATATCTACATCCACAAAGTGGTTCCTGTTGGCATCTCTAAAGCGAACAGCAATAATGAAATGGCCCTTTACCCGAATCCGACTTCAGGCGTTGTTACCTTAACTGTTGCTAACGCAAATTCACAGGTTGAGATCTTCAGCATTATCGGAGAAAAAGTATATTCCAAATCACAGCTGAACAAAGGAAACAACATGTTGGACCTTTCAAACGTTGCTGAAGGAACATATATCGTTCGTGTTCTGAGCAATGGAGAAATTGCTACAAAAAGAATTACCATCAGCAAATAATTTCAGCTGAATATTCATTCATAAAAAACCCCGGACGATACTGTCCGGGGTTTTTATTTTACATTTATTTCAGTTCTTCTTTATTTTCCTTCTATCCAGCTTGTAATTTCAGCATCCATTGGCTTAACACCTGAAGGAAGATATTTGACCAGCTTACCATTCTCATCGATCAGGTATTTATTAAAGTTCCATTTAACCTCACTGTCGGCAACGCCATTCAGTGATTTTTGCGTGAGCCATTTATAGATAGGCGCCGCATTTTCTCCTTTTACCGTTACCTTATCCATCATTTGAAAAGTAACACCGTAATTCTTGCTGCAAAAGCTTTTTATCTCATCATTCGTACCCGGTTCCTGTCCACCGAAGTCATTGCAGGGAAATCCAATGATCACGAAATTCTTATCCTTGTATTTCTCATACAGCTCTTCCAGGCCCTTATACTGCGGAGTATACCCGCATTCGGAAGCGGTGTTAACGATCAGCACTTTCTTTCCCTTCAGGCTGCTGAAATCGAATTCTTTTCCCTCCAGCGTTTTCACTTTGAACTGGTGAACACTTTTGGAATCGCCACCGGTTCTGAAAGCGAGCAGGAGGCTTATTGCGGTAATAGATAGTATTTTCTTCATTTTTATATTTTTAAAAGCTAAAATAGCAAGTTTTATGCCTCCGTATGCATACAGATGCTTAATTTTGCAAAGCTTTTCAGATATTTTGAACCTCCATCACATAAATACATTACTCCGGAAGGAATTCCTTCTCGAGTTCCGGCAAAAGACCGCGCTGAACGGGATCTTACTCTATGTAATTTCCACCGTGTTCGTTTGCTACCTGAGCTTTAAGCACATTGTGGATCCGGGAGTCTGGAACGCGCTCTTCTGGGTGATCCTGCTTTTCGGCGCCATCAATACGGCCTCCAAAAGCTTCAGCAACGAGGCGCGCGGCAGGGCCATTTACAATTACAGTATTTACAGTCCGCAGGCAATGATCCTTTCAAAAATGCTTTATAACAGTTTACTTATGTGCGCGGTGAACCTTATCACCCTGCTATTCTATTGCTGGTTCATCGGTTCGCTGGTTCAGGATCTGCCGCTTTTTGTTTTAACTATTCTCCTTTCTTCAATAGCGCTTTCAGGAATGCTTACCCTTGTAGCAGGAATCTCTGGCAAAGCTGGCGGCAGTTTCACACTGATGGCCATACTGAGCTTCCCTGTTACGCTTCCTCTTCTGCTGGTTGCCATCAAAGTTTCGAAGAATGCAGCTGACGGACTTGCCCTGAGCGTGAGCCTGAGCTATATCATGGTGCTTGCGCTAATTAATGTGATCGTATTTGTACTCGCTTTCCTCTTATTTCCGTACCTTTGGCGCGATTAAAATGAAACAGAACTGGTGGAAAAT
>JBJMLS010000083.1:0-10212 GCA_045805185.1 Bacteroidia bacterium | reverse complement strand
TCTTTTGATTTTTGGGAACCTGCGCTTTTACAGTGAACTAAAAGTATAGTAAAAGATAAAGTATGTGACCTGTCTTCCGCATTTGTTATTCTGGCTTTTCTTCAGGAACTTTTGTTTTTCCGAGAGAAAAGCTCAGGCCGATCTGCGGTGAAAAACCCAATATGCTATGATAGGCGGAGCTGATATCGCACTTTAAGCCTTTCATGTTTACGCCAAGGCCAAAGGAGGCCTGCGCCGGATTAGAGGCTCCGCCCGCACGGATATAAATATCTTTGGCAGGAAGGTATTCAATTCCACCTTTGAAATTTATTCTACTGTAAGAGCCTTTTTCCGCTTCCGCCAGTATAAAGACCTTCTCGCTGAAAATGTACTGGATCCCCAATCGCATTTGCATGGGTATGATCTCATTGTTATAATTCGTGATCTTTGCGCGGCTGGGATTGTAAACATGCGCGGCCACGATCACATTTTTACTGAGCTTTCCCTGGAAGCCTATCTCACCAGTAATTGCATTTGCTTTTCCGTAAATATCCGCAATGCGCGTGTTGAGGTAATCCAATTGCAGACCCACGGAGAAATTTTCGCTGAGCGCCATGCCATAGGCAAGTCCTAGCTTGGTTTCCTTGTATGCGCTGTAGCCAAAGCCGGTATACGTTAAGCCGAAAGTTCCCTTTTTGACCGGAACCGCAGCTACAAAGGCGCTGGTGCTGAGCTGCTTTAAGAGGAAACGGTTTTCGTAATAAGCGCCAAAAACAGGACTCTTTAAAAAACCCATTCCTGCCTGGTTATTCTGAACGCTCCATACATCGCTTAAAGTAGCTGAGGCGCCTCCCATAGCAGATGAACGCGCCCCGATAGGACCGTTGTCAGCGATAAGATCACCAAAGGAAAAACAGCCAAGTAAAACGATAAGCAGAGGTCGCAGCATAAGGGATAAAAATAGGGAAAAAGATTTCAACCCTGAAATAAAAAAAGCGCCTGACAAAAAGCGCTTTCTAACAGAATCTGAGCAGTGAATTTAGCTATTGAACTTCTCTACCTCATTTAAACTCTTCATTACTTTTTCTTTCAGTTCTTCTTTGAATTTCTTAAGGGTCTCGAAAACTTTTTTATCGGATGTACCAATGATCTGTGCGGCGAGAATTCCCGCGTTTTGCGCGGCATTCACTGCAACGGTGGCTACAGGAACGCCGTTCGGCATTTGTACAATGGACAGTAAAGAATCCCAACCATCGATGCTGTTGCTGCTTTTTATTGGCACACCGATCACAGGAAGAGGAGTGAGTGAGGCGACCATCCCGGGTAAATGAGCTGCCCCGCCTGCGCCCGCGATAATCACTTTCAGGCCTTTACCTGCGGCTTCTTTTGCGTAATCGAACATGCGTTCAGGGGTGCGATGTGCAGATACGACGCTTATCTCATAGGCAATTCCGAATTTTTTTAAGATCTCGGCTGCATCTTTCATAATGTTGAGGTCAGAAGCGCTGCCCATGATAATTCCTACTTGCATGTCTTTCATAGTTTTTCAAATTTATTGATGAGATCAATCACTTCTTTTTTAAGCTCCGGAAGCTTTGTTTTTATTATGGCCCAAATCTGAAAAAGATCCAGGTTATCATAAGAATGAATAATCAGGTTTCTTAAACTAATGATCTGCCTTGCATTATTTATTTCAATATCGGGATGGTTTTTGAGAAGTTTATTTGTCGCTTCGCCAATGATCTCAAGTTTACGTTCAACAGCACTATGGAGGAGATTATTTCGAATAAAATCATTTGCGGAAGTGACATCTTTAGTAAAGTCTGAAATGTCTTCGCAGCCGAGCCTGATATCTTCAAGCAGCTTTAAAGCATTAAGCTGCATAAAGCAATTGTTTTGTTTTGTTCAACTCTTCAATAAAAAACCGGTTACGCAGGAACCTCTCAGATACCAGATCTATTTTATTCTCTAAAATGGTCTCCAGTTCGAAATAGAGATTATTAAAATTATTGCCCTGTTCAATTGGTGTGACATCTTTCATAATCACCGAAAAGTCGTAATCGCTTGACTTTTTATATTTTTCCGTGGTCGCAGATCCGAAAACGTATAGTTTTTCCACCTTGTATTTACGACAAGCACGGATAATCTCGGGGATTTTATTTTCGAAAGGGTAAATCACATTCAAATTTATGAAAAATCAGGCAATAACCTTCAAGGTGTTTTTTACTTTTTTTGCCTTTTTGATCGCCTTCTTCAGGTCTTTATCGATTATAGTCACATGCCCCATTTTACGGTAAGGCTTGGTCATCGCTTTTCCATAAAGATGTACGTTCACGCCTTCAAGAGCGATCACTTCGTTTAGTCCTTTGTACCTTGCTTCCCCTTCATGGCCTTTTTCACCGAGCAGGTTCACCATTACGCTCGGCATCACCAAAGAAGTATCGCCGAGCGGTAAATTCAATACGGCCCTTAAATGCTGCTCGAACTGGGAAGTCTTGTTTCCTTCAATGGTTTGATGTCCGCTGTTGTGAGGACGTGGCGCGACTTCATTTACCAGCACTTTCCCATCTTTTGTCACAAACATTTCAACCGCGAGCAAACCGACGATCTTCATTTTATCAGCCACCAGCTCTGCAATGCGATAAGCCTCTTTTTCTATTTTTTTACTGATCCCTGCTGGAGAAAAAAGAAATTCCACCAGGTTCGCCTCTTCGCTGAACTCACATTCAACCACAGGAAAACATTTGCTTTCTCCGCTTTCATTTCGCGCCACGATCACGGAGATCTCTTTGTCGAAGTCAATGAGCATTTCCAATACAGACGGTGCATCAAAGGCTTTCTCCAGCTTTAGAGCGCTGGCCAGTTTTACTACCCCTTTGCCGTCATAACCCCCTCTGCGCAGCTTCTGGAAAAAGGGAAAATAGGCTGCGTATTTTTTGATCTGGGATTTATTCTCGATGAGGAAGAAATCCGGTGTTGGAATATTGTTCCTCTGGTAAAACATTTTCTGTGCGCCTTTGTCCTGGATGATCTCCAGCACATGTGGCTGCGGAAATACCTTTTTCCCTTCCTTTTCCAGTTTTTTAAGGGCTTCGGTGTTCACATGCTCGATCTCGATGGTAATGATATCGCGGGTCTTGCCGAATTTGTAAACGCTGTCAAAGTCGGTTAAGCTTCCCCGGGTAAATGAGCTGGCGATATGCCTGCATGGCGCTTTGGGATCAGGATCGAGAATATCAATATGGAGGTTATAGTTCACAGCGCTCTGGATAAGCATGCGGCCAAGCTGTCCGCCTCCCAATACACCTATTTTTAGCTTTTCGGGTTCAAAAAAATTCATGGCCAAATTTACGGTTTAAATGAGGAAGCAAAGCTAAATTATACAGAATAATCTCGATTGGTCAGGAAGGTCAATAAAATACAGCTTTCCCTTTGGCATTTAGGGTATATTCATTACATTTGCTCGCCTTGTGCAATGAAAGATGGATCGTGTTCAGCTAAAAGATAAAGAGTTCAAACCGTATATTAAGGCAGACAGAATAGCTGAAGCGGTAAGTGTGGTTGCTGCGGAGATCAACCGGGACCTGGAAGATAAATTCCCTTTGTTCCTGGTGGTTTTAAATGGTTCATTCATGTTTGCCGCCGACCTGCTTCGTGAAGTGAAGATCAAATCGGAAATATCTTTTATTAAAGTAGCTTCATACCATGGTACCAGCAGCAGCGGCTCAGTAACGGAACTGATCGGGCTCTCGGAAGAAATCAAGGATCGTACAGTAGTGATAGTGGAGGATATAGTGGATACCGGCGTTACGCTCGAAAAGTTGCACCTGGTGCTCACTAAAAAAGGAGTGAAAACGATTAAAATAGCTTCTTTTTTAATGAAACCGGATTCTTACAAGAAAGACATTCCTGTGGATTATGTTGGGATGAGGATCCCAAATGATTTTGTAGTAGGTTATGGACTGGATTATGATGGAATGGGAAGGAACCTGAAGGATATTTACGTTCTGGCTTAAGTAAAAACTAAAAACAAGAATAAAATGTTAAACATCGTTTTATTTGGCCCTCCGGGCGCCGGTAAAGGAACTCAATCGCAAAAGCTGGTTGACAAGTACCACCTGGTTCACCTTTCAACAGGAGACCTTTTACGTTCAGAGATCAATCATGGAACCAGTCTGGGCATGCAGGCGAAAGCCATTATGGACCGGGGTGAGCTGGTAAGCGACGATATCGTGATCAGGATGATCGAATCAAAACTCGATGCTAATCCGAATGCAAAAGGATTTATTTTTGACGGCTTTCCGCGTACCACTGCACAGGCGGAAGCGCTGGACGAATTGCTGAAAAGCAAGAACAACGCCATTACCATGATGCTCGCGCTGGAAGTGGATAATGCCGAGCTTACCCGCAGACTGCTGAGTCGTGGTGAAGAAACAGGCCGTCCCGATGACAGGAACGAGGAGGTCATAAAGAACCGCATAAATGAATACAATACTAAAACGGCGCCGCTGAAGCAATACTACTCTCACAAGGGTAAATTCCATTCGGTTTATGGAATAGGGGATGTTGACCAGATATTTGAATTGCTCTGCGCGACCATTGAAAATAAGACCCGTGAAAAGAATCACGTGCATAATGATGGAACTGTTACGGTAGCCGATATCAGCTTCGACGATGAACCAAAGCATTCAAAAAAACAGGAAGAGCCGGAAGTGGAAATGGAGATTGTGGAGATTGTAGAAACGCCGGAAGCTGTTACGGTCAAATCAACCCTGGTGACTGCAGTTCCACGCAATGAAAGTAAAACAGTAGTCGCAAAAAAGAAAGCCGCCCCTGCTAAAGCCGCGGCCAAAAAAGCGGTAAAGAAAGCTGCTGCTAAAAAAGCTGCGCCGGCCAAAGTGGCAAAAAAGAAATCCGCACCAAAAAAGCTTGCTTCGACTCCGCTCAGCAAGCTAAAAGTCACTAAAAAAGTTGCACCAAAAAAGGCGGTGAAAAAAACGGCAAAGAAGTCTGCTCCAAAAAAGAAAGCGATCAAGAAGATAGTAAAGAAAGCAGCGCCAAAGAAACTTGCTAAAAAAGCAGGAAAAAAGTTACCGATCAAAAAGGTGCTTAAGAAATCTGCTAAAAAGGTGATGAAAAAATCGGCTCCTAAAAAGACTGCTTCGGCCAGATCGACTTCGCTCACTGCACGTCCGATCAGCAAGCGTAAAACCGTAAGGAAAACAGCGCCGAAAAAAGACAATAAAAAAACAGTAAAAAAATCGATGCCGAAAAAAGTTGCTTCGAATTCGCTCAGCAAGCGTAAAGCAGGCAAAAAAACTGCTGTTAAAAAAGCGGCAAAGAAGAAAAAAAGATAACGATCCTGTAAGATCCTTGAATCCTAATCCGTGATTAGCGGGTTAGGATTTCATTTTTTAGGACGCTAAATAAACTGAATATTAAATTTTACCATGGACTCGAATTTTGTTGATTACGTAAAGATCTGTTGCCGCAGTGGAAAAGGCGGACAAGGATCCACACACCTGCACCGAAGCAAGCTAACGGCATTTGGAGGTCCCGATGGCGGTGATGGCGGCCGCGGGGGACATATTATCCTGCGCGGGAACAAACAGCTATGGACCCTGCTGCATTTAAAGTACCGGAAGCATATTATTGCAGAGCCCGGTGGCAGCGGCGGCAGCGGACATAAAAGCGGCGCTGAAGGAGAAGATGTGATCCTGGAAGTTCCGTTGGGAACAATAGCGCGTGACTTTGAAACCGGTGAAGTGGATTGCGAAATAACGGAGGACGGACAAGAATTTATTTTAACTCCCGGCGGCAGGGGAGGATTGGGAAATGATCATTTCAAGACCTCCACGCGTCAGACGCCGCGTTTTTCTCAACCCGGAGAACCTGGCAGGGAAGAATGGAAAGTACTCGAATTAAAAGTACTTGCAGATGTGGGCCTGGTGGGCTTTCCGAATGCGGGAAAATCAACATTGCTTTCTGTTGTATCCGCTGCAAAGCCGGAGATCGCCAATTATCCCTTCACCACGCTTGTCCCTAATTTAGGGATCGTAAAATACCGCGATTATAAGTCATTTGTGATGGCGGATATTCCGGGGATCATTGAAGGAGCTCACGAAGGAAAGGGAATAGGTTTGCGCTTCCTCCGCCACATTGAGCGTAATTCCAGCCTGCTGTTCATGGTACAGGCGGACGCGAATGATATTGTTGAAGAATACAAGATCCTGCTGAACGAATTAAAACAATACAATCCCGAATTGCTGGATAAAAAACGTCTCCTGGGCATTTCCAAATCCGATCTGCTCGATGAGGAGCTCCAGACTGAGCTCACCAAGGACCTGAACAAACGTTTGAAGGGAAAAAATAAAATCCCTTTTATCTTCTTCTCCGCGCATACCGGTAAAGGCATTACCGAATTAAAAGACATGCTGTGGAGACAGATGAATGAATATGATTTTGGGTAAGCTACCTGCCATAACACAAAAGAGGGTTTTTTCTTATAGTTTTTGTATGACTTTAAAAGCTCTACTTTTCTTGTTCTGTTTTTTCATCTTCACGGATCTTCCTGCTCAAACACCTCCTACTCCAAAAAATTTTCCTGTTGCCTGTGACTGCAATGACGCGGTAAAGCTTGTTCTCTCAAAGTCATTGATATATGGTGAAACAATTGCGCCCGAAGGGCCAGGTAAGATTTCCGAGATAAAGCCTTCAGGTAAGAATCCGAAATATACGTTCGAAAAAGAGCACCACTCCGCCTGGTACAAGTTAATAATCAAAACAGATGGGAATCTTTCCTTCGATATAATTCCCGCAAAAGGCGATGATGATTACGATTTCATGTTGTTTCGCTCTTATAGCGATTCGTCGCTCTGTGATAGTATAACAAAGCATCTGGTAGCGCCGGTGAGAGCAAATATTTCGCGGGATAAAAAGGAGATCAGGGGTTGGACAGGATTAAGGTCGAATGTGGAAAAAGAGCTGATCCGGGAAGGAGTAGGTGAGGCCTACTCGAAAAGCATAGAAGTGAAAAAAGGCCAGGTGTATTACCTTGTGCTGGATAATGTGTATGAGAAAGGTATGGGACATACGATCAGTTTTTATTTTGACCGTGTTGTGGAATTATCGGGTATCATTGCCGATGATGATGGCAAGCCTCTTAAAGCTGAAATAATCATCTCTGATCCAAAGGGTGATGAACTATTAAAAACATATTCGGACGAAGGAACCGGGAGTTATAAAATAAAGACAAGGCTGGTTGATGGCAGGAATTACAGCATGGTCATGTACAAGGATAGCATGTTTTTAGACACAAAGGTCATCACTTCAAAAAGTAAGCCGGCTGTTCTGCAAAATATAAAAACGGTATTACCGCGTTTAAAAAAAGGCAGCAAATACAGAATTACCAGTATTAATTTCTTCGGAGGCGAAGATATTGACCTGCCGGCATCTCTGCCAAGCATAATCGCATTGTACAAATTAATGAGCAGGAACAGCGGTTTAAAGATCCAGATCGAGGGCCATACAAACGGATGCGCTAAACCCCGCAATCCTATGGAACGGGGCTCGCAGCAACTTTCGGAAGACAGAGCCAGGAAAATAAAAGACTATTTGGTGGAAAAAGGTATTGAAAGTATCAGAGTGCAGACGATCGGCTTTGGATGTACGAAAATGCTTTATAAGGTAAACGGCACCTTATGGGAACAAGAGCAGAACCGGAGGGTGGAGATAAACGTTCTTGAATTTTAGATAAGGATATAATAGCATGCAAATCCGCTAATCACTCATCTGGTGATCGAAACATTGCGTAACAGTTTCTATATTTGCGGATCAATTGGCTCATCGCCGATTTCATTGAATTAGAGTTAGATGATCATAACCGGCTATATCCTCTTTGTTTTCATCGGCATTGTCCTTGGCCTGATCGGCGGTGGCGGGTCCATACTCGGTGTTCCTGTCCTCGTTTACCTGCTCGGATTTCCCGCTGATGTGGCCACGGGATATTCACTTTTTATTGTGGGCCTCACTTCGCTGATCGGTTCTTACCGCAATATCGCTAAAGGGAACATTAGTCTCGAATCACTATTGATCTTTGCGATTCCATCGCTGATCACCGTATTCTGCGTTCGGAATTACCTGATGCCGGTTCTGCCTGAGGTGATCTTTACCTGGGGAAACTTTATGGTAAAAAAGAACTTCCTGATCATGTTTGTTTTTTCCATGCTAATGATCTTTTCTTCTTTTTCCATGATCCGCAGTAACCGCATCCCCAGGAGAAAAGAGATCAACCGCGAGGAGTTCGCCCGTTCGCCGCTCCAGGTTCCCATCGTTATCAGCTTAGGGATCGCTGTTGGCTTCTTATCGGGTTTTGTTGGCGCCGGTGGTGGCTTCCTGATCATTCCCGTTCTCGTCTTTTTTGTGAGGGTTCCCATTAAAAAAGCCATCGGCACCTCGCTGGCCATCATTGCAATTAATTCACTTATCGGTTTTGCCGGTACTTTTGGCCATATTAACGCGGATTGGAAATTTTTACTAACTTTATCTTCACTGGCGATCGCCGGAATAATTATAGGAACTTATTTGAATAATTTTGTTAGTGGAAAAAGACTTAAGCCCGCTTTCGGCTGGTTTACGCTGGTTGTGGGAATATTTATCGTAATAAAAGAACTTGTATTGTAGTATGACAGTAGAACAGATCTATACCGGTTGTCTTGCGCAGGGGGCCTATTATATCAGGTCGGAGAATGAAGCCGCTATTATTGATCCTTTGCGGGAAACAAAGCCTTACATTGAGCGCGCTCAAAAAGACGGCGTTAAAATAAAATATATTCTTGAAACTCATTTCCACGCCGATTTTGTTTCAGGCCATGTCGACCTTGCAAAAAAGACAGGCGCTGAGATCGTATTTGGTCCGAATGCTCAAACCGGCTACCAGGCAACGATCGCTAAAGACGGCCAGGAGCTGAGTATTGGAAAAGTGAAAATTAAAGTGCTGCATACTCCGGGCCATACCCTTGAATCTTCGACTTACCTCTTGCTCGATGAGAGCGGAAAAGAACACGCGATCTTTACAGGTGATACTTTATTTATCGGCGATGTGGGGCGCCCTGATCTGGCGATAAAATCAGATCTCACCCAGGAGGACCTTGCGGGAATGATGTACGAATCCCTTCGGAACAAGATCATGAAATTACCTGATGAGGTGATCGTGTATCCTGCTCACGGCGCTGGCTCGGCCTGCGGTAAGAACATGAGCAAGGAAACATTCGATACGCTTGGTCACCAGAAGGAAGTGAACTACGCTCTTCAGCCGATCTCGAAAAAGGAATTCATAGAGGAACTTACAACGGGAATTTTACCTGCTCCGCAGTATTTCCCTAAAAATGCACTGCTGAATAAGATGGGTTATGACGCCATTGATGAGGTAATGGATCGGGGACATAAGGCACTATCTCCCGCGGAAGTAGAAGGAAAAGCGAATGAAGGCGATGTCCTCATTCTTGATGTCCGCAAGCCCCAGGATTTTGCAAAGGCGCACATTCCTAATTCCATTTTTATTGGCATTGATGGACAGTTTGCTCCCTGGGTCGGCGCTTTGATCAGTGATCTGAAGCAGGCAATTATCCTTGTGGCTCCGACCGGAAGAGAAGAAGAGGCTGTAATGCGATTGGCGCGCGTAGGATATGATAATACAATTGGTTACCTGGAAGGCGGAATAGGAGCCTGGATCAATGCAGGGAAGGAAACAGATTCGGTTACTTCTATTTCAGCGGAAGCTTTTGTGGAAGACTATAAAAAAAATAACATACACATATTGGATGTTAGAAAACCGGGAGAGTACAGCGCTCAGCACCTGGCAAAAGCGGAGCATAAGGCCCTGGATTTTATCAATGAATGGACCGGAGAACTGGATAAGAGCAAGGAATATTACGTTCACTGCGCAGGAGGATACAGAAGCATGATCGCGGCGTCCATATTGAAGTCAAGAGGCATTCACAAGTTAATTGACATTGAAGGCGGTTTCAGCGCCATCCAGAAAACAGGGATTGCGGTGAGCGAATTCACTTGTCCTAATGAAAAATAAAAAAGAACCAAAGCATGAGGTCATTTTTTAAAAAGCTCTTCTCAAAAGAAAAAATTAATCTGGCCGAGTTAGCTCTGGCTGGAGCTACAATTGTTGATGTGAGGAGCCCCGGAGAATATAAACACGGGCATGTTAAGGGATCTTTG
>JBJMLS010000082.1:0-16792 GCA_045805185.1 Bacteroidia bacterium | reverse complement strand
CAAGACCGGTCCTGTCGGAGAAAAAGCGAAGGTCAATAGTATAGTTCCGGAGATCCCGGGATTGAATATACTTTCTGAAGTCAAAGCCGGTGGAAGCGATGACAACGCCTATATTTATGGCGCTCCTTTCCAGGAGAACCGTAAAGTACTTGGTACTGTCCCGGCGAACCAGAGCAATTATGAAGTGGAGGGTTCAATGCCCGATCCCGCGTTTTATTGCGCCTATGCTTTTAGTAATGCTTTAAGAAGAGCCGGGATAGAGGTGAAAGGAAAAGCGCAAAGTACGTATACAGCTGCTGAAAAAGGAAAAACAATTTATTCGCATCGTTCGCCTTCCCTGGAAAAAATAGTTTACCATACTAATCTGAGGAGTAATAATCATTATGCCGAAACACTGCTAAAAACAATTGCATTAAAAAAGAACGGATATGGAACGACCTCCGGCGGTTGCGATGCGGTTTTAAATTACTGGAAGAGCAGGGG
Organism: Bacteroidia bacterium; assembly: GCA_045805185.1. GTDB lineage: Bacteria > Bacteroidota > Bacteroidia > B-17B0 > Aurantibacillaceae > JAHEYF01. Next base: position 16,309 of record JBJMLS010000082.1, on the reverse strand, counting down.
AGTGGAAACCGATGGATTATTTATGAATGACGGGAGCGGTCTCTCGCGGAGCAATGGCATCAGCACTTATCAACAGGCTCTTGTGCTCGCTAAAATTTACCGCGACAGTACAATTTACAGGTCCTTCAACGCCTCTCTGCCTGTTTCGGGAGTGAGCGGCTCCCTGGCAAATTTATGCAAAGGAACTTTTTGTGAAAAGAACATGCGCGCTAAAAGTGGTTACATTACAAGGGCGAGGGGCTATTGCGGTTACGTAAAGACAAAAAAAGGAGAAGAGCTTTGCTTTTCCGTACTGTTCAATAATTACAATTGTTCTCCTGCAGAAGTAAAAGGTAAAATGGAAAAGTTACTCGGACTACTTGTTGACCTGTAATTGATAAAAATGATCAAGCGAATATATACCTCCGGCCTTATTCTGTTGATAACCGTCTTGTTCTGTCACTGCGGAAGCAGGCAAACGGGGAGTACCATTGCCTGGAGCCCTGAAACCGATAGCCTGCTTCACGACACCCTCAGCCTTAGTCGTACTATTGATTCGCTGAAGAAAGAAGTTCTCAGGGCAGTTTCGGATACTGCAGCAATTGATAATCTCAACAAGCTGGCGCTCGTATGGAAGGGAAGAGCAAATCTTGTGCTTTCGGAAGATGCGAGAACAAAGAGCGAAGAGCTTAATTATGCTTATGGAAAAGCCGATGCGGTCTGTAAAATGGCAAGCGCTTATATCAGGCAGGCAAAGTACGCTATCGGAGACAGCCTGCTGGATCTTTCTCTCAAAGAAGCGCGGCTCCTGAAGAATGACCGTCTGGTTGCGCAGGCCCTGTTCTGGAAATCCGAAGTCCCACGCCTGCAGGCAAATAATCCGCGGGCAAGAATGTTCCTCGATAGCTCACTTGTTATTGCGAAGCGGATCAATGACAAAAGCAGGGAGGCCTACTGTCTGAGCGGTACCGGAATGACCTATTTTATTGATGGGGATTATAAAAAAGCGCTGGAGTTTATTCATGCCGCGCTTGCTCTTGATAAATCAGACAAGAATCACATCTGCATTTGTTATAATGGCATAGGCGAAATAAACAGGATGCAGGAAAAGGATAAAGAAGCCCTCGACTATTATAAAAAAGCCCTGGCCATTGCTTCAGAGATCAAAGATAAGAACAGAATGGCCATGACGTATACAACCATGGGTGAGCTTTACAGGTCCGAAGAGAATTATCCGCTTGCCCTGGAATATCATCAAAAAGCCATAGGGCTCGCAAGAGAGCTGAAAGACAGGAACAGGTATGCGTTCTGCCTTGTTGGTACAGGGGAAATCTACCGGAAACAAAAACAATATGAAAAGGCCATCCCATGTTATGAGGAATGCATCGCGATATCAAGGGAGATCAATAACAAAATAAATCTTGGTTTTAGTCTCAACGCTCTTGGTGAAGTTTATTATGAGATTGATAATTACGAACGCTCTGTGGATTGTTTCCGTGAAGCAATAAAGGTTGCAACGGAACAGAATGACCAGGTGCGGATCGGCATTTGCCTGAGTTCAATCGCCAATGTTCACAGGTTGAAATCGGAAAACGACAGCGCAATTATCTTTTTTGGTAAAGCTTTAAAGATCGGGGAGGAAATGAAGAACATTAACCTGCTTACTTTTGCCAATTATTCACTGGGCAAGTTATATTTTAATTCGGGCAGGACCAGGGAAGCAAATGTGTGCGGTGAAAAGGCTTTGGCTTATGCAAGGACCGGTAGCTCTCCTGATAACATTCAGAACGCAGCCCACCTGTTGTTCACTGTATACGAGAAATTAGGAAACGCTGGAAAGGCGCTTGAAATGCATAAGCTGTACACACAGATGAAGGATAGCGTGGAGAATAACGAGCAGGTGAAAAAGTTCGCCGCAGTAGAGTACCAGGCCAAAGAAGAGAAACTAAAGGCAGAGCAGGAGGGTCGCGAAAAAAGTTTCAGGGCGGAGCGGGCGGTAAAAGAGGAAGAGTTAAAACGGCAGAAACTCGTGCGGAATGGTTTTATCATCGGCTTTGTATTGCTGGGGCTGCTTGTATTTATAGTTTACCGTTCCCTGCAGCAAAACAGGAAAGCAAAAGAAGAAATACAAAAGCAGAAAGAGCTGGTGGAAGAGAAGCAAAAAGAAATACTCGATAGCATTTATTATGCAAGAAGGATCCAGCGAAGCTTACTGACGAATGAAAAGTATATTGATAAGAGATTAGGGATCCTGAATAAGCCGCCCAAAGGCTGAAAATTAAGAGGTAAATTATCCTCCGAACCTTCTCAGTGTGATCACATGCGATTTCAACGCTTCAGCAAGAGTTTGATTCTCCAGGTAAGGAACCCCGTATTCTTCGGCGGTTTGCTTGACGATATGCGCTATTTCAGGATAATGTACGTGACAGATCCTTGGAAATAAGTGATGTTCCACCTGGAAATTTAATCCGCCCACATACCAGGAAATAAATTTATTTTTTCTGGAGAAGTTTACGGTTGTATTCATTTGGTGAATGGACCAGTCGTTGTCAATCACCCCATTCTCATCAGGTAAGGGATGCGAGGTGCCTTCAACCGTGTGCGCAAGCTGAAAAACGACGGTCAGGATCAGTCCGGCAAGGAAGTGCATCAGCATGAAACCGGTAAATACCTGGAGAAATGACAGGTGACAAAAATAAACAGGAACAAAAAGCACCAGGAAAAAATAAATGATCTTGCCCAGGCTGATCTTGAGTACAGTAATGATATTTTGTTTTTGACTGTTGGTATTGACCTTATTTCCTGTGTATTTTATGAATTGTACCAGGTCCTTGGCGGTTACCCAGTAAAAGGTAAGGATCCCATACAAAATGAAAGCGTATACCACCTGCAGCTTTTGAATAGGCTTGACTTTCGTATGCGGGGAAAAACGCAGGATCAGCTTATCATCAATATCTTCGTCCATATCCACAATATTTGTATAAGTATGGTGTAATACATTGTGCTGCAATTTCCAGTTAAAGACAGAGCCACCGAGCAGGTTCAGCGTATGACTGAGGATCATGGTTACATAACGGTTGCTCGAATAAGCGCCATGATTGGCATCGTGCATAACACACATGCCAATACCAGCCATACCTAAACCGGAAAGCGCCCACAGCAGCATATTGCCCCACCACGGAAAGCCGGCAGTTAAGATGAGAATGAAGGGAACAAGATATACAATAAGTAATACAAGGGTTTTAACGACCATTGATGAATCCGCATTCTTTGAAATATTATTTTCCCGGAAATAGTTATCGACGCGGGTGCGCAATGTGAAAAAAAAGTTTGTCTTCTCTTTAGGTACAAATTTTATCTTGCCTATTTCCTTCATTTGTTGTTGTAGTTAAAGACAACAATGTACGAAATTATGTAAGAATGCCCAAATAAACCCGCTGGAGGGTACGAAGAGACTGTTTAACTGTATTACAACGGGACTTAAATGATGTTCCCGTCTTTCATCACCAGCTTCCTGTCCGCCATATTAGCCAGCTCTTCGTTATGGGTAACAATAACGAAAGTTTGCTTCAATTCGTCGCGGAGTGTAAAGAACAATTGGTGCAGTTCTTTTGCTGTTGCGGAATCGAGGTTGCCGGACGGCTCATCGGCAAAGATCACAGCAGGATCATTGATCAATGCCCTTGCTACTGCCACTCGTTGTTGTTCACCTCCTGAAAGCTCAGAGGGCTTATGCAACAGGCGTTCTTTCAATCCGAGTAATTCAAGAAGGCTGGTCGCTTTCAGTTCCGCTTCTTTTTTTGAGGTTTTCGCAATAAAGGCAGGAATGCACACATTTTCCAGCGCATTGAATTCAGGAAGCAAATGATGGAACTGAAATACAAAGCCGATATTTTTGTTCCGGAATGCCGCCAGTTTCTTCTCAGAAAGGTCCCTGATCTGTGTATTGTTGATCTCCAGTGATCCGCTGTCAGCTTTATCAAGCGTACCCAGGATATGCAATAAGGTCGACTTTCCTGCTCCGGAAGCTCCCACGATTGAAATGATCTCTGAAGCCCTGATGTCCACATCAACTCCTTTAAGCACCTGAAGCTTGCCGTAACTTTTTATTATTCCTTTCGCGCTGATCATGATTTTATTAAGCGAGGTAAAAGTACACAAAAATGGAGATCAGTGTTATGCCGATCACATCAAGCACGAATCCCACTCTTAGCATATCTTTCACATCGATCAGTTTGGTTCCATAAGCGATCGTGTTGGAAGCGGTGGCCACAGGCAGGATAAAGCCGAGCGAAGCTGCAAAGGTAGCGGGGATCATCAGGAGCAATGGGTGAACATTAAGGTCTTTTTGAATTGCTATCATGATCGGTATGCAAAGCTGAATAGAAGCAATGTTGCTGGCAAATTCACTGATAATGGTTACTACCGTGCAAATTCCAATGATAAGCAGTAGCAGGGGAACTCCTTTGAAAAAGATGAGTGAAGAGGCCAGCCAGTCGCTTAAGCCCGAGACCTCGAAACCGTATGCAAGAGCAAAGCCGCTCCCGAACATGAGAATAATATCGTAACGGATCTTATGGGCGTCCTCCCAAACCAATAGCGCGTGTTTCTCTCCCTGACGGGATGGAATTATAAATAACAACAGCGCCGCAGCTATGGCGACGCTGGCATCATCCAGGTATTTTGGGCTGCGGAAAAAGTTCTTCCAGCCTTTGAATTCAAAGCTGCCGAAGTTTACATTCTCACGCGTAAACCAAAGTAATACGCAGGAAAAGAAAATACCGAGGATCACTTTTTCTTCATAGCTGATCTTTCCAAGTTTTTTGTACCCTTCTTTGAAATAAGATTTACTGATCTCACAGCTTACGCCCCTTCTTAAAAAATAAGCGTTCAGTACGAAAAAAGTGAGGAGCAAAAAAGTGAAGGATAAAGGGAAACCGATCTTGGCCCAGGTTAAAAAGTTGAGGTCATGATTCATCGGGAATGCCTTGTTGTATTCTTTAAAGAAGAACATATTCGGAGGCGTACCCACGGGTGTAGCCATTCCTCCTATGGTGGAAGAAAAGGCGAGGCCCAGGAGTAAAGCCGCAGCTAGTTTTTTCTCCCCTTCTTTTATATGAACCGAGAGCTCGCTGACCAATGCCAGTACAGCAGCCAATAGCATCATGGTTGTTGCCGTGTTGGAGATCCAGTTTGAAATAAGGTAAGTCGAGAGCATGACTCCCAGTAAAATGTTTCGGGGTTTGTCGCCTACGATCGATAGTACTTTTAATGCGATCCGTTTGTGTAATCCCCATTTCTCAATGGCAAAAGCGATCATGAAGCCGCCTATGAATAAGAAAATAATGCTGTCGGTATACTGCTGAGCGATGCTTTTGGTATCGGCAATTCCAAGCAGGGGCATAAACAGAAAGGGTACGAATGCTGTAACGGCAAGGCTCACCGCTTCGGTGAACCACCAGGTCGCCATCCATACGGCAAGACCGGCCATGTATGTTACCTGCGGACTTCCCGGCCGAAGATCGAAGCAAAATGAAATGAATAGTGCAAGCAAAGGACCGGCGGCTATCGCAATTTTATTCCTCAGGTTCTTACCGGTCATTTCTTATTTTTAGTAGCTTTGGAAAGCAAACAAAAATAAACATATTTAGTTATGAGAAAGGTGAGCCTCTTTATTTTTATGCTTTTATTCTCTTTGGCGGCGCTGGGGCAGAAGAAAGCCAGGACAAAACCTGAGGAGCTTATTTCGGATCCCGCAAAGGAAGGCTTTATAAAAGCTACCGTAATAAAGTACGAAGTGGAAAATTGTGGTTTTCTTTTACAGGTAAATGGGAAAACGAAGAAGGATCCAAAAATAAAATTGCAGCCGGAAAATATGGCGGAAGAATTTAAAAAGAATAAGCTCAAAGTGTGGGTGAAATATGTTGTACCTAAAACTCAGCCTATGACTACCTGTATGGCCGGACAAGTAGTAAAAGTTGAAGCCATGAAGATCAGGAAGTGATTTATCATGAGTAGAACAGATAAAGCCATAGGATCTGTATTTTACCTTGATAACAAATGATGAGTTTTTGATAGTTTCCCCCTACGTTAATTGCAACAAATGAATGAACCACCTGGCTTAAGCTTCTGTGGATAAAACTCCAACTAAATAATGCGAATAATTTTTATGGGAACTCCCGACTTTGCGGTTCCCAGTCTGGACATACTGGTAAGGAATAAATATGATGTTGCAGCGGTTGTCACCATGCCGGATAAGCCTGCCGGACGAGGCCAGCAGGTACAGGAATCTGCCGTAAAGAAATATGCGGTTGAGCATGGAATTAAAGTGCTGCAGCCGGAGAAGCTGAAGAGCGATGAGTTCATTTCTGCACTTAGCTCATTGAAAGCGGATCTACAAATTGTAGTCGCTTTTCGCATGTTGCCGGAGGTAGTGTGGAACATGCCGCCCCTGGGAACATATAATCTTCACGCTTCCTTATTGCCCCAGTACAGGGGAGCGGCCCCGATAAACTGGGCAATTATCAATGGAGAAAAAGAGAGTGGCGCGACAACATTCAAGTTGCAGCACGAGATCGATACAGGAAGTATCCTGTTTCAGCATAGAGTAAAATTAAGCGAGGATATAACTGCAGGCGAACTGCACGATATTCTTATGGTAGAAGGAGCGGAGCTTATTCTGAAAACAGTAAAGGCGATTGAAAACGGAAACTATGAATTGAGATCACAGGAAAAGGTTGCAGTAAAGGAATCTGATCTGAAACATGCTCCGAAAATATTCAAGGAGACATGCAGGGTCAATTGGAACAGTGATCTAAGAAATGTACATAATTATGTAAGGGGATTGAGTCCATACCCTACTGCCTGGTCGGAGCTGAGGGATGACAAGAATAATGTCAGTGTAATGAAGATTTACAGAACTCATAAGGAAGAAGCAGAACATGAATATGAACCGGGCCTGGTGGTGAGCGATGGAAAGAATTTCCTGAAAGTGGCTTGTATCAACGGTTTTATCTATATCGATGAGCTGCAGCTCGCTGGTAAGAAGCGAATGGGAGTGACCGAATTTTTAAGAGGATTCCAGGTAAGGCCCGGATTCGAATTTATTTAGTCGCTGTACCTGCATACAATAGCGCGATGCAGCCTGATCAGTTCCCGCTTTAGTTTATTGGTAATAGTTGTAGCCCTTCAATGGTTCAAAACACCTATAGAACATACTGTTTCAGATTCAGTTATTAACAAATCCCGCCTTTTTCAACAAAAAAACGGATTTTTTTGGCTGAAGCCTTGACAAATACAGTATTTCGTTTACCTTTGTTTTCGTTCAAAGTAATTAATTAATTGTTTAACCCTTAAAAAACCAAAAAAATGAACAAAGGTGAATTAATCGATGCAATTGCATCTCATGCAAAATTAACTAAGGCTGATGCTGGCCGTGCTTTAGATGCAACTATCGAAGCTATCGAGAAGTCATTAAAAAAAGGTGACCGTGTTGCTTTGGTAGGATTCGGATCTTTCGCAGTAGCTAAACGTGCTGCTCGTATCGGTCGTAACCCACAAACCGGAAAAGAAATCAAAATCGCTGCTAAGAAAGTTGTAAAGTTCAAAGCTGGCGCTGATTTAGCTAAAAAAGTAAAATAATTTTTTAAATTATTTTTAAAAGAATCCTTTCCGACACGGAAGGGATTTTTTGTTTTATGACCTGCCCATTGTTCCGTTCCGCTATTCCGTTCCCCGATATATAATGCAATTCATCGAAATAGATCAACGTTCTTTTAAACTTTGCCTATTTTAGCTTTACCATTAAGCTTTAATACTATGAATAAAAGACTGATCCTCTCCATTTTTTCGTTTCTTATCTCATCCATTGTTCCTGCGCAGAATACAGCAGGCGACGCTTTGTTTGGCGCGGCCCAGGTTCATGATGTGTATCTGAACTTTTCGCAAATTCCTTATTGGGACACACTGACCGCGAATTATACCACGGATATTTACACCAAATGTGATCTGGTAATCGATGGCGTTTCATTACTGAATGTCGGAGCAAAAATGAAAGGTAATTCCTCCTATAATAACCCAAGCATAAAAAAATCATTTAAAGTAGGAATAGATGAGTTTGTGAGTGGTCAGAAATACGATAATCTTAAAAAATTTAACCTGAACAATTGTTTCAAGGATCCCAGTTTTCTAAGGGAAAAGTTAATGCTTGACTTCCTGAATCAGCTCGGTTATCCGGCTCCGCGTTGTACGTATGCAAGACTTTATCTGAACAATACGTATTGGGGCTTGTATACAATGGTGGAAGAAGTGGACAAGACCTTTTTAAAAGACAGGTTTTCTGACAAAAAAGGAAATCTCTGGAAGGGTGATCCTTCCGGCGATCTCAAATGGCTGGGCTCAAATGATTCTTTATATTTCAATAAGTATGAATTAAAAACAAATGAAACGCTCAACGACTGGAGCGGGTTGGTTCAGCTCATCAATAAAATAAATAATTCAGCTAATCTGTATGACTCACTTGAACCCTATCTGAATACCAGCAATGTGATCAAGGGTTGGGTGGGCTGTAATCTTTTTGCGAATCTCGATTCTTACCTTGGTTCCGGCCATAATTATTTTATTTACGACGACAGCCTCAGCAATAAGTTCAATTGGATCACCTGGGATGTGAATGAGGCTTTTGGAAATTTTAACATGGGAATGACTCCCGCCCAGCTAAAAGCCATGAGTATTTTTTACATTTCCAGTCCCGCTACAAGTCGTCCGCTCTACACTAAAATGCTTGCGAACACAACGTATAAGGCAAACTATATTTCAGAATATTGCAACGCGGCGTATTATTTCACCAATGCAATGCTGGATGCTAAAATAGACAGCCTGAAGAACATGATCATGAACGATGTCAGCACGGATCCCAATAAATTTTTTACTTATCAGAATTTCCTTGATAATATTGTTATGGATATTTCTGTTTCGGGAACTCCGGGGGGAAATAATATCTGCGGGATCAAGCCTTTCATTACGGCGCGGCACAATGCCGTGGTTGCAGAACTGGCTAACCAGGGTTGTTTTGTTGGCATCCAGGAAGTCGCCGCAACGCAGTTCTTAAAATTATTTCCAAACCCGGCGAATTCATCATTTACTATAGAAAGCAGTGGAGAGCTGAATTCCTGCGCAGTAATGAATGTAATGGGGGAAACAGTCATAGATCTCAAAAATAGCGGAACGGCAAAGCTTACAATTGATGTAAAAACTCTTCCCGAAGGGATCTATTTTGTCCGGGTAAACAATACGGTTACACAAAAAGTGCTTATTTCAAGATAATAGTTTCTCTTTTTTCTTTTCCTTATTATTTTCTACCTTAGGTATTATTTTTAATATTATGGATAACAGGAAGCGACCACAAGCGAAAAATCCGGCCCGGTTAAGAGAGGACGCGATAAAAAGAGCTGAGCAGGACAAGGCAGGGAAAGAGCAGGTTATTAGTGATATCAGGAATTCGCGGATCTATAAAATAACGCGGATCATTGCAATGGCTTACCTTGTTTTCCTGGCAATAGTAATTGCCGATCTGGTTATTCCTTATGGTTCAACAGAAGAAATTGTAGCAAGCTCAAAGGTAAGCAGTAAAGTCAACCCGGGAGAAGGCGGTTCTACGCTTAGAATCTCAGCGATCACTACAACAAGCGGTATGAAGGCAACATTTGAGAGTACCGGAAAAACCCTGTATATGGATCCGGGCGATACCATAAAGGTTTATAAGTCAAAGATCCTGGGTAATATGCATTCGGCGGAAGGAAACAGTCCGGATAAAACTTACCAGGCGACACTCACCATCAAAGCGCTTTTTATCGTTGCTTTTCAATGCCTGTTCGGTTTTTTCTCCCTTGCTTTTTTGCTGATGAAAAGACTGGAATACAAAGGTTTTATTTATCTGGTGATTGTAGGGGACTTTGCGTTGGTTGCTGCTACCACTGTGCTATTACTGATGCAATAAAGCGTCTTCAGAACTTTTCCCTTCTTGTCTTTTTAATATCACCCTTCCGCTTCTTGTCCTTGATCCTTTTTTCCTTTACTGATTTCGGAATTTTTGTTTTTTTTCTGGGTTTGAGTTTAACAAAGCATTTTGCAATAAGCAGCAGGAACTTTTCTATTACCAATTCTTTATTCTGTAGCTGTGATCGGGAACTTTCTTCGCTCATCACCAATTGCCCCTCATCATTGATCCGTGAAGCTGCCTTGTGTTTTATGATCTCTTTTTCTTCCTCGCTTAACAAGGCGCTTGCGCTTATATCAAAAACGAGCTGGACCTTGGTCTCTACCTTGTTCACATTTTGCCCACCCTTACCGCCGCTGCGCGAGGTTTTGAACTTTAGCTCCTTTTCAATACCCGATGTTTGTAACTGTTGTAAGGTCATACGTTATGAAACAAGCGAAAAAAGTATTTTTGTATCAGATGCGTAAAGTTAAGTTAAAAATAGTATTGCTCTGTTGCACTTTGCTTAGTTTGTTGGCATTGGGCCAGCAGCAAAGGGTAAAGTCGAGGTTGTTTTATCAGCAGCGTTTCGATAATTACCTTAACCTTAAAAATAATTTATCCCCGCTGGTAAAAATAGGTGAGGAAGGTGTGGAGTTATTCAAGGATGCAGCTTCAGGAAAGGCGGGAAAAGCCGAGATCTTTATCTCCTGGAATGAAGTAGAGTTATTCCGGGAATTGCTGAAAACCCAACCCGGAGATACCGTTGAGGCATTACTGAGAAAGAAAGGAACCTCAAAATGGGGTCCTCAACTCCTGAAACCTTATCTTCCGGCTAAAACTGTTCCTGCTGTACTTCCTGCGGACCCCCTGACGGCAATGCCTCTGCGCGGCTTAAAGATCGCGATCGATCCCGGTCATATTGCAGGTAATATGGACATGGCAAGGATCGAACAAAAGTACATTCATTTCTGTAAGGATTCTTTTCCATCGTTGTTGCAGGACTCCATTGATATTGCAGAGGGAACACTAACTTTTCAGACTTCCTGTATTCTTAAAAAGATGTTGGAAGAACAAGCGGCTGTTGTCATGCTAACGCGGAACGAGAACAGCACTGCATTTGGTGTGAATTATGGAGAATGGTTGAAAACACGCAAAAAAACAGTGCTCGACAGCCTGAAAGCTATAGGAGAGATAGCGCCTGCCCGATACAAGCAACTCATGAAGCTGGATGAGAAAAAATTCTTCTGGGAATTTTTTAAAGATGCGGAGTTGGCGCAAAGGATCAGGAAAATAAATACTTTTCAGCCCGACCTCACCATTATTGTACATTATAACGTAGATGAGAAAAATAAAGACTGGACCCGCCCGTCAAAGGTAAATTATACGATGGCTTTTATTGGTGGCGCCATGACCCGTGATTCATTTGGTAAAATGCGTGGAAAAGTAGCTTTTCTAAGATTATTATTGAGCGATGATCTTTCTGAATCTGAAAGATTAGCGGCGCTTACCGTTGAGCAATTCAACAAGCAGCTTGGAGTTAGTATAGCAAAGCAGAATGATGCAGATTACCTGCGTGATAATTGCATTTCAAGTCCTTCCCCCGGTGTTTTTTGTCGCAACCTTGCCCTCTGCCGCATGGTAAATTCGCCCCTGGTCTATGGAGAATGCCTTTTCCAGGATAACCTTGAAGAAATGTATACTCTCTGCAGACAGGATAAAACTTATTATGGAATAGTTAGCAACGAGAGAGTGTATAAGGTCGCTGCCTCTTATTTTGAGGCCATTAAGCAGTATTGTAAAAAATAGCTATTTTTGCCGCACACTAAACTGAATGCCTGAAATAACTGTACATATTGTTGACGATCATCAGATGCTTATTGACGGGTTAAGAGCCCTGTTGAAAGGTGAGGAACGTATTGTGATCATTGACGAATCGAATAACGGAGCTATAGCTTTGGAGCGTATTGAAAAGCGGCAGCCGGATATCCTGCTTACCGATATTAATATGCCCGGGCTGAACGGTATTGAACTCACGCAGAAAGTAAAAGCGAAGTTCCCTGAGATTAAGATCATTGCTCTCTCTATGTTTGGCGAAAGGGGAATGATCTCTGAAATGTTGCAGGCTGGAGTAAGCGGATACATTCTTAAAAATACCGGTAAAGCGGAACTCATCAATGCTATAACAAAAGTCGCTGGCGGTGGAATGTTTTTCAGCGATGAGGTCAGCATGGAAATGATGAAGGCTGTAGCGAATCCACAGGTAAGCCCGGGAGAAGAACCCGTCATCAATCTTACCCAGCGGGAAATTGAGATCGTTCAGCTCATTGCAAAAGAATTAAGTAATGCAGAAATAGCCGAAAAACTTTTTATAAGTGAACGTACTGTGGAAACCCACCGTAAAAATATCTTCCGTAAAACAGCAACGAAATCTGTTGTTGGCCTTATTAAATATGCATTCGATAAGAAACTGATCAGTTAGCATCTTCTAAATTCTTCCTGAAGCTTCAGCCTGATTTAATTGATCGCTTTTCATTCTCACTACTCACTACTCATTTCTCACTACTCCATTCTCACTTCTCACTACTCATTACTCCATTCTCAATACTCCAAACCACAACCATACCCACAAACAGGGATGAAAAATACCCTCTTGCACGTATTTATGGAACCTGCCGTGAAAACTACTTTTACCGTATTATTCAATTATGCAGTTTTTAAACCAGGAACCCAATCTTACGCCACGTGAAGTGGAAATATTAAAACTGCTGACAGAGGAACTGACCAGCGCACAAATTGCCGATAAGCTGAGCATCAGCGAATACACAGTTGAGTCGCACCGGAAGAACTTACTGAAGAAGACGAGGACCAAATCCGTGGTGGGGCTCGTCACCTTTGCTCTTCGTAATAAGCTTGCCTGAAGCTGTTGTATATCCGGACCTGGTAGTTCCATGAACTCCGGACTCCAACTCCTTATCAAGGACATCCGTACCAGTGGGTAGCTTAAAATACGCTCCTGCACGGATTTTAAAGCAGCTCTGATCGATGCATTTTTGTGGTATAAATAAACACTCATGAAAACTACATTAAACTTTAATTACGGTGGGATCGCAGGGACTTCCCTTTAATCTCCAGTTAATTTATCAGCGCCTCAGTTTAAATAATGGCTTAAGATCCCACCGGCTGTGATCCTGTTTAAAATAGTCGTTAATGTATAAGAAAATAAAAATTCTTGATATATTAGCGTAAATATTTAACTATGGAAAACAACAACACAAATTCAGGGAATCCTAATGAAAACGACATTAACCGCCAGTTCGCGCAGCAGTTCGGACAGCAGGGGGGAATGGGAAATCAAATGGTTCCTAATTCTACCGGCGTATTGGTACTTGGGATCATTTCAATTGTTACCTGCTGGGCTTATGGCATACTTGGACTTATTCTTGGCATCGTGGCGCTTGCAATGAGTGGCTCAGGCAGAAAAGCCTATACTGAAAACCCTTCGCTCTATACACAGGCATCATACAATAATTTAAAGGCCGGCAGGATCTGTGCAATTATCGGAGTTTCTCTTTCTGCTCTGTTCATGATCTATGTAATAATTGTACTTGCTTTTGTTGGAGCTGCTTTAGGTTCTTTCGGAGGTTGGCACTAAATTGAGCGGCATGTGGGAAAAAGTCATTCGCTTTTTTGAAACGCACTTTCTTACCTGCTATTTTAAAAATACATTTAATATCGAATGCCCGGGATGCGGAATGCAACGGGCATTCGTTGCATTATTGAGGGGCGATCTTAGTGGAAGTCTTCATCACCACCCGGCCCTGATACCGTTTATACTTACGCTGCTTTTAACTGTGTTTCAGCTTTATTTTAGATGGGAGAAAGGAGGGAAGATGATCGTTCTGCTGTTCTCTTCAACAGTGGCGGTCATGATTGTAAATTACATTGTGAAATTGTGCTGAGCAACTAGCTTTCTTTAGCGGAAGAAAATAGCTTAACCTTCGCCTCCTGCTTCTTCAGGAGTCTGTCAATATTGCGCTTATGCGTTATGATCAGCATCACAGAAACCAGAATAGAAAACGTTAGCAGGGAGATAAATTCAGTTTTGAAAATTCCTATTACGAGTATGGGATAAATAAGTCCTGCTGTCATAGAAGCAAGGGAAACATATCTGAAAACCAAAAGCACTACAATGAAGACGATCATTGCATAAGCGGCGGCTTCAGGTTGCACGGCAAGAACAACTCCCAAGAGAGTAGCGACGCCCTTTCCACCACGAAAGCCTGCAAATACCGGGAAAATATGGCCAAGGAGTGAAGCTACTCCAAGAACCAGCTGAAAGTTCACAAAAGGTTCAGTACCCTGGGTGAACCGGCTGAAATAGGCCAGCATTACAGCGAGAAAACCTTTTAATACGTCAAGCACTAAAACAGGGACGCCCGCCTTTTTTCCTAAGACCCTAAAAGTGTTGGTGGCTCCGGCATTGCCGCTCCCGAATTCCCGTACATCAACGTTGTAAAACAGTTTGCCGATCCATACTGCTGTTGGAAAGGAACCTACGAGGTAAGCAACAAGAATAAAAGTAATCTCAGTCCAGTTTACCATTAAGCAAATTTAAAAAAATCGAGAGTTAAACAATCGATATTTAAAGTAAAAATAAACAATATTTTAACACCATATTGTTAAATTAACGATCCTTTTTTGACGTTAAACCAATGGCTATTAATTCGTTATTGTGAAAAAATCAGCTAAATTTGTATCTTTATACCTACAGAAATACGTTTTTTTGTGCTGAAATTGCCTGTTTTCTTTAAAAATAAGTTCCGCGGTCCCGGATGTTTATATCTTTCCGTCCTTTTATTCTTGTCGGCAAGTTTGTATTCTCAAAAGGTAGGTGTGGTTTTGAGCGGTGGCGGCGCAGGTGGACTCTCTCATATCGGGGTTCTAAAAGCGCTCGAAGATCAGGGTATTCCGATCGATTATATTACAGGAACCTCAATTGGAGCCATGGTTGGCGGCCTTTATGCGGCAGGCTACAGTCCGGAGCAGATCGAAACGATTTTCAAATCTAAAAAATTCCAGGGCTTTACCCAGGGAGAGATCGAAAAAAAATACCAGTATTATTTTAAAAAAAGCGAGGACAATGCTTCCTGGTTCGCCTATAAGGTCGCATTTGATTCAGTACTCTTAACAAATATTCCAACCAACCTGATCAATTCAATTCCCATTGATTTTGCCATTATGGAATTATTTGCCCCGGCTTCCGCAAGATCCAATTATAAATTTGACAGCCTCTTCATTCCTTTTCGTTGTGTTGCCTCGGATATTGAGACAAAGAAAACAGTGGTCTTCCGTTCAGGGAACATGTCAACAGCGATCCGCGCATCAATGACCTATCCGTTTTACCTCAGGCCAATTACAGTGGATGGGAAATTACTTTTTGACGGGGGCTTATATAATAATTTTACTTCCAATATTATGCAGGAAGATTTCAATCCGGATTATATTATTGGAAGTACGGTAACGGCAAATTCCCCTAATCCCAGCGAAGATAACTTATACTTGCAGCTTAGAAATATGTTAATGACGAAAACGGATTTCGATCCCTCCTGGGAGAACGGGATCCTGATCAAGCCATGGAGCGACGTAGGGATATTTGCTTTTGGGGATGCTGAAAGACTAATTGACAGCGGTTATGTTGCTGCTATGCGACAGGTGGAAGAAATAAAAAAACACATAACCAGCTATAGAACAAAAGCGGAGTTAGATGAGAGGAGAAGGCGCTTTGTAAGCGGTGAAAAGCCTCTTGTATTTGAAGAAATTGAAATTGAGGGACTCGAGAAGAGCCAGGCAATCTATGTCAAGCGTCTTTTTAAAAAACGACAGGGAGAGCTTACTCTTGAAAAATTAAAGCCCAGGTATTTCAGGCTGGCAGAGGACAACAAAATAAAATCAATATTTCCCACAGCTATTTTAAATCCCGTTACCGGAAGGTATAGACTGAATGTACGGGTGAAAAAGGAAAAAGATTTTGTTCTTCAGCTTGGAGGAAATTTCTCGAACAGGCCCATTTCAGAAGGATTTATTGGCTTGCAATACAATTACCTCGGGAAGATCGCATTGACGGCCTATGTAAATGGTTATTTCGGTAAGCTGAATACTTCAACTTTTGGAAAGCTGAGAATAGACTTTCCTTCAAAACTACCTTTCTACATTGAGCCAACCATAACTTATTCCCGTTGGGATTATTACAGGAGTAGTATTTTGTTTTACGGTTTTCAAAAGCCGGCTTACCTTACACAGCGTGATAAGTTCAGTGATCTCAATATCGGCTTTCCTATTGGCAACCGCGCT
>JBJMLS010000081.1:0-15234 GCA_045805185.1 Bacteroidia bacterium | reverse complement strand
ATGGATATATGAAAGATCATGCCGCGGCAAAGCGCCGGTTTTACGCTTGCAGAATTATTCCCCGGGGTTTGGGATTCTACAGCCTATGGAATTTTTTCCTGATCGCTGAATTGGCACGGAGAAATGCAGTGCAATTGTAATAAATTGCTGTGAAATTCTTTTAATTCATAACTAGCCGATGGTGGCTGAGCGGACTCGTGGTGAGCGGAGCCGAACTAGCCGATGGTGGCTGAGCGGAGCCGAAGCCCTATTTCTTCTTCTTCTTCGGCAGGTAATCCCCCAGGTTCCCAAGGAAGTCGAGGAATTTCTTCAGCACATCAAAGTATAGTGTGACCGCCATGATCAGCGACATGCTCCAGATCACGCAGATGTTGAACCAGTAGGTTTCAAACAGTTGACCGAATATTTTCTTTTTTGGAGCGAGGAAATGCGCCCTTCCCATGTTATTCTCAGGGTTCAGGTAAATAGGATTGGTGCGCTGGATCAGCTTGCCGTCCTTCTCGAGGCATTTCTCACCAAAGTCATTCGAGTTGAACATCATCTGGTTCAATGCTTCGTTCTCATAATCTTCCTGCAGCTTGTTAAATGCTTTTAGCTTTTCAGGCGATCCCGAGGTCAGCTCCTGGATGATCCTGTTCTTTTTTTCACGCGCGTGCTTGTCCTTGTTAATGTAGAACAGCTTGAATGAATTTGCGCCGGGCTCGTTGAGCCATACTTTCAGTCTGCCCAGAACCTCATTATCCACCTTATCCGCATTCAGCTTCACAATGTCTTTGAAATCGTAATTATCTTTCGGGAGACGGATGTTCTCTTTTTCAATCTCGTTCTTGATCAGCGCCACATCGTATTTCAGCTCTTCTTTCTTAGCGGGATCATTTACTTCACGCTCTACCTTGGAGATCTTGGCTTCGAGCTTTTCTTTCCAGTACACTTTCTTGTACTCGGACTCTGCAATAGCTTTATCATAAGGATAGAATTGCCGTTCAAAGGCATTATCCTTGAATTGGTTCACGGCCAAGGCTTCGTAGGCCCAGCGCGAGGTCATTACCTCACCCGCTATCGGAACGCCTCCCTGCATGGCAAGGGTTGGGTTCAGCTTGTCGAATTTTACGATCACACCGCTCAGCAATAACTGCGGAATGATCAGGAAAGGGATCATGATGTAAATGGTGACCGCGCTGTTAAAGCTCGCGGAAATATTCAGTCCGAGCATGTTCGCAAAGCAGGAGGAAGTGAACAGTACCATCCAGTAGTCGAACCACATGCCTTTGATGCCCAGCACCGCGTTACCTACAAGAATAAAGAATAAGGTTTGTATGGCAGAAAGCGTGAACATGATGCTGATCTTTGAAAAAAGATAGCTCGTCCGGCTCAGGTTCAGAAAGGATTCGCGTTTTAAAATGCGCTTGTCTTTAATGATCTCCTCGGCGCTCACCGTTAAGCCAATGAAAAGCGCAACCACTACGCTCATGAACATGTATGCGGGTACGTTCTCGTTCTTACGGAAAACATAACCTACTGAATTCTCTTCATCGGTATTGAAGTAGCGCACCAGGTAGGCCAGCACAAGGGCAAGCACGGGCGCCTCCAGCAAACCGATCAGCATGTACTGCGTATTGGTGAGCTTGCTTTTTACATCGCGCGTAATGAATACGAGGAACTGCTTGAATTTACCCGGCGAATTAAATGTACTTTCCGGAATGACGGTATGCTCGTCCAGCTTTTCAATTTTACTTTCAATAAGCTCTTTGTAGTGCGCGTTCCATTCGGAAGGACTCATTTTCCTGTTGGAAGTAAGGTTCCCGAATTCGTCGAGTACCTTCGATTCAATAATATTGAAGATCAGCTCGGGGTTTACGTTACCGCATTCGGAACATTCGCTTTCTTCACTGTTCACATGGTTTACGAGTCGCTTGAAATAGATCACCGCATCCACCGGGTTGCCGTAATAGATCGGGTAACCGCCAACGTCGAGGATCATCAGCTTGTCGAACATTTTGAAAATGTCGGAAGAAGGCTGGTGGATCACTACAAAGACCAGCTTGCCTTTTAATGCGAGCTCTTTCAAAAGGTCCATGATGTTTTCCGAGTCGCGCGAAGAAAGTCCGGAGGTCGGCTCATCCACAAAGAGCACCGATGGTTCACGGATCAGCTCCAAACCAATGTTCAAACGTTTACGCTGTCCGCCGGAAATTGTTTTTTCCAAAGGGGAACCTACCTTTAGATCGCGTGTTTGCTCAAGGCCGAGGTCGGTCAGTGTTTCCATCACCATGCCCGCGATCTTGTCGTCCGGTAAATTCCCGAAGCAAAGCTTGGCATTATAAAAAAGGTTCTGGAAAACCGTTAATTCCTCAATAAGCAGGTCATCCTGTGATACGTGACCGATCACACCCTCGATCTCATCCTTCTGCGTATGGATATTGATACCATTGATGAGTACAGCGCCGCCGCTTGGAACTTCATTGCTGTTGAGTACATTCAATAAAGTAGATTTACCTGCGCCTGATCCGCCCATGATCCCGATCAGCTTTCCGCTTTCCTCATGGATATTGATATTGCGCAAGCCAAGCTTTCCGCCTTTGAATTTATATTCGAGGTTCTGCGCCGAGAAGGAAACCTTCGACGCTGATTTATCAGCAAGGAAACGGCTGATGATGTCGCTGTAATAGATCGGCTTCACCTTGGTGCTTCTCATGGAAGAACCCGGTGTAAGGATGTAGACCTTATGCGGAGAGATCGCCTGCCCGTTCAGTAACAGTTCCTGGTTACCGTAAAGCTTCAGGGCGTACATGTTCACGCTGGGGATGTTGATCACCCATACTTCCACTTCATTGTTGAACTGCTCGCAGTAAAGGTGCTTGATCTGCTCGGTCTTAAAATCTTTTTTATTATTGATCACCAGCAGGTGCGGAAGATCGGCGAAGTTCTCGGTCTGATCCTCAACAAAGCTTTTCAGGTTCTTGAATTCTTCCAGGTCAATGTTGAAGGTATCGGCCACTGTGGATACGAATTCAAATTCCTGCTCGGAGATCTCGGCGGAAGAATAAATAAATTCGAGCAGACGGATCAACACGATCACTTTCTGGTTTTGCTCCAGCTCTTTGTTGATCTCTGTACAGATCTTTAAAACCTTAACGGAGTTTACGGAAGTACGCTTGGCGCCGCCGTCTTTCTTTTTGGAAACCTGGTGGTGACTCTCTAAATATTCATCAAAAATGGTAAGGTATTGGTCAACCAGCTCCTGGTTCAATTGCTGCTTAAGAAACGATTGCACAATGTTGCGCCCTGTATTGGTTACGCCATCCACTTTCGCAATGATGGCAAACATTTGCATCAGGGCCCTTAATATCCGTTCACTCATAAATTAGTAATGTGGTTAAATTCTTCCCCTAAATTTACTTGCAAGATAGCAAATAAACTGTTTTTGCAAGAAATTTTGTAAACAAATCAATTTGTATGGGGAAAAAGCGGAGCCAATAAAAAAAGCCCCGCGGTTAACGGGGCTTTCAACTCAAATTTTATTCTGTCTCCTGATCTGGACGGGTTGGTTTGGCCGGGGCTTAAATGTCGTGGTATACTATTGCTATACTGTTCTCGACTGCGTTCGAACCTGCAGTGCATTATCAACACCTCCTTCGCCTCACATCTGTCCCCTCGGGCGCAGTCGAGAGGCTAATGATCAGATACACTCGTACGGGAAAATATAGCTGTCAAAATCGATCGTGGACATTTTAGACCGGTTCATTTCTTTGTTCGACATTTTCTTCAGATCCGAAGTGCTCAATGGCCTTGAATCTACAGAGCTGTTCAGTGCTTTCACTGTAAGGAGTTTCTGCAGTTTCCTGTTTTCCTTCAGCGTATTCTCACTGTTCTTTCCGAGATAAACAGCTTCAAAATAATTGTTCCTGTGTTTTTTAGTTGAGTTCATAGTTGAGTTCATGATTAAGTTAAGGCTACAAAAATAGAGCGTTTGATCGGCCTTATTCTAAATTAATCTATAAGAAAGGTTAATTAGTCGTTAAGAAGGGTAAGCTGGACGGTAAAATATAAACGGTGAAGCGGGCTGTTTTGCGCCAAAAAACCATAAAATGCTGATTTGCTGTGTAGTTCGCAAATAATGTCGTATCTTTGCACGAAATAAGGATGAAATAGTCATCTATCTTTTAAAGTACTCGTCGGCCCGTTGGCATTTGATTACCTCTTTAAAGTATGGCTGTTCCTTCCGAACAGTATTAATCAATTAAAAATCTATTATGACATTTGAAGAACTTGGCTTGAACCACAAGCTACTGCAGGCTGTTACTGACCTTGGGTTTAAGCAGCCGACTCCGGTACAGGAGAAAACATTATCCATTCTGCTCACGCAGAGCACTGATATCGTTGCGCTCGCGCAGACCGGTACAGGTAAAACAGCGGCTTTCGGATTGCCTATGCTGAGCAATATCGATTTCGAAAGCAAAAAAGTACAGGGACTGATCCTTTGTCCAACACGTGAACTCTGCATGCAGATCACAAAAGATCTTGAGAATTACTCAAAGAACCTGAAAGGCTTTGGTGTGGTTGCTGTTTATGGCGGCGCCAGCATCGTTAACCAGATCCGCGATATTAAGCGCGGTGTACAGGTGGTTGTTGCAACTCCAGGTCGCCTGGTCGACATGATCGACCGCAGGGCCATTGATTTGAGCGAAGTAAGCATCGCCGTTCTCGATGAGGCGGATGAAATGCTGAACATGGGATTCCAGGAAGATCTTGACCTGATCCTTGGAAAAACCCCTCCGACAAAAAATACCTGGCTCTTCTCTGCAACTATGCCCTCGGAAGTGGCGCGTATTTCAAAGAAATACATGAATAACCCGATCGAGATCAGTGTTGGTAAAAAGAACCAGGGAGCTGAAAATATAGAGCACCAGTATTTTGTTGTACAGGCGCGCGACCGTTACAATGTATTGAAGCGTATTGCCGATTATTATCCGGAGATCTACGGGATCGTGTTCTGCCGTACAAAAGCGGAAACACAGGAAGTTGCGGATCACCTGATAAAAGACGGTTACAATGCTGATGCTTTACACGGCGATCTGAGCCAGGCTCAGCGCGACCTTGTTATGAAGCGTTACAGGAGCCGCAACCTGCAGATGCTCGTTGCTACGGATGTGGCGGCACGCGGAATCGATGTGAACGATATTACACACGTTATTAACTATAACCTTCCCGAAGAAGCGGAGAACTATACGCACCGGAGTGGTCGTACGGCCCGCGCAGGTAAGAAAGGAATTTCCATTGCAATCGTGAATTCACGCGAAGTGGGAAGGATCCGCGACCTGGAGCGTATCACCGGAAAAAAATTCGTAAAGGCGCAGATCCCGAATGGATTCGACGTTTGCGAAAAGCAATTGTATTACCTCGTGAACAAACTGCATACTGTGGAAGTGAACGAAAGGGATATTGCCGGTTATTTACCTGCGATCTATGAAGAGCTGAAGGACCTGAGCAAGGAAGAACTGATCAAGCGTTTCATTTCCGAAGAGTTCAACCGTTTCCTGGCCTATTACAAAAATGCGCCGGATCTGAATGTAGGGGAGAGAGGAGCTGAGCGTCCCGCAAGTAAGGGAACGCGTTTCTTCATGAACCTTGGCGAACTGGATGGCCTGGACCGCCAGAGCCTGAAAGATTATCTTGCCGAAAATGCGAAAGTGGATCCGAAAATGATCTTCAACATAGAGATCAAGAATAGTTTCTCTTTCTTTGAAACAGAGAACCAGTTCAAAGATGAGTTCCTTGCAATGAATCACCTCGACCTTATGGTAAACAACCGTAATGTACAGGTCGAAGTTTCTGCCGGTCGCGGTGGAAGCGGCGGCGGCGGCGGAGACAGAAAACGTTCCTTCGGCGGTGGCGGCGGTTACAAAGGTAAATTCAACGGCGGCGGTGGCGGAAGAGGCTATAGCGGCGGCGGCGGTTATAACAAAGAACGCGGTGGAAGCGGCGGATACAATAAGGAACGCGGCGGCAACAGCGACAGGTATAACCGGTCTGAACGCAGTGGAACTACCGAACGCAGCAGCAGCGAACGCAGCAGCAGCAGCAACGAAGGCGGCGAAAGAAAAGACAAATTCAAAAAGAGCTTTTTAAGCCGTCCGAAACGATAATAAAAATAAGAACGCGACCTCAGGGTCGCGTTTTTTTTGCATCAATTCCCTGGTCCCGGCGGGACCAAAGATTATTAGAAAAATGGATCAGGGACCTGATTGCCTCAGCGGGGCAAAACATTAATTTAGCTAAAATGGCTGATCATTTGCCGGAACCAGAATTGGTTAATATCAGAAATAATCTCAAGGCTTAATCAAACCCACCCCTTTATTAACTAATTTTGGAACGACCATGGGTGAGCTTTTCAATAACAGTGTGGACTGGTTCAAGGATCTGTTCAAGGATAATATTCCTTTTACGAATCCTGTGCTTGTACTATCGCTTGTCCTGCTCATCATTTTGTTCTCACCTTTAATTTTCAAGCGCTTCAGGATCCCCGGCATTATCGGCCTCATCCTGGCCGGTATCATTATCGGTCCGAACACCCTGCACATCATTGACAAATCAAACAGCTTCGAATTGTTCAGTAAGACCGGCCTTTTGTACATTATGTTCCTTGCCGGCCTCGAGATCGACATGCAGGAATACAGGCAGAACCGGTCCAAAAGCCTGGTGTTCGGCGCGCTCACTTTTTTTATTCCGATCTCACTGGGTTTTATTGTTTGCGTTTACGTATTTAAACTTTCACTTCTTGCTTCATTGTTGCTTGCGAGTATGTTCTCCACACATACGCTTTTAAGCTATCCTATAGTTAGTAACATGGGTGTGGTGAAGAACAGGGCGGTGCAGGTCACATTCGGAGGAACGATCATCACAGATACAGCTGTTCTCATTTTGCTGGGAGTGATCACCAATGTGGTTGACGGGGAGTTAACGGGAATGTTCTGGATAAAGCTCTGCATTTATCTCGCAGCCTTAACAGTAGGAGTGCTTTACATACTTCCACGGGTGAGCCGCTGGTTCTTCCGTAATATTGAAGGGCAGGGCAGCTCACAGTATATTTATGTGCTGGCAGTTGTTTTTCTTTCCGCATTCGCATCCGAGCTCGCAGGAGTAGAGCCCATCATTGGCGCCTTTCTCGCGGGCCTGGCATTGAACAGGGTTATTCCTCATAATTCAGTATTGATGAACCGCGTCATCTTTATCGGGAATACGCTTTTCATTCCTTTCTTCCTCATCAGTGCAGGAATGCTGGTTGATCTTCGCCTGTTTTTCCAGGGTAGCGAAGCGCTGATTTTTGCGGGGATCCTGAGCGGAGTGGCGCTTTTCACCAAATACCTGGCAGCTTATTTTACTGGTCTTATTTACAAATATACCAAATACGAAACCCGCATCATGTTCGGACTTAGCGCTTCGCATGCAGCGGCAACGCTGGCTGTGATCAAGGTTGGCTTCGATATTCACCTGCTTGATCAGAACGCGATCAACGGAACCATTATCCTGATCCTGATCACCTGCATGGTCAGTTCGCTGGTGACGGAGAGAGCCGCACGAAAGCTGGCGATCACCGAGAAAGAAGCGGATGTAAAGCTGGAGAAGCGCCCCGAACGAATATTGGTTCCACTTGCCAATCCTGATAACATGCAGCGCCTGATCGATTTTGCACTCCTGATAAAAAACCCTAAATCTCCTGAGCCGATCTATCCCTTATCCATTGTGGAAGATGATAACGACGCAAATGAAAAGCTGCGCAAAGTGAAAAAAGTGCTGGAAGGGATCATTGAACAGGTTGCCTCTGTTGACAAGAAAGTGGAGATCCTTAAAAAGGTCGATCTGAACATTGTTGATGGAATTGTGCGCACGGCAAAAGCCTACAGCATTACGGATATCATCTTAAGCTGGAAGGCGCAGCAGAATACTTCTAACTTCATTTTCGGCTCGGTGAGCGATAACCTGCTCGATAAATCGGACCAGATGGTAATGGTTACCCGCATCATTCAGCCGATGAATTCATTCAATAACGTTATTGTTGTTTTAACTCCCAATGCGGAACTGGAACAGACCTTTAAGCGTACCTGTATCAAGATCAGCCGGATCTTAAAGCAGGTAGGAAAAGAAGCCTTTGTATACGGAGAAGAAAAAACGCTTTTTGCATTCAGAAATAACATCAATGATAAAACCGGGAGCATGTACAAGTATAAGGAGATCGATACTTTTGAAGAGAACGATTTCATAAATAAAGCGCATGGCACCGACGATCTTTACGTCATCCTGAATTCGCGCAAGCAAACCGTTTCTTACGACTACCATGTTGATAATCTTCCGCGCGTATTGAATAAGCACTACGAATATTCCAGTTTTATTGTGATCTATCCGGAGATCGTGGATCACGTGGCGGCCAGTCAGTTCAACGAAATGACAACCGTTACGGTACAGGAAAATATTGAAAAGATAATGAAGGTGAAAGATAAGATCAAAGGCATCTTTAAAAGGTAGTTATACCAGGGAGCGAAGAGACGCGATCTTGTTGATACCTTTATATTTCTCTGCGTTTCCGGGCCTCTGGTGTAAGATTATTTCTGCAATAGCATTTCCTTTGTTTTCTCCACAGTATACGTCAGCTTTTCAGTAGTGCAGTAAATTGCGCCCGGGAACTTAGCGCGGATAGGAGCGACTTTATCAGGTTTCCCGCCCGAAAAAATGATAGGAATATTCTGCCTCTTCTTTGACTCCCAGATCCAATCGGCGTATGCCCTGCCATGAGAAGGAAGCCTGTCAAGCGAAATGACCACGATGTCAGGAATATAATCGTCCCATCTGGCTGCTTGCTCAGCGTCCGAATGCGTTCGGACAGTATAACCTCTGTCTGTTAGCTTCTCAGCGCGTTCAATAAGTTCCTCTTCATTAAAATGCAGGTAAAATACTTTCATTAGGATAAAATTTGGATATATGCGGATAGAATTATTTTTCTTCCGGATCTTTTTGCTGACTGTCTGTCGTAGTTGAAGTGACGTCCTGGGCTTCTTCGCGCACAACGGTGGTATGATGACTGACCTCTTTGTGTATTTCCTGCGCGCTGTTTTGAAAATCGCGCTGTATGCCGTTTGCGGCGTCCTTAAATTCACGGATGCTCTTTCCAAGTGTCTTTGCCATAGTGGGCACGCCTTTTCCACCGAAGAGCAGGAGCACGACCAGCAGGATCAGGAAGATCTCTCCGCCGCCAAGATTTAAAAAAAGAAGCACTGTAGAATTCATCAGAAATTTTTGTTCTTCATAAATTTTCTAAGCGTGTAAATCCCAAGGCCGAAAACGAGCGCAACAATTAGAAGAATGAAAAGCTCGCTTCCTCCGAATTCATACATGGTATTTACATTACTAAGTAACACGCCGCAAATTTACGTTTTTTTCGGGTTAAAGGCTGTTAAATAAGCCACTATTCCCTAACCAATAACCAATAACTAATAACTATTCAACAAACAGCACCAGGCCTTTCAGGTATTCACCCTCGGGATGGAAAACATTGATCGGGTGATCTGCCGGCTGGCTCAGGTAATGAAGGATCTTCACCTTTCTTCTCGCCTCAATTGCCGCGGAAGTAATGGTGTGAAAAAACAGGTTCTTATCGATTACGCCTGAACAGGAAAATGTAAACAGTATGCCGCCGCTTTTTAGCTGCTTCATCGCTTCCGTATTTAACCTTTTATAGCCGATCACTGCGTTATGCGATACATTGCGGCTCTTGGCAAATGCGGGCGGATCAAGAACGATGAGATCGTATACATTCTCTTTCCCTTTCAGAAAATCAAAGGTGTCCATGCAAAATTCTTCATGGTTATCCATTTTGTTCAGCTCGGCGTTTTCTTTTGTCAGCTCTATAGCGCTTTTGGAAGAATCAACTGAATGGACCAGCTTTGCACCGGCTTTCGCCGCATAAACGGAAAACCCGCCTGTATAGCAGAAAGTATTCAGTACAGTTCTTCCCTTGCTGTATTCGGCCAATAGCTTACGGTTCTCACGCTGATCAATGAAAAAGCCGGTTTTCTGCCCTTTTTCCCAGTCCACATAAAAGCTATTACCGTATTCCTTTACAAGGGTTTTACCTGTATTGCCGTAAAGAAATGAGTTCTCTATTCCTATCGCATAATTTTTGGGAAGCGTTTCTTTGCTCTTGTCATAGATGGTTAGAAGCTTTTCGCCATAGATCTTTTTCAAGGCTGCCACAATTTCGTTCCGGATCAAATGCATGCCGATGCTATGGGATTGCAATACGATATGGCCATTGTAATAATCAATGATGAGCCCCGGCAATTCATCAGCTTCACCGAAAACAAGCCGGTATGCGTTGGTTTCCGTGCTTTCTGCAAGGCCGACATTCTTCCGGTAATTATAGGCAGCCTGAAGCTTGCTCAACCAGAAGGCTGAATTGATCTCCTGCTTGGTAAAAGTGAAAAGCCTTACCGTTATACTCCCGTTTTGAAAATGTCCCGTCCCAAGGAATTGTCCCTGGTTACTGTATACTTCCACAATATCTCCATCAGCAGGCTTGCCTTCAACAGATCTGATTGCTCCTGAAAAGATCCAGGGATGAAAGCGAAGGGCCGATTGCTCCTTACCTTTATTGAGTGTGATTTTTATCATAGGGCTGCAAAGCTAGCTAATTGTTCTGATCAATACTGCTGTTTGGATGAGTTAAAATAGAAAGACCACCCTTAGGATGGTCTTTCTATTTTTTTATGTTTTTACTTTTTAGTGACTTACTACAACTTTTTTCGTGTAAACGTTGCCATTGCTGCTGATGACTTTCACAATATAAACATCAGGAGTGAGTTCAGTTGAAGGAATCATCAGATTGCCCCTTACTGCAAGGCTTTGACTGCTGGCAGAAACCAGTTGACCGACGGTATTGTACAATTCAATACGAACCTGGGTAGACTCGTTCAGGCCGCTTTTTACAACGATATTCTCAGAAGTAGCAAAGATAGATACACCTTCTTCAGATTGCAGCACTGCGCCGGTAGATTTGTCTCTACGGGTAAGCACAAGACTGAAATCAGTAGTTGACGTGTTCGCCTCAAAGAAAAGTGTTACCGATTGTCCGTCATTGATCTCATGCGACTCCTTTGTAAGGTTGTTTATCAGATAAGCTGAGTTATAACCTTCGGAAGAGAATAATCCTTCCAGGTCGATCAGGTAATTTCCTTCGATGGGAGTACTGATCGTAAGCGGTAACACGGTTGTTTCATCCTCAGTTGAAATGTAATTTCTGGTGAATCTTGTATCGCCGTCAGTAAAGGTGATCGAAGGAGCAGCTTCTAAATTGCTCTTGAAGAATGGAAGATCTTTTCTGTCTTCATAACCGGCCTTTGATTTTTTATCATAAACCACTTCGATCTCATGGAAGTATGGATTTTGGCCCGACGATAGGCGAAGTTTCAGGTCATGTATTTTTTGGCCGCTTGTGCGGTAGAAAGTGCTCGAAGTAGTTGTTCTTTTAGCAGCCTGCGGGAAAGAAACTGTAGCGCTGGTGAAATAAGCCTGGAAACCTTGTCCTGCCGGAATTTCAACTGTGTTGGTATAAGCAGTGTAATTGCCGCTGTTGTCCATCATGTAAATGGTAGGATTCATTGTTGGATTAGCGGTTAACAGATCTGCGAGCTCAATATAGGATGCATGTGGATTTCCGATCAGGTTCCAGAAATTTGCAGTTCCGGTATAAGTGGGAGTTCCCATATTCGGAGTTCCCCTGGTATCAATAGCTCTTCCCGGAAAGCTTACCGGGTCGTCTCCGACATAAACATCATATCCTCTTCCAACTGTAAGCACCGAGCCTGTAAGTACTTTAACCCATGTCTGGGTTGTCGGTGTAAGTTTCCAGACTGAATAGCCGCCACCTGAAGATCCATCTCCTCCCGGATAACCCGGAACATTATTAGGTGCGCCAATGCTCATGTAAAGCTCGTCATCCCAATCATCAATTGTGGTACTTGTTACGCAGGAACTGAAATCATGGTAGTTTGTGGCTCTCGCGGATACGTAACGCTGAACGATCAGTGAACCAGAGATCGTACCTGCTGAATTCCCGATATAAGCGGTCTTCGCTGCGTCGGAAAGTAAAGTAATTTTTAATGCCCCAACATTTAAGTTGCCGGCTGTAACCGTTAAGGAATTGGAAATGGTATGCGTTCCGGAAGTTATTGAAACACCTGCAGCATTACTTGAAGTAATATCAGTGAAGGCCAGGTTATTTGTAAAGCTGATCGTTTGAGCAGTATTACCGTTGAAGTTTACTATTGCAGGATTAGAGATGGTACCTGAATTGGTTAAGTTCTTTGCAAGGTTCAGTGTATTGCTGTTCAAATTAAGCGTAGCGCCGGCGTTGATCGTTAAATTCGAAGGAAAGGTAACGGCGCTGGAAAGATTGTATACACTGGTATTGAGAACTATTGTTGTTGTATTTGTAACGTTTAACGTGGTTATGTTAAGCGTTTGAGCCGAGGTTAATGTTTGCGTGGCTGTACCGTTCAGAAGCACCGTTGCAATATTAGAGATCGTACCTGAATTAGACAGGTTTCCTGCCAGGTTAAGTGTATTATTATTGAGATTTAAGGTAGCGCCGGCATTCAGTGTTAGGTTTCCCGGAAAAGTAACAGCGCTGGAAAGGTTATATACACTGGTGTTTAAAACAATGGTTGTACTGTTCGTGCAATTCAGAGTGGGGATCGTAAGCGTTTGCGCCGAGGTTAGCGTTTGTGTTGCGGTACCCTTTAAAAGTACCGTTGAAATATTTGAAATCGTCCCCGAGTTTGTAAGGTTGCCTGCCAGATTTAACGTGTTAGCGGCCAGATTTAAAGTAACCCCGTTATTGATCGTCAGGTTTCCATTAATGTTGAGGGTTGCGGCTGCAGTCTTGGTAGAGCCGCTTCCCTGGAGAACAAGATGGTGATAGGTCCATACCGGAACAGAGGTCACTCCTGCCAATAAATTGATTGTGGATGGATTGCTGCTGTTAAGTGTTATAGTTGCGGGGAGGTTCAGAGACATGGTTAATATAGCCCCGGATAAATTATTGAAAGTTGGTTGTGGAGATGCTATAGAAGTATTGTTGTAAACGCTGCCAACGATAAGGGTTCCGTTATTATTGAAAACAGAGGCTCCCTGCAGGGCAAAGGCTGTGGAGCTGCCAACATTGCAGGTTAATTGTGTACCTGCGGCAAGAGTAACGGTTGATGTTGATGAAATAAAGCTGCTGGCAACCAGCGCCGTTACGGATGTGATAGTAGTAGTTGCGGAAACAAAGCTAAATTTAATCCCGCTGGAAACTGTTCCGTTATTCGTGAAGTTTGCTTTAAGACCCAAAACGTTTCCGCCACCACTAAAAGTACCGCCGGCATTAATTGTAAGGGATTTGACAGTTGTATTTGATGCGAGAACAATGGAGTGCCCGCTCAGAATTATGGCGTCGTCATCAAGATCAGGAATACCATCTGCATCTGCTCCTGCAACCAATGTCCATGAAGTCGTTGCGCTCCAGCTTGTACTGGCTCCGGTTGAGTTAAAGGTACCTGCGCTAACATAAAAAGATGCAAGTAAGGCGGTGAGAGTAATTAATTTTCTCATGAAATTAGTTTAAGCAGTGAATTTACGAATTTTACTTTAAATTAAGTTAAATGTTCGCCATTCAAATGCTAATTTCTATCAAGTCACGGTTTTTTTCGATGAAAAAACGCAAAAGCTGTGTTTCATTTTCTTGTTCTTTTCAGTTTTTTGAGTAATTTTGTTACTCAATTTATGATCGAGACCTTAATATCTTCCAAAACACGTATCAAGCTATTAATGAAGTTCTTCCTTAATAGTAGTAATACTGCTTATTTAAGAAATCTTGAAGATGAATTTGGAGAGTCAACTAATGGCATTCGGCTGGAACTGAACAAATTCGAAAAGGCCGGTTTTCTTAGTTCCTCCAAAAAAGGAAATAAAAAGGTATTCACAGCCAATACGGAACATCCTCTCTTTAATGATATCAATAAGATCATTTTAAAAATGACGGGGATCGAATATGTAGTGGATTATGTAATTCAACGGATCGGAGACCTTGAAAAGGTCTACCTGGTGGGTAAATTATCTAAAGGACAAAATACCGATATTATTGACCTGGTACTTGTGGGAGATAATTTAAATAAGCCTTTCTTATTGGCGCAAATTGAAAAAGCGGAAAAAAAGATCGGTAAAAAGATCAGGTATGTTCATTATTCAAGGGCAGAATTCGATCTGAATAAAGTTAGGGAACCGGAAATGCATCCATTGCTGCTCTGGTCCAAATAAAGAATCAAATCCCGGATTTTTAACTGGGATATTAAATTAAATAAAATAGGAGCTCACTTGGTTCGTGTGACTGAGGAGGCGAAGCTGTAAAAATCCAATTGGAAAAGGAAAAGCAAAATAAAAAATGGCATGCTTTATATGTAAGTTCCAGGTCGGAAAAAAAAGTAATGGAAATATTATTGGATAAGGGAATAGAAGCATACGTTCCTCTTGTAAGATCCATGAGGCAGTGGAGTGACAGAAAGAAGATGGTAAGCCTGCCTTTGTTTAACGGATATGTCTTTGTAAATGTGCTGCCGGAAGAGAAAGAAAAAGTAGTGCAAAGCAAAGGAGTGGTAAGTTTTGTAAGGAGTGAAGGAAAAGTTGCCGTTATAAAGGAGCATGAGATCGAACGCCTGAAGCAACTGGTAAGGCTGGGTTATCAATTGGAAGTTACCGGAATAAAGAAAAATTACAAGGAAGGCGATAAAGTAAAAATAAACTCCGGGGCCTTAAAAGGAATCGAAGGCTTCGTGCTCGAAAGCAGGGAAGGCAGATTTATTGAAATCCTTCTTGAAAGCATCGGGCAAAGCATAAAGGTAAAATTACCAGAGGAAATATTACTACCGTTATGATGAAAAACATGAATCAGGAGGAAGAACACTGGGACCTAGTAATTAAAAAACAGAACAAATGGTACCAGTTGGATCTGCAGGCTATCTGGCGATACAGGGATCTTTTAATGATTCTTGTACGGAGGGATTTTCTGGCAACATATAAACAAACCATTCTCGGCCCCTTGTGGTTTTTCATTCAGCCGCTTTTAACTTCACTGACCTTTACATTTATCTTTGGAAGAGTTGCGCGCCTGAGCACGGATGGGACTCCTCCGGTATTGTTTTATCT
>JBJMLS010000080.1:0-3260 GCA_045805185.1 Bacteroidia bacterium | reverse complement strand
TACCTGCATACGATCGAGATCTTTTTTGGAAAGAGTCTTTACAGGCAATGTGAAAAGCTTATCCGCAAAGCGAAAAAGCTCGCTGAGCAGCACGAAAAACATTTGCACTTGCTCGCGCTTTACGATTGGGAAATGATGGTGATCACTGGACTTTCCGCAATTGAGCGTATGGGTGAATTTTCAGAAAAGGACGCGTTGGAAAGGAAAGAAATAATCAGGTCTTATTCTGATCTGCTCAAGTACCGGATCATTGAAGGAAAGCTATTGCACTTGTCCAAAACAGTTGGCTTCCCAAGGAACACGGCGGACAAGGAACAATATGACCGGATCATGACTGAATTACCGGCTGATGAAAATGAAGCGGAGGGTTTCTGGGCGCGCTTTCACCACCTGAATATTTATAATTTTTATTATGAAGTGATGGGGGACAAGCAAAATCTATATGAATACAGGAAACGCCTGATCGAATTCGCAGAAAAAAGTCCTGAAAAAATAAATGATGATCAGACACGCTACCTGGTTGCTCTGAACAACCTGCTGAACATTCAGGATGAGTTGCGGAAAACAGAAGAGGTAGAAGAAACATTGCGTAAGATCCGTTCTGTTAAAGCCCGTACAACGGATATACAGATCCGGATCTTTACCTATTCTTACCTGATCGAGATCAGCCAGTATATTCTCACAGGTGAGTTTGAAAAGTTCAGGCCGCTTTTTCCTGTTGTGGAAGAAGGCATGAGAAAATTTTTGCAGCACATGAACAGGGAATACAAGCTGGCTTTTCATTACAATTTCTTCTATGGGTATTTCGGGCTGGAGGATTATGCCAGCTCATTAAAATGGCTGAATAAGATCCTTAATGATGACACCTATCATTTCAGAAAAGAGATCTATTATTTTACCCGGATACTGAACCTGATCATACATTTCGAGCTCGGGAACACAGACCTTCTGGCCTATACCATTAAATCAACTTACCGGTTTTTCATGAAGCAGAACCGCATGTTCAAATTTGAAACCGCTTTACTCAATTTCATCAGGTATACTTTCCGCTTTAATTCCCGTTCGGAAATGAAACAGGGATTCTCAGAACTGAAGAATAATTTTAATGAACTGAAAAATGATCCCTTCGAGCAGCAGGTGCTCAGCTTTTTTGATTTTGATTCCTGGCTCGACAGTAAGATCAGCGGAAGGACTTTTGCTGAATTGGTGAGGGAGAAGAATAGTGTTACGATCAGCCATTAATGGCGCGGTTGCTCTGATCCTTTATGTATCGCTATTCCCCGATCAATTTCTTGACCTTATTTCTTAATGCCGAAGGAATTGTCACCCCTTCGGGGTTAGGTTGAATGTTTCAGCTCATGCGGAATCTTACAGACCGGAATGGGGTCTATCTTATGCTTATTGGCTTTGTGCCTCAGGTTATAGATCCTCATAACCTCCTTTTCCCTTTCGCTGAGGTTAGGATCTGTAAATCCTGTGGCGGCCTTCATCATGGCCCATTCAAGTTCATCGTATGTCGCGCCGATCTGATCCTCATCTGTTCTGTCATCGGCAAATAATCCATCCGTAGGGCGCGCCTGAAGAATGGATGCTGATATTCCAAGCTCAGCAGCCAAAGCGTATACCTCGCTTTTCATCAGGTCGGCTATGGGACTAAGGTCCACTCCGCCATCTCCGTATTTTGTGAAAAAGCCAATTCCAAAATCTTCAATCTTATTCCCGGTGCCTGCAACCAATAAGCGGTGATGTCCCGCGAAGGCATATAATGTAGTCATGCGCAAACGCGCCCGGGTATTTGCCATAGTTAAGAAATCCTGGATCTCTGCAGGGTAATCCTTCTCTATTTTTTCGAAGATCCCGCTGAGGTCCTGAACAGAAGAAGAAACGTTGGTATAATTTTTTTTAAGCCATTCAATATGTTCTTTTCCGCGATTGAGCTCCGATTCGTTTTGCCTGATGGGCATGCTCAGCACGATCACTTTCTTTCCCGTACCTGCACACAGCGTTGAAGTAAGCGCCGAATCTATTCCGCCGGAAATGCCAATCACAAAGCCGTCTGTACCCGAACGATCGCTGTATTCTTTCAGCCAACGTGTAATGTATTGAATGACTTCCTGTTTTTTCATGGTTCCCTATTAAAGCTGTTTTTGCCGATTCCCTGCTTCTGAATAAAAAATCCCGGCTCATGAGAACCGGGATCTTAAAAGAAATTAAACCTGATCAGAAAACAATTCCAATCGCCAGGACAATCTGACGAAGTTTAACTGCATTCGAGAATTCCGTAACAACTGTTTTGTTGTTTTCAGTTTTTGAGCGCAACAAATAGCCGGAATCCGCTTTAGTGGCATTCATAAAATGATGCTGGTAATGAATGCTGAAAAACAATGAAGTAGAGCCCGACATATTGTATTCTGCCCCGCCACCAATACTGGCACATGCGCTAAAAAGATTAACCGATTTGCCAATGTCAACTTTCTTTAGATCGAATGTTGACTTTGAAGTGGTAGTCACCATAGTAGTTGAATTATAGCTATATGTTGTAGCCTCGCCCTTATCATTTCCTCTTGCGCTTGTTTTGATGAACAGATTACCGCCGATTTGTGCGAAGTAGGTCATTCCGCCAATATCTTTGGTTTTTAACTTGAGCGTTATCGGAATATTGATGTAACCGATATTGTATTTCCTGTCTGTTAAACGGTGAATTGCACCTCCACTGTATATGAAAGGAGTTATTCCATTTACCGAATCGTTTTTGATCTCGCCTTTTACAATGGCATCATCCTTATAAAGATAATAAGCAGAGTCGCTACCCTGGTATTTGGCCTTAAAGCCGGCCCCGGTGTATTCAATTCCGGTCTGGAACCAGGCTGCATCTGTGATCTTGAATTCTGTAACCAAACCAATACCCATTTTTGTAACTGCGCCGCCTTTCTGAACTTTTTTATCATTATCAGGCGTCATCCAGTTAATGGCCGGAGTGATACGGATCCCGAAACGCATGCTTTTGTCTATCTGCGATAGCATGGGCTTTGCGATGACAGCCACAATAAGTAATAGTAAAATCTTTTTCATATTCATATATATTTTTTAAACTTTGTACAGCAAAAATAATCTTTTTATCCAAATGCAAAAAAGGATTTACATATTATCCGGAATTTTATTCCTTTTACTGAATTCATGCGGCCCGCAGCGGCTCAAAGTGGATGTGAGCAATATAAGCGTCAAGCCAATCAAGATTAACCGGCTCGACCAGGACCTTT
>JBJMLS010000079.1:0-10915 GCA_045805185.1 Bacteroidia bacterium | reverse complement strand
ACTTTCAAAGAACTTTTTCGCTTACACGAAACTTATTTTTTTTCAGCTTTCAGGAAACTAATCCCTCTAACCTATTTTCAATCTCTCTCAGAACTCTTTCCCCTCATTTGGGGCTGCAAAAGTAATAATTCTTTTCTCTCCCGCAAAATTTATTTTATCTTTTTGTAAAATAAATCTTTTTTTCCCTCTCTCCCTAACTCGCATCCCGCAAAAACGGGAGGGCAAAGGTAATAAAGCTTTTTATTCCGACAATAGATTTTTAAAAATATTTTTCATAATTCCTGAATGAAGGTATAACTATATACTTTTCAACGGATTAAATTTCGAAAAAAAACGGGAGACTCCTAAATAAAAAATCTTTCGAAAAAAAATGCTGTTAAAACAGGTGAAAATAAAGGGGATTTAACTCCTCCCCGGCGGTTCTTAAATTATTTAATTGAAAAACGATCAGCAGAAACAATCGTTACCATTTCCCTCCGGAACCTCCGCCACCAAAACTTCCTCCGCCGAAACCGCCAAAGCCTCCGCCCGAAGAACCTCCGCCGCCAAAACCACCTCCACCAAAGCCGCCGCCATAATAACGACCGCTACGCCCGTAGGTGGTTCCGCCGCCGCCACGTCCAAAGAAAATAAAAATGAGTATAATAATTACGATTATAGCGATCCAGTTTTTCTTTACAAAACCTCCTGCTCCACTGCCTCCGTATTCTTTTGAATTGATCTCACCCTTTGCAAGCTTCATCAATACAGTTGTCGCCCTGTCAATGGCAGTATAATATTCTCCCCTGGCGAAATAAGGATACATTTCCTCTTCCCGGATCTTTTTAGTTGTGATATCGGGAATTGCTCCCTCCAATCCGTAACCCACTGCAATAAAAAGATCACGCTGTCCTTCGCCACCGCTTGGCTTGATCAGAATAACCACACCATTATTAAATTTTCCCTGACCAACACCCCATTTCTGCCCCAACTGAGTAGCAAATTCAGAGGCTTCATAGCCTCCGAGGTCATCAACTACAACCACGCAGATCTGGTTGGAGGTTTCTTTGGAAAATTTATCCAGCTTATCTTCCAGTTGAGCGGCTTCTGAAACAGATAAAAATTCCGGAAATTCTTTTGACAGATTGTTATAAAGTCGTTGAGGAGAGGGCCGCTCAGGAATCTGTGCAAAACCCGAATGGATCATCAGAACAAATACCAGCGTGAGTATTTTACCAAAACTAAAAATGGCTTTCTTAAAAGGAGATCTCGTCACTCAGCTCGTTTTTATCGTTGTTTGTATAAGGGAACCAGGTCTTCAGCTGAACTCCGCACTCTGCAATCGCCTCACTCAGTCCGCTTGTAAAATCCCCTGCTTTGAAATGATCAATGGTTTTATCTTTTATACTATCCCAGAAATTTTCAGGTACTTTCTCATTGATCCCTTTATCTCCAAGGACAGCAAAATCCCTTGTTCCTGTAGCAAGATAAAACAGCACTCCGTTCCGCTGGGCAGTTTGATGCATTTTCAGCTTTTTAAAAACCTCAGCGGCCCGGTTCAGAACTTCTCCTTTACATTTACTTTCAACATGCAAACGGATCTCGCCGGAAGTATTCTTCTCTGCTTCACGAATGGCCGCTATGATCTTATCCTGCTGTTCGGGTGAAAAAAAATTCTTTGAAGACATCCTTTTTATTTTGATTTAAAATCAAATTTAACTCCGGGCGCTTTCTCAGCTCCGGCTTCGGACTCAAAATAAGTTGCCGGTGCAAATCCCCAGGAGAAAAAGGATCCCGGAACTTTTTGAATGGCGACGTTGTATTGTTTTACGGCCTCGTTGTACTTCATCCTTTCATTGGAAATCCGGTTCTCTGTTCCCTCCAGCTGTGTTCTGAGCTCTGAAAAGCCCTGATTTGCCTGGAGATTCGGATAATTCTCCGAAACTACGAGGAGCCGTGAAAGAGCCGAAGAAAGCTCACCCTGCACCTGCTTGTATTTTTGAATGGATGCTTCATCGAGGTTATTTACATCCAGCTTTACCTGCGTAGCTGAGGCCCGCGCATTGATCACTGCTTCTAATGTCGACTTTTCGAAATCGGCCTGTCCCTGCACAGAGGCAACGATGTTGGGAATCAGATCGAGGCGACGCTGATACTGGTTCTCTACCTGCTGCCACTGCGATTTATAATTCTCGCGGAGATCAATAAATCCATTGCGCTTATTACATCCGTAGAATCCGAAAAGTGCTAAAAATGTGATGACTACTATTACTAAAATTCTCATGATCTTAATTTAATTGGTGAATTGTTGAGTTAGTGAATTGTTGAGTTAGTGAATTGTTGAATTGGTGAATTGTTGAATTGTTGAATTGTTGAATTGTTGAATTAATATATTACAATTTTACTATTTTACGAATATAGTAAATCACCTTTAATTGATCATTTCAACACTGCGTTTAATAAAATTGGTAAGCTCCTCGCCTTTTAAAAGCCCCTGTGATAACATGGCAAGATCGGCTGCCTGCTTCGCAAGCTGGGTCTGTCTGGCAGCGTCTTTTTCAGCTAATATTTTTCCTATAAGCGGGTGATTACTGTTCACTACAAGGTTATACATATCGGGCATACTTCCGTAAAAGTTCATTCCGCCCCCGCCAAGCGCACTCATGTCTTTCATACGGCGCATAAATTCAGGCCTGGTAATGAGCATTGGCGCGTCTGTTTCGCTCAGGCTTTCAAATTCAACCTTAAACTTTTCTTTTGGTACCACGCCTTCAACAATAGGCTGAACGATCTTTTGCTCTTCTTCTGTCAGCTTGCTTGGCTGCGTATCTTCCTTTTTGATGAGTTTCTCTACGGTATCCGCATCTACGCGTACAAAGGAGGTATCTTTTAATTTGCTTTCCAGGTGATTGATATAATGCGCATCAAAAGGCCCATCCATAACCAATACATCATAACCTTTGTTTCTCGCCGAAGAAATAAATGCGTGCTGCTCTTCGGGGTTAGTGGTGTAAAGATAAACCAAACGCTTGTCTTTATCAGTTTGCAGGGCTTTTACATGCTCAGTATACTCATCAAATGTATAGCATTTACCTTCCGTGTTCTTTAAGAGCGCAAACTTCAGGGCTTTCTCATAAAACTTCTCATCGCTGATCATTCCATAAGCAATGAACAGCTTAATGTCATCCCATTTTTTTTCAAAATCCGAACGGTCTTTTTTGAAGAGCTCTTCCAGCTTATCCGCTACTTTTTTAGTGATATGGGCGGAGATCTTCTTTACATTGGAATCGGCCTGCAGATAGCTGCGTGATACGTTCAGCGGGATATCCGGGCTATCGATGACTCCCCGCAATAAAGTAAGGAAATCAGGAACGATGTTCTCTACGTTATCGGTAACGAACACCTGGTTGCTGTATAGTTGAATCTTATCTTTCTGAACTTCCATGGAGCGCTGCAGCTTGGGGAAGAATAAAATTCCTGTAAGGTTGAATGGATAATCTACATTGAGATGGATGTGGAACAGCGGATCTTCGAACTGCATCGGATACAATTCACGGTAGAAGTTATTGTAATCTTCTTCCGTCAGATCAGCCGGCTTCCTGGTCCAGGCCGGATTCGGGTTATTGATGATGTTCTCTACCTCTACTTCCTGCGCCTTCTCTTCTCCTTCAGGTTTTGACCAGTCCTTGCGCGTTCCGAATTTTATCTCTACCGGAAGGAACTTGCAGTATTTTTTCAGGAGCGTTTCGATCCTGCTTTCTTCCAGGAATTCCTCGCTGTCCTCTGCAATGTGTAGTACAATGCTGGTTCCCCGCCCTGTCTTATCTGCATTTTCCTCAATTGTATATTCAGGACTGCCGTCGCATTCCCAGTGTATAGCAGTTGCACCTTCTTTATAGGAAAGCGAATTGATCTCTACTTTTTTAGCCACCATAAAAGCGCTGTAAAAGCCAAGTCCGAAGTGACCGATCATCGCGTTGGCCTCCGCCTTATCTTTATATTGCTGCACAAATTCTTCGGCGCCTGAAAAAGCGATCTGGGTAATGTACTTTTCCACTTCTTCCTTCGTCATACCGATCCCTTTGTCTTTAATGGTAAGGGTTTTGGCAACTTTATCAATTGCTACTTCAATTTTAAGATCTCCCAGCTCTCCTTTCATTTCGCCTAAAGCGGACAGGGTTTTCAGCTTTTGAGTAGCATCAACGGCATTACTTACCAATTCACGAAGGAAGATCTCGTGATCGCTGTAAAGAAATTTTTTAATGATGGGGAAGATATTCTCTGTCTGAACATTTATTTTTCCGGTCGACATAGTTTTTTAGTATTGAGTTTTGAGTAGTTACTATTGAGTTTATATTATTTGTTGGCGCCGGGAATAGTCAAAGGATATGCCACCGGGTCTATTAATGACAATTTGACATTCTAATTCAGAAAAGAATGATTAATTACTCAGCGAGCCATTTTTCGATCTCCGACTGGTCCATATTCATGTAATCGATGCGGTGTTCCACTACACTGTTGTTGACCAGGAAAATTGCCGGCATATTCGTACCCGCCGCCAGGTAAACAAAATTTCTTCCCAATAGCATGCACCAGGGGATATTTTCTGTTTTCGTGTCTTCAAAAAACGGCTTAAGCTCTGCGTCTTCACCATTAAGAATAAAATACATTGGAATTGCAGGATTACGTTCATGAATGATCCTCATTTTTTTTGCAGCAATGCGGCAATGCGGACAAGTAAGACTCATGAATGCGATTATGCGCTTACCTGAAGAAAGATCTTTTGGCGGAACATTTACTTTTGCATCCTTATACAGGGAATCCAGTTCCAGTTTAAACTGATCCTGTGGCGAATCAAGGTAAGCCTGAGAATAATCGAGATCGACATAATTCAATACATGAGGCATAACGAAGGATGCTATCAGTACAATTCCAAGTATATAATTCGTAAAACGTTTATAATCTACTCCGCTATGAAACTTATAGATGAGCCAGGTCAAGGCAAGCATGATGACGTTCTTAATAAGGGCCTGAAGCGGGGTCATTGTAAAATAATTGCCGAAGCAGCCGCAATTACCGGTATTGCCGTAAAATGCCATAATGCCGATCAGGTAAAGCGAAAAGAAAACCAGTGTCGCCATGGTGAGCCTGGCGCTGAATTTCATTTTAATATTCAGAAGCAATAAAACCCCGATAAAAAATTCAAGACCAATGAAAAAACGCGCGAGGAATGGAGCAATGCGCCAATTGGCAACACCCAGATCTACAAAAGTAAACTCGAATGGCTCAATGGGATAGATCTTTGTGTAAGCGGAGAAAATAAATACTGCACCAAGCAGGCAGGAGAGAAGTCCGAGCAGGAACTGTTTTAACATGATACAAAGAAAACAAAAAAGGCCTTTGGTTGAACCAAAAGCCTTTTAAGAATACTTAAATCAGATTACTTTAAAGAGCAAGTTGATTTGTAAGTGTAATAAGTAGTTCCAGATGGTGCAGAAGGTGCAGTCTGAACAGTGCTAGAAGAAACGCAAACGCTTTTCTTAGCTTTTGTAAAAGTTGTTACTTCAGTGTAAGATACGTCACCAGGCTGATCGCTGCTGTGAACGCATTCGCACTTACGATCTTTTTTGCAAGAAGCAAAAGAAACTGCTACTAAAGCAGCAACAATAAATAATGATTTTTTCATAACTATTAATGTTTTTTTAAGTTAATAATGGGCAAAATTAA
The DNA here is from genome assembly GCA_045805185.1 of Bacteroidia bacterium. Taxonomy (GTDB): domain Bacteria; phylum Bacteroidota; class Bacteroidia; order B-17B0; family Aurantibacillaceae; genus JAHEYF01. Next base: position 5,209 of record JBJMLS010000079.1, on the reverse strand, counting down.
ACAAAAAAACATACCATCAAAATCCATTCGTAGAAAAAAAACGACCATTCAACTAAATTTTCGGTACCTAAAACGATGATTTTAGTCCAAAAACAGCCAGTTCAAGCCGAACTTAAATGCCCTGTCGGGCTGGATGTATGCGGGAACCAGGCTATAATTGGGGCCCGAAAATCCCTGGTTGACATGCTCCACCTTAAAAAATAATTTTACGGGCTTGATCCAGGCATTAATAAAAAAGTCGACAAAGGGATAGTTTCCGAGCGATTGACGGTTCTGAACATAAAATACATTGGTTGCCGGCATATAGGCATTAGCGGTAAATGCGCTGATATAAGAGGCCTGGAACCCGACCTGAAGCCTCAGGTTCTTTTTATAATGATCGCCTTCATAATAGAGTTGATGGAAGGTCACCAGCTGGGGAAGCCTCATAAATGTAGTATCTGTGACAACCTGGTAATTTACCGTATTGTTAAAGTGGATCCTCCATAATTTAAGGTCCTTTCCAAGAGTAAAGCGCATCACATTCATCGTACTTTTCAATTGCGCGGGAAGCGCAAGGGTATCGAAGTACAGGGCATTTGTGATATTCCTCACAGAAACCTGCGCCCTCAGCTTCCAATCCGTAAGGTCCACGCTTAGCTTTAGCTGATCGCTTTTTGTTTTAGCAAATGAAGTGAACCAATAAAAATTATTTACCTGGTTCCAGGTATTCAGCTGATCCGGACTCCGGTTCTCGGCCGAAGCATACACCGAAAAAACCGTATTCCTGAATTTAATTTTTTTTCGCGCATCCATCACCAAACGGTAATCGCCGGAATATTCCCCATGCACGATGTATTCTCCTTCAAGGTTGAGCTTTGCATTCCTTGAAGAATTTTGAATAAAGCCTCCAAGCTGCGCAATGTCATTGTAAAAAACCGGGTTCCAGGTTCGACGGTACAATTGAGTGATCTCATTCCGGTAACCTGCGTAAAACATGAATCTCTCATTCCGCTGTCTTAAAAGGTAACGTCCGTCATTCACCAGCTTCTTGACGTGTGTCGAATCGTTGGTCTTTAAACTATCCGTATAAACAGCGCTGTAATAACCGGAAAATGGAACATTGTCCAGGTATTGATAGTAATTCCCTTCATAAGCTGCCGTATAGTAGAGGTAATGATCAATAAGACTGCTGCTGTCCCGGCCTTTATTCAGCCTGAAAAATTGCGTTGCCGATACTTCCATTGTTCTCAGATTTCTCCGCGCATCTGCCAGGTTAACCGGGATCAGCAGCTTGTTGCCGAACAGATCTTCCCTGAACAAGGTATCATTGCTTATTCCACCGTTTTCCTGGTATTTCAGCTTATTATAGATGAGGTACGCGGCATAACCCCAGCGTTCACTTTTTGTCTTGTAATGAGAAGAGAACATCAGGTTGTTTACAAATGTAAGCTGTCTCGTATAAAAGCCGTTGGCGGAATAACGGTTAAACTTCAGGGCGACGTTTACTTTTTTATTGATCAGTTGGGCATGGCTCATCTTTAATACCTGTTCTTTTTTTTGCCCTGCCGATGCAAATATATTCGTGTACAGGGGCGCCTGAAAAAAAACGGGACCATTGGAAGTAAAAAGATCACTTGCAAAAGGCGGTTGATAATAACGAATGCCGAGTCTTGCAATTTCGATATCACTCAGCAGGCTCTGATTGGGAAGCCCGACATTACCCAATACATTTCGCGGAAAATAATTCTGAACATTATCGAGCGTAGTATCGCTGCCCTTGGTGCTCCGGTAGTCATTGAAATATACCGAGCCTGCATTTCCGAACTTTGCGGAAGTAGAATCCACCTGGGATATTCCTGTGAAGGCCCTTGCAATAAAAAGGATCATGAAAAAACAGGAAGCGCGGATCCCCGGTTCTTTCCGGATCATCTTAAAATCATGATCCGTAAAGTCAAACCTGTGCGTTTTCCTCCTCATTAAATTTCAGCTGCTTTAAAACTTGTCGAAGAAATGTTCCTCCACATCAAAAGTGGATTGGGTTCCAACCTTCCTGAATTCATTCAAGATCCATTTAGAAGCTATTTCACGCCCCTTCTCTTTCAATTGCACCAGGAAGTCCCAGGAAGTATTCATTTTACTGGAATAATTCAGCTGCCCCAGCACATCGTATCCTGAAATGGTATGAATATAAATTTCGCGGTTGATCTTATTGTCGACCTTTAATATTCCATTACGCAGCAATTCATTCCTGTAGTGGATCAGCTTCATTTCATTGATGAGACTACTGTTAAAGCTGATCTCATTCACCCTGTCGGAGATATCCCTTGCCGTGGTTGGAACGCTGTTGATGTTGATGGAATTGATCTTGATCAGTACGATATCTTTCACTGTTGTATTGGTAATGAGGGGGAATATGGGAGGATTTCCCATGTATCCGCCATCCCAGTAATATTCTCCGCCGATCTCCACGGCCTGGAATAGAAAAGGCAGGCAGGCCGAGGCGAGCACAGCGTCAACAGTAATTTCTTTATTATTGAAGATCCTGGCGCGGTTCGTTTTTACATTGGTGGCGCAGATGAATAATTTTTTATTGGTATAACCCTGCAGCTCTTCAAAATCGATCAGGTCATTCAGGATGTCGCGAAGAGGGTTATAATTGAAAGGATTAAAATTATAAGGAGACATGAACTGGCTCATTGAATTGAACCACATATAGCCGGGCGAGTTATAGATATCTCCTGTGCCCATGTACTTATCCCACATAGATGGCTTGAACAAAAAACCGCCGGAGATTGAGATCTTCCGCCAGAGTTCTTCCAGTAACTGCTTGGCCCGCACAGGTCCGCCCGTATGCATGCCAAAAGCACAGGTTACCGCGTTCACCGCGCCCGCGCTGGTTCCACACATGGCATCCGCCACTATGTTCTCTTCTTCGAGTAGCCTGTCCAGCACGCCCCAGGTAAAAGCTCCGTGAGCACCTCCACCCTGGAGAGCAATTGCTACATTTTTTATTTCAGTTGACATAATGGGGTTTTTGCAAAAACTCAAATTTACACATCTGAAGGCGAATACTCAATTTTATTTTTGGCCCTAACCGTTTCTCATTTTCTTTAAAAGCCTTTTGCTCACAAGGTTAAATATTGTTAAGAATATTATATTAAAAAAATACCGCTCCTCACCGTGCTGGCTGCGCTTATCAATATTCTAAAAAACTTTATTTTATTTTTTTGAAATTCGCTGAAAATTTTTCACATCCCCTTTATGACCTCAGTAAAACACATTTTTCTTTTTTTCCTTCTTTTTCCGTCAAGCGCGATCATGATGGCCCAGTTTCCTACGGGTGGTGCGCCGGGCGGATCTAAAGGAGGTTTCAGCATGCCCAACATAGGGCGCCTTTACGGTAAGATCCAGGACGCTAAAACAAAGGAGCCGGTGGAGTTTGCTTCGGTGGCTCTTTTTGTTTTTGACAAGGACAGTGTTTTGGCAGGAGTGCTTGCGAAGAGCAACGGCGATTTTTCACTGGACAATCTTCCTGCTATGGGAGCTTTCCGCTTGAAGATCTCTTTTATTGGTTACAAACCCATCGAGCAAAAAATATTCATCAACCCGCAAAAGATCGAACAGGACCTCGGGAACATTAAGCTGGAACCGGATGAAGCGCTCCTGAACGAAGTGACCATTACCGGGGAAAAGAGCACATTTACCATGAGCATTGACAGGAAGATCTATAATGTAGATAAGGACATTTCTGTGCGCGGAGGAACTGCATTGGATGTTATGAAGAATGTACCCAGCGTTAACGTGGATGTCGATGGGAACGCAACGCTCCGGAATTCCGCCACGCAGATCTATGTAGATGGAAGACCTACAGCTTTAACATTGGCGCAGATCCCGGCCGACCAGATCGACCGTGTGGAAGTGATCACCAATCCTTCTGTAAAATTTGATGCAGGCACTACAGGAGGAATTCTGAACATTGTGATGAAAAAAAATACCAAGCCCGGATACAACGGAATGGTGATGGGCGGAATAGGCTCATCCAACAGCGATGCTTCGCCAAACCGGTACAATGGCATGGGAAATTTCAACATTAAGGAAAACCCGTTCAACTTTTCGCTGATGTATAATTACAATACGCAGCAAAACCTCAGCAAGGGCTTTACAAAGCGCACCGACAGGTCAAACGGTGTGGATTATGGAAATTACGAGCAGAACAACCTCACCGATATGAGCAATACCTTCCAGTTTGGTCGCCTTGCTATTGACTATTACGTGAACAACAGGAACACGCTGACCTTATCTGAGAATATCGTTTCAGGGAAATTCAACACGCTCGACAAGCAGGATTTCACTCAGAATTATTCCATAGCGGCCCTACCTGGTTATTTCGGGAACAAAGTGAACGATCAGCGCAGTGGCTTTACGAATTACACTACCCAGCTGCAATACAAGAGAACCTATCCAAAGCAGGGGCAGGAATGGACCGCAGATCTTAACCACAACTATACGAGCTCCGCTTTTGAGAATCATTTCAATACCGACAGGTTCGATCTTGCTAGCGGAAATGCTTACAGCTCGTACACCGACAGGCAGATCATCAAGGGAGGCACCGAAGCCAGCCAATTTACATTTCAAACGGATTATGTGAACCCGATCAACGAATACACGAAGATCGAGTTCGGCGCGAGAAGTTATTATAAAAAATCCTCGAATGTTTCGAACGCGTCTTATATGATCACACCGGAAACAGAGGTGAAGGACAGCTTTAATTCCAACCATTACAGCATTGATGATATGGTGAACGCAGCTTACATCAATTACACGGGAAAGAAGTGGGGAATCGGTTACCAGGCAGGACTTCGTTTTGAGCAATCCTACTATGCTGGAACGATCACCGACAAGAATCAGCATTTTTCCTATAGCTACCCTTCAGGCTCCGGCAACATTATGAAATCGCTTTTTCCCGGAATTTACCTATCTAAAAAATTTCAGCACAACCAGGAAGTGCAGATGAACTTTTCGAGGAAGATCAACCGTCCGAACTTTTTCCAACTGATGCCTTATATCATGTTCGCCGATCTGAAAAATATCCGCATCGGAAATCCCCAGCTGACGCCTGAGTTCATTAATAAAGCGGAGATCAATTACAACGTCATTAAAGGGAAAACCAATTTTCTTTCTTCCGGCTATTTCAATTATACCGAATCTCCTATCACGAACATGAGTT
>JBJMLS010000078.1:0-7257 GCA_045805185.1 Bacteroidia bacterium | reverse complement strand
TTGTTGCAGAGCTTGCGGTAACAGTTGGTAAAGAATTCACCGTGATCGTTCCGACTGCTGTGTTAGAACAGCTGTTAGCATCGGTTCCTGTAACGGTATAGCTTGTTGTTGAAGAAGGATTATCGGAAATTGATATTGTTGTTGCCCCTGTGTTCCACAAATAACTTACAGCGCCGCCTGCAGTGATGGTTCCGGACGAGCCTGCACATATTGTTGCAGAGCTTGCGGTAACAGTTGGTAAAGTATTTACCGTGATCGTTCCAACTGCTGTGTTAGAACAGTTGTTGGCATTGGTTCCTGTGACAGTATAGCTTGTTGTTGAAGAAGGATTATCGGAAAGCGATACTGTTGTTGCCCCTGTGTTCCATAGATAAGTTACAGCGCCTCCTGCTGTAATTGTTCCCGACGAGCCTGCACACACCGTTGCAGAGCTTGCCGTAACAGTCGGTAATGTATTTACCGTGATCGTTCCGACTGCTGTGTTAGAACAGCTGTTGGCATCGGTTCCTGTAACCGTATAGCTTGTTGTTGAAGAAGGATTATCGGAAATCGATGCTGTTGTTGCCTGCGTGTTCCACAAATAACTTACAGCGCCGCCTGCAGTGATCGTTCCGGATGAGCCTGCACATATTGTTGCAGAGCTTGCGGTAACAGTTGGTAAAGAATTAATGGAAACAGTCGCAGTTCCGGTCATTGTTGCAGTGCAACTACCTGTTGGATTAGTAGCAATAATAGTATAGTTACCCGCAACAGTTTGATTTGTAAATGACAATGCTCCGCCGGTTCCTGTAACAGGTGACCCGGTATTTGATCCGTTATTTTGCAGCTGATAAGAATATCCGCTTTGCGAATTTGATAAACCAACAGTCACACCAGTTCCACCTGTACAATAAGAACCTCCGCCCGTAACAGTATATACAGTTGGAACGGCACACAGCTGAACATCTAATGTCAATGTAACATCATCAATTCTCCATACCGCAGTATTAACAACGGCACCTGATCCGCTATGACCATAAATCCTGTAGGTTATTGCAGAACCTGTTCCAGATACAACCGGACTGATTGATGGATTTTGCAGTACCCATGTGCTACCTGTACTTAACGTGCCTGTGGCAATAGTTGCTGTATAATTATCCTTACTTGAACGGATCGTGTATGCAGAAGGCCCTGTTCCGGTAGAACGCGATCCGAAACTGATCCCGTTTAAAGCAACATAATAACCTGTTGCAGGAGTTAATGTAAATTCAAAACAGGTGCTGGTTGCAGTATTCAATGCACCATTTTTTGTTGCTGCTCCTGCATTATTTGTTCCTGAAGCGCCGGTATAGCCGGAAGACACTGCTACAGAAGTGAGCATTGTTGTGGTACCATTATTATTAACCTGGGTAATATTTGAAATAGTTAGATTAGAAACCGGAACTCCTGACGACGGAGCTGCTGTTGTAAAATCCCAGGTCACCGGGCTTTGAGCAATAACAATTGATCCGCTCACATCCTGGGTTAGAATACCTGAAGTTGTATTTAATGTATAAGTTCCGCCAAGATCAAATTGCAATGCGTTAAAAGTAGCAACACCTGCCACCGCGGTTACAGAAGTTGTTCCGGATAAAGACCCCGGGCCACTTGCTTTTGAAACAGATATGCCTGATGTGTAATTCACATCTACCGTATTATCCGCTCTCCTTGCTTCTACTGTAAAACTACTTAGATTAACAGATGATGAACCTGAAGAAGGCGCTCCCACAAATGTAAGATGGGTAGCCACTCCTAAAACTGTAAATGTTGCAGAAGTTCCCGCAGTTAAATTATCTCCGGAAGTTCTGGTTGCAGTAAGCGTTACTCCTGTTCCGGCTGAAGGCAGAATAACTCCTGTAATTGTAACAGAATTTGCTCCTGCACTTATCGATCCTGAAACCGTTCCGCCGAGTGTACCTGCATTTCCATTTGTTGACAAAGAAAAAGCAGTGGTCGCAGTAACATTTTGAGCAACGCTGCTGTTATCCTGCGATTGAACAGTAACACTAAAGGCGCTTCCTGCAACTGGTGTTGTCGGACTTATAGAAGTGATCACGAACTGAGTCGGCGTTCCGGTTGATATTACTGTAAAAGAAGAACTGGTTCCTGCGCTCAGGTTATCACCGGAAGTGCGGGTCGCGGTAAGTGTAACGCCTGTACCTCCTGCGGATAATATTACGCCGGTAAGTGTAACTGAATTTGTCCCTGCGCTGATCGATCCGGTAACGGTTCCGCTTAGTGTTCCTCCGTTACCATTCGTTGATAAGGTGAACCCGGTTGTTGCCAATACATTGTTTGCATTATTTCCAGCGTCCTGCGATTGAACCGTAACCGTAAAAGTACTTCCGGCATTCGGGGATGTTGGGGAGATAGAAGTGATCACCAATTTGGAAGGGTTGCAATACACCGCGGTGCTTGAACTGTTTCTCGGGCTAACAGTTGATGCGGAAAAATCCGTTGAATTTTGATTTGCATCAAGGCAACCATTATTTCCTCTTATATCCGAAGTTGTAACCGATTGCGCCGGCGCATTTGCCGTACCTTCCCGGCAATCTGCAGTAGTGCCGAAACCCACAAAATCAATTATAGCGCTTCCGGTCGGACATCCGCCGGTTTGAGCGGTAGTAACATTTGCTAATAAAACTTTACCGGCTGACCCGGACATATTAACTGTTGCATTAGTCACATCAGCAGCTGGTAATACAGAGCCTACCGCTCCTCCGGATGCCAGTTTAACCAAATAATATTTTCCCGCTGCGATTGACCCGCTCAATGCCGTAGCTGTCCATGTGGTCCCCGTTGCCGAAGCGTACTGAACTGAAAATCCGCTCAGGCTAACCGTTGAGCCAGTAGGATTATATAATTCAACAAAATCATTTTGATACGTCGCGCCTGTATTACCTCCGCCACCATACACCTGGCTTATCACTACGTGACTTACCTGCGCAGAATTTAAACCTGCAAAAAGCAAACTAATGCTTAGCAATATTAACCTGCTCCATTTTTTTGTAACTGATCCGATCATTTTTTTTGTTTTTGTTTTTGTTTTTACTCCCCCATCAATTAATGTTGCCTGCGCAATATTCTTCGCCGATCCATTAAAGGGACTGCAAAAGTATGACATTCACATCTAGGAACATTAACACAATATTATTTCTTCAGGGTTCTTATTGACCACAATTATTTTTTCGCGAAATCTATCAGATTATGCTTCTTATTCTCAAGTCATTGCACTAAAAAAAAGGCATTGCTATAAGAAAAATGGTTTTCAACCAATTATGAACAAAAGAGAAAATACCTGGATTTGATCCGTCTTTAGAACAAACGGATCTGTCCTGTTGCCAGGGAGAAAATTTCCGCACTTACAGGAAGGGGAGCTTTGCTGACCTGGTATACCGCCGACTCCTGGAAACGCGAAGCCACATGAACAGCAGTTGAGCCTGAATTCTTACGGAAGAGCTCCAGTGCAACATCAGGCGAGTTATTATCTTTGGAGAGATGAGAAAGAAAAACGTGCCTCATAAAATCAGGTTTATGATTTAGAAATAATTCAAGCGATTGCTTATTCGACAAATGTCCTTTATTACCGCTGATCCTTCTTTTTAAATGATAGGGGTAGCTGCCTTCTTCCAGCATTTTTTCATCGTAATTTGCTTCCAGGAAAACCGCATGGCACTTTTTAAAATTAGTGATCACGTGTTCGCAGCAGCTTCCTATATCTGTGAAAACGCCAACCTTAACTTCATTGCCTTCCACAACAAAACTATAGGGATCAGCCGCGTCATGCAGTTTGGGAAAGGCAAGAACAGAAAGTCCCCCAATGGAAACCGGTTCATATCCGTTGAATACCCTTATGAGATTCTTATCCAGTTTCAGTCCGCTGGAACTTAAAGTCGCCGGGGTAATATAAACAGGTAGCTGGTATTTTTTGGAAAGCGTTTCAACACCGCGGATATGATCGGAATGTTCATGGGAAATAAAAACAGCTTTTACCTTTTTTAAATTCAGGCCCGAACGCAGCATTCTTTTTTCGGTTTCCCTGCAGGAAATACCTGCATCGATCAGGACCGCCTCGTCGTTGTTCCCAACATAATAACAGTTGCCGTTGCTCCCGGAATTTAATGAAGAAGTGAAAAGAGACATGAGTGCCGCAAAAATAACGGAATTTACCGCCCGAAACTCAATTGTTCAATTATTTAATTTTTACTGTAAGGATATTCTGTTCTTCCCGTCAAAATAATCTCAGGTATTCTATCAATTAAACTTAATTTCGCTTTTTTTGTCCTTTATGAAAGCTAAAACAGCAAAATTTTTCCGGCTCATCAGGCAATCGCTCAATGGCGAACAGATGGATTATACCCAGGGCAGTATTCCCAAAGCGGTATTTTTACTTGCCATTCCGATGATCCTGGAACTGAGCCTGGAAAGCGTGTTTGCCGTAGTGGACATGTTCTTTGTAGGAAAGCTGGGGCAAAACGCTATCGCAACGGTTGGCCTCACGGAATCAGTGATCACGCTCGTTTATTCGCTCGGCATCGGACTAAGCACCGCGGCTACTGCAATTGTTGCGCGCAGGATCGGGGAAAAGAACCCGGAAGCAGCTGCGCATGCAGGAGCGCAATCGCTGATCATTGCCATACTTGCCGCTGTTGTGATCAGTATTGTCGGGATGATCTTCGCGGGCGATATCTTATCCCTCATGGGCGCGAATGAAACCGTAGTACGGGAAGGCGCAGTATTTACACGCATTATGATGGGAGGAAGTCTTGCAATTATTCTTTTATTTCTCATCAATGGGATCTTCCGGGGAGCAGGAGATGCCGCGATGGCAATGAAGAGCCTCTGGATCGCCAGCATTATTAATATTATTCTATGTCCTGTCTTCATACATTTTTTCGGATTAAAAGGGGCAGCCATTGCAACCGTGATCGGAAGAAGCATGGGCGTACTTTACCAGTGCTATCATTTGTTCAGGGGAAGCGGTATTTTAAAGATCCACACGCATCATTTCAGATTTGAAAAAGAGCTTATCAGATCCATTATAAGCGTCGGCTGGCCGGCAACTTTACAATTCTTTATCGCAAGCGGGAGTTGGATCGTGATGACAAGACTGGTGGCAGAAACGGATGGAACAACAGCATCGGCAGGTTACCAGGTTGCCATGCGCAATGTGATCTTTTTCATTTTACCGGCATGGGGCCTGAGCAATGCAGCGGCGACGCTCGTCGGACAGAACCTCGGCGCCAAACAGATCGACAGGGCGGAGCAAAGTGTAATGCTTACGGCAAAGTACAATGCGATCTTCATGAGCTTTGTAATGGTATTGTTCATCTTTTTCGCGGATCCCATCATCCGCATATTTACACAGGATGAAGCCGTGATCGTTTACGGCGTGCGTTCGTTGCGGATCATCGGCGCCGGCTATATTTTTTACGGGATCGGCATGGTAATGACGCAGGCTTTGAACGGCGCGGGAGATACAAGAACGCCAACCCTGATCAATTTTTTCTGTTTCTGGATCTTCCAGATCCCCTTCGCCTATCTTCTCGCAAAGGGATTTCATCTTGGCTCAACCGGGGCATTTATTGCATTACCCGTCGCGGAAAGCCTGATCGCCCTCATCTCCTGGTATTACTTTAAAAAAGGGAAATGGAAAAAGATAAAAGTATGATGAGCATACAATTTATTCTGCTGCATACCTGAACCGCTTGTCGTAAAGGAAATCCCTGTCAGTAAGTGTTTTTAAAAAAGCGAGCAGATTACGCTTATCGACCTCTTCCAGTTTTATTGCCTTACTTAACTTATCGGAGATCTTCCTGTCTTTGACAATTCCATTTGCATAATGAAAAAGCACCATTTCGAGGTTGCGGAAACGCCCGTCGTGCATATAAGGCATGGAAACCTCAACGTTCCGGAGGGAAGGCACCTTAAACTTCAGCGAGTCTTTTTTATCATGGGTTATTTTTATCCTGCCACCGTCTTTCAAAACAGGATCAACCTCAAGGCCGTTGTCTTCATACCCGTTATTGGTGAACAAAGGTTCTTTGTGACAGGAAGCACAGTTTTTCCGGAACAGCTTCAGACCTTTTTGCTCCGCTTCCGTAAATGCGTATCCTGCTTCTTTCCGCATCACCCTGTCGTATTTTGAATTATGCGATTGAATGCTTACCATGAACTGCGCCAGGGCTTTTAATACGCGCTGCCCGGTGATCTCGGCGCTGTCTCCGAATGCTTTTCTGAACCTGGCTTTATAGGACTCAGACTGCCTTAATCTTTCTACGATCACGGCCAGCGTATTGTCCATTTCAACAGGATTGGTAATTGGCGCCAGGGGCTGCACTTCAATATTATTTATTCCTCCATCCCACATGAACGAAGTGCTCCACGCCACATTGATAATGGAAAGCGTATTGCGCGTACCTTTTAAGCCTTTTATACCATGACTCAAAGCGTGATCGATATGCGTATAGTTCGTGTATTGCAAATGACAGCTGGAGCAGGATACGGTACTGTCTTTAGAAAGCATGGGGTCAAAAAAAAGTTTTTTCCCCAATTGAAATCCGTCCGGGCTGATGGGATTTTTTTTAAAGTCATAAACCGGCTTCGGCCATCCTTCAGGAACGAGTAGTGATATCTCTTCTTCGGTCCTTAGTGTGTAAGAACTTAAGAAAAGCGCCGCAATACTCAGCGGCAACATGAATAGAACTAGTTTTCTTCTCATTTTCATTCTGCAGGACTAAACATATTTTTATAACGATCGGCCATTTTACCTGCCTCTGCGCCTGGAATGACCACACTATTCAATTGCTGTAAGCGGATCTCAGAAAACCAGCAGGAAACATCCGCAGTGATAGCAATAACATTGTTTTTTTCTTCAACATTAAAAGCTGTTTTTCGTAATGTCTTTTCTTTCGGCAAATACCCGCCTATATGAAATTCAAATGCCTGATGAAGGGTACTGCAGCTATTGCTCCTTCCCTCCAGTTTTGCATTGATGTAGCCGCTGTTCCATGCCCAGTACATGCCGTTCACCGGATCAAGATCTCCTTCGAGCGCGCCGGAAACGCATGCGGTACTATCTACGCCTATGTTGAAGCGGATTCCTTTGATCGTTCCCGGATGCACATCTTTCAACCGGATCCGGAGGCTTTCTTCACGGGATGCATCAAGCAGATGGTAGGATCCTGCCTCAGTATAAATCGCTCCGTCTTCATAAATGCATTCAACCGAGCTGATGTA
>JBJMLS010000077.1:0-4342 GCA_045805185.1 Bacteroidia bacterium | reverse complement strand
TTTTTTAATTCTTCCAGTGTTTCCACAAGGTATTGAACCGCGTCAACGTTCATCTTCCGGCAATTTTCCCTGTCCAGCTCACAGGCATCCACGTTGGTCATGGCCGCAGTGTGAATGATCACATCCGGTAATTCTGAAGAGAGCACTGATCCGACCTGTGATCTGTCGGTAATATCCATGCTTCTGAAAACGTAGCCTTGTTTTTCTATCAGCCTGTTCTCTCCTCTCGCCGTGGCAATGCACTCCACATCCTTCCTGTTCCGGAGCCTGTAAACCAGCTTTTGCCCGAGAAGGCCATTGGAGCCGGTGATCAAAATCTTCCTCATTCTTTCCTGAATAATTAAACTTATTGTATAAATTTAGTCAAAATTGTATATTCGTTGCAATTGCCGTCAAAGCTAAAGGCTTAAAAGCAGAAACAAAAATATTTTTATGTTAGATTCGCCCCTGCATGAGCATCACTTACTGCGTTTCAGCGTTGAGATCGAGGACAGGCCCATGCGGAGCTTTAAGCAAACGGCCATCATTAGCTTTTTTGACGAGAACAATAAGAAGGTTTGCGTATTCAAATACGGCGTTATTACCAATAAGGAGATCTTTGAGCTGATCGATAAAGGGGAAAGCATCAGCCTGAACAATGCCTATATCAAGGATTTTTCACTTACCGATTACAGGGTTGAGAAAGGATACGATGACAGTGTATATGTGAAGCTGGTCAATTTTTCAGCGAAGAAGAGTTTTTTTGATTGTGATGTATCCAACGATTTCAGTTATGCTGAATTTATCGGGGATAAGACCGTATTTGACTCCGCGATCTTCGGAAATGGCATAAGCAATTTCAGCAACAGCAATTTTGGCCAGGGCGACGTCAGCTTTAAAAAAGCCAAATTCGGAAGCGGAAGTACCAACTTTCAGTCCGTACGCTTTGGCGAAGGTCTTGTCTCCTTCAACAATGTCAATTTCGGAACCGGTAATCTCTCCTTTATTGACACCGACTTCAGCAATGGTAATGTAGATTTTAAAAACGCGTATTTCGGAGACGGCACGATAGATTTTAAATTCGCTAAATTCTCCAGCGGGGATATTTCTTTTGAGCGTTCTTCTTTCGGAAAGGGAAAAAAAGATTTTAAGAACGTAGAGTTCGGGGGCGGCAAGATCGACTTCAGGCGGATCGAGTTCAACGATGGGGACGTATCCTTTGAAGGAGTTGAGTTCGGAGATGGAAAGGTAAATTTCAGGAGTTCTGTATTCGGGCATGGCTTTATTAATTTTGAGAAATCTGATTTTGCAAAAGGCGATGTGCAGTTTGATCTCGTGGATTTTGGTTCCGGCAAGGTGAGCTTTAACAGCTGCAAGGCCGATATTGTTTCTTTCCAGGGCTGCGCGCTCAACTGTTATATGGATCTTCGCTTTTCCACTTGTCACCTGATCGACTTTAGAAATACGGTGGTCCGCGATATACTCGACCTGATGCCCGAGGACGAAGTGGTCCACCTGAAAGAATTCAATATCGCCAATATGCGGATCCTTGGCAGGATCTTCATCGACTGGAGAGCGAACGACGTGTTCAAGCTCATATACAACCAGGCGGACACCAGCCTTATGCAGAAAGCAGAACAATTCCGCATCCTGAAAGAGAATTTCCGTACCAATGGCCAGTACGTGGACGAGGACATGGCCTATATTGAGTTCAAGCGCTGCGAGTCAAAAGCCAACCTGGAAGAAGGAAAAAAGAGGGGTTGGAAGGGCAAACTCATAGAATATCCCAATTATTATTTCCAGCGTTATGTGTTTGACTTTATCGGTAAATACGGCACCGATCCTGTGCGCGTATTGGTGAATATGGTCATCGTATTTTCCGTTTTCAGCCTGATCTATTATTTTGTTGACCGCTTTGCCCCAGGCTTTGGGCAAATAGCCACCGGGCTCGGAAGCGATCTGAATCACCAGCATGAATTCTGGAACGCGTTTTATTACAGCGCCATTACGTTCTTTACCATAGGTTACGGCGATTATTTCGCGGATGGCTACCTCAAGCCTTTTGCGGCGCTCGAAGGATTTACGGGTGTTTTCCTGATGAGTTATTTTACTGTTGCCATCGTTAGAAAAATTTTGAGATAAGTAAAAAAAATCGTTTCTTTAATCGAACTAAATTTTATTGCACAATGAGTGAAGAAATTTTACACGGAGACATAAATAAAGAAGACCACCGCGAGATTTCAAATGTGGCTGATCATAAGGACGAAGGCAAGGAGGAACACAGACCTCATGTGCATGCGCATAAAGAAGAGCCCTTTAATGTTAAGGTTTTTGCGAAAGACACCTTTTCCGTACTGGTGGGGATCATGTTCGCCGTAATCGGCCTGGAATTTTTCATTGTTCCCAATAAATTGCTCGATGGCGGAGTTACGGGTATTTCGCTTTTATTGACTTTCCTTACACACTGGGATGTTTCTATTTTTATCTTTTTACTGAACATGCCTTTCGTGTTCATGGGTTACAGGCAGGTAGGGAAGCTATTCGCCATTAAAACATTCCTTGCGATCGTTACCTTATCAGCGGTTCTGCTTATTCTCCATTCTTTTCACCCAACTGCAATCACCAAAGAACCTATTCTTATCGCGGTATTTGGCGGGATCTGTCTCGGCGCTGGTATTGGCTTTGCCATGCGCGGCGGCTGCGTGCTTGACGGGACGGAGGTACTTGCCTTGTTCCTCACCCGTAAAATGAGCATGCAGGTGGGTGAGATCATTCTCATCATCAACATTATCATTTTTGCTGTTGCAGCTGCCTTACAGGGAATTGAAACGGCGCTTTATTCCATTCTAACCTTTATGGCCGCGGGAAAGATGGTCGACTTCCTCACCAATGGTATTGAAGAATATACCGGTGTGATGATCATCAGCGAGCAGAGTGATGCCATCCGCAAGCAGGTGATCACCCAGCTGGGCCGGGGCGTTACGATCTACAGCGGAAAGCGCGGGCTTCGCGGTAAGAAAGCCCAAATGAGCGGTCTTAATGACAGGGATATTATTTATACTGTGGTCACTAAACTGGAGCTTACCAAAGTGCGTAAGATCGCAGAAGAAATAGACGATACCTGCTTCATGACCACGCATAGCATTAGCAGCGTAAGAGGCGGAATGGTGAAGGAAAGAAAATTGCACTAGGAACTTCTTTTTCTTTCTGGTATATGCGCGTCAAATGAATGGAACCTCAGTACGATTTGAGTAAACTCACCTGTTTTTGAACTAAGGTTCATTTCGGCTCTATGAAGAGTAATGATCTTGCAGGTAAGTGATAATCCCAAACCATGAGCGTAAAATTTTTTGCGTTGTTGCTTCTAAAAAAAGGCAGGATGATTTTTCTCAGATCCTCCTCATTTATTTCTATCCCCTGATCGCGGAAAACAAGCTCAGCCCTAAAAGCTCGTCAATCCGTACGTTTTTAGTTGAACAGATCAATATCTGCCCGGGCAAGTTCCAACAAACCATTTGTCCCTTTTCATTTTCTCATACCGCCGTATTCGAAAACATGAAAATATATGGATATCCTTTATTCACTTTCTGAGAAAAAGGAAAGTCTGCAATTTATGTATAAATCCATAGGCTTTACAGATTTCATTTCAACTTTCGTTTTGGTATTTTCGCTAAGTATGCTCCACGAATCTGTACCTACGATTGTATTATTTATACTGGCTGTATTTTTGTCTTTTTCAAACCTGAAAGACCCTGATCTAAAGATCTTAAAATAACAAGACAACTTATGCATCCAACATTCCGGCAAATAATTCTACAAGCTGTGACAAAAAAACAGTTCTCTTCAAATGACAACAGCCCGGAATCAAATGAGAGCAAAGTTGAGTTTTTGCACCTTTTAAAGGACCTGTCCCTTATTACACTCGGTATATTTTCCGCAGGATTCGGATTAAAAAGTTTTCTGCTTCCCAACTCTTTTATCGACGGTGGTGTAACCGGAATTTCCCTGCTCATAAACAAGGTCAGTGGCTTTTCATTGGCCATACTTATCGTTTTAATTAACATCCCCTTCGTTATTTTGGGATTTACCCAAATTGGGAAATCATTTGCCATAAAAAGCATTCTGGCAATTCTTGGACTCGCCATTGTTTTGGTTACAGTTAATTATCCTGTAATTACAAGTGACAGGATTTTAATTGGAGTATTCGGAGGCGTATTTCTTGGCGCCGGCATAGGGCTGTCTATCAGAGGCGGAGCGGTGCTAGATGGAACGGAAGTACTGGCCATATACCTGAGTAAACGGACGAGCCTAACCATAGGAGATATTATTCTTGGATTGAACATTGTTATTTTTTCAGTTGCAG
>JBJMLS010000076.1:0-9646 GCA_045805185.1 Bacteroidia bacterium | reverse complement strand
ATAAATTCATTGAATCAAAAGCTGAGAACCTGGTCATCACTTTTGTGTGGGATATTTTCAGCAGGAACGGAAAAGCATTTGCGGATGATTTTGAACTCCTCACCAAAGGCCGGAAGTCACAAATCCTGAGCAAGAGTAACCGCGTAATTGGAAAGGGAAAAATCTTTATAGAAAAAGGAGCTTCCGTAGAATGCGCAGTATTGAATACCACCAACGGTGACATTTATATTGGAAAGGATGCCGTGGTAATGGAAGGTTGTTTCCTTCGGGGGCCAATTGGCTTGTGTGAACATGCGGAATTGAAAATGGGCGCGAAGATCTATGGTCCAAGTACTTTTGGTCCTTACTGTAAAGTGGGGGGGGAAGTGAACAATTCAGTATTATTCGGATATACGAATAAAGGACATGATGGCTTCCTGGGTAATTCGGTGCTTGGCGAATGGTGCAACCTGGGAGCGGATACCAATACTTCAAACCTGAAGAATAATTACGGCAATGTAAAGATCTGGAATTACGGCGCTGAGGAGATGGTGGATACAGGAATGCAATTTTGCGGTTTATTCATGGGCGACCACAGCAAGTGCGGGATCAATACCATGTTCAATACAGGAACGGTTGTGGGAGTGAACGCTAATATTTACGGAGGAGACTTTCCGATCAATTTTATTCCTTCCTTCAGCTGGGGAGGCGCCGAGTTTTTTGAAGATTACAAACTGCACAAAGCCCTGGAGGTCGCTGAACGGGTAATGAGTAGGAGAAATGTGAATCTTAGCCAGGCGGACAGGGAAATTCTCACACATGTATTTGAGTACTCGAAAAGGTACAGGGTGTACGAGGACTAGCTTCGGCTCCGCTCAGCTACCGGGATTCCGCTCGGCTACCGGGATTCACTCAACTCCGCTCTGCTACTAAACTCCGCTCGGCTACCGGCATTTCGCTCAACTCAGCCACCGAGATTCCGCTCAACTTCCGGACTTTGCTCATCTACCTTCGCTACTCTGTGATTTTTGTTCGCACCCGTATTTTACTTCGATCACCTATCCGTGCCTTGCTTAGGTATTTAAAGCATGCTTTAGAAGATTACCGTTGGCTGAGCGGAGCCGAAGCCAATGAGTGCCGTCTAAATCTATGGTGTCTGAGCGGAGCCGAAGACACCTAATTTGTTCCTAAAATTTTAGCGTACTTATTGATATTCGCCGCGTCGATCAGGTTCAGGGTTTCTGTTGCGGTTTGCTTTTCAGCAGGGGTTGCGCCGGAAAAAATATTGATTATTTCATCGGCTTTGGCATTAAAGAACAGTTGCATGTTATAAGAACTCGGCCTGTTCTTATGCACCTCTTTTAATTTTATAATGCTCTCGAGAACAATGGCGCGCCCATCATCGGGTTTGTCAACCATAATGTCCAGTCCAAGCCTGTGGTATTTATAACAGGTCTCACGAATAGGAGTAAACACCGGGTTCAAAATATTTTCTACCAGCCAGTAACGGTTCTTGTTTCCCTCAAAAGCTTTCCATCCCGGGCCAGCGTTTGAACCATTCTGTGCGTTTGTGGTAATTTGTTGCGCTTTCTGCCAGTATTCGGTTCCTCCAAGAGGTGAAAAAGAATCATAATCGAAAGCAAGGATCACATAAGCATAATAACCAAGAACAGAGGTAAGGTTCGAACTGTAAGTTGTTGTATTGAAATCGAAAGGTTGAAACTCAACATAGGAGAATTCAAAGTTCTGATCGTTGTAATTGAACAAAGGCGAATTATAGGATGACTTGAAAACCGGTCTGCGGCATTGCACCTGTATGGTGGCCTTGAAATCTGTGGTGCTTACTTTTTCGGTAACGTTTATGAGAATGGTGCAATCTATCCGTTCACTTGTAGTGTAAATATCTTTGGTCCATTTGGTATTGTTCATGAATTCGAAGATCTGCTTTTGCATATTGTCGAAGATCCGCTTGGCATCCGTTCCCTGAACCTGTTGAGATACAACCTGTACCTGGCAGTTGAGCTCCTGTGAAAAAACAGAACAGGAAATATAACAGAGCAGAAGGATTAAATATTTCTGAAAAAAGCGCATCTTAAAGTCCCAGGTAAATTTTAGTAAAGTTAACGATATCTTTTGCTGCTTCAACCTTTGTCTTCAACTCAAAATTATGAATTTTATTGTGTTTATCAATTATTGTGATCTTGTTGGTATCCCCGCCAAATCCGGCTCCGGAGTCCTTTGTTGTATTGGCAATAATGAAATCCAGGTTTTTACTTTCAAGTTTTTTCCGGGAGTTTTCGATCAGGTTTTCGGTTTCCAGGGCAAAGCCGGCAAGACATTGAGTTTTCTTCAGTTTCCCCAATTCAAAAAGAATATCGGCGTTCTTTACCAGTTTTATTTCCATGGTCTCTCCCGACTTTTTAATTTTTTCGCTGGCGGCTGATTCCGGTTTGTAATCTGCAACAGCAGCAGAAAGGATCGCTACATCTGAACCCGGAAAGAATTCAAGACAGATCTTTTTCATTTCTTCGGCGCTTTCTACACGGATGCAGCTGATGCCATGATGTTCAGGGCTAAGATAGGTCGGCCCTAATACCAATGTCACATCAGCGCCTTCCTTAGCAAACGCTTCCGCCACCGCGATGCCCATTTTCCCGCTTGATCGGTTCCCGATGAACCTCACCGGATCTATTGCCTCATAGGTTGGACCCGCATTTACCAGTATCTTTTTCCCTTTAAAAGCGCCATTTACTTCAAGCTCTTTCCCGAGAAACGCAACGATATTCTCCGGTTCGGCCATTCTGCCTTCGCCATGCAAACCGCTTGCAAGTTCGCCGCTTTCTGCAGGAATAATTACATTACCAAAGGAAGTAAGCGTTTTAATATTTTTTAGTGTCGATGAATGCCGATACATATCCAGATCCATTGCGGGAGCGATGTACGTTTTACAGCGTGCGGAGAGATAGCAGGCGAGCAGCAGGTTATCACAGATCCCGCCCGCCATTTTTGCCAGCGTATTTGCGGTTGCCGGCGCAATAACAAATGCATCAGCCCAAAGCCCGAGTTTGACATGATTGTTCCAGTTCCCGGACAGGTCGAAAAAATCAGTTTCAACAGGGTTCTTTGAAAGTACCGAAAGCGTGTTCGCCGTTACAAATTCCGCAGCATCCCTCGTCATGATGACTTTTACATTGGCGCCGAGTTTTACCAGGAGACGCACGAGTGTCGCAGCTTTATAAGCCGCAATGCTTCCGGTAACGCCAAGCAATATGTTTCTTCCTTTTAACATGTGGAATGCTTATAAAAACAAAAGGCAGCAAGCTCTTTAGCCAACTGCCGTTTTATTCTTTAAATGAACAAGCTTACTTGTTCTCTTTATTTTCTTTTGCCGGGTTACGGTAATAAACTTTGTCTTCCAGGAATTCCTGAACTGCGATCAATGTTGATTTTGGAAGTTTTTCATAAAACTTCGAGATCTCAATTTGCTCACGGTTCTCAAAGATCTCTTCCAGGTTATCGTTATGAGAAGCGAATTCCTGCAATTTAGCCTGAAGCTCTTCTTTCATTTCAATGCTGATCTGATTGGCGCGTTTTGCGATAATAGCAACCGATTCATAAATATTATCAGTCGGACCATCGATCTGGCGGATATCGCGGGTTACGGTAGACAGTTCAGCGTTTGTTTTTTTGAAATCCATTGTTATTGATTTAACTGGTTTTTTAATTTCCTGCAGCTACCGTAAATCGACTCAGCCTCTCTAAGGTACTTGCTTTGGGGGTACAAATCTACGAATTTTAAGTAAGTTTCAATGGCTTTATCCAATCTTTCTTGCTTTTTTTTCTCTATACTGTTCTGAGCCAGCAAATAATAGGACTTCATGACCATGAATTGCATCTCATCCAGGTATTTGGAATCCTGGAAATCCTTAATAAAATTATTGCATTCGGTAATCGCGGCCTTCCAATCGTCGAGGTAAAAATACTGCTTTGTATTCGCATAAGCCTTTTTCTCGAGCTTAACGCGCAGCTCATCAATGATCATATTGCAGGAATCCAGTTTCTTACTTTCAGGAAAGCCGTTTACAAAAGCCTGCATTTCCTGGATCGCATTTTTAGTATCAACCTGGTCGAGGCTGTATTTTGGTGAATTGAGGTAATAGCAATAAGCATTGAGGTAGGCACATTCTTCCGCGTGCTTGCTGAATGGCCAGGTTCGCGCAAAAGTTTTAAAATGGTATGCTGCAAGCCCGTAATCGCCCTGGTTGTAATTGCAATACGAATAGTAATAGTAGACCTCTTCAGCGCGCTCGGTACCTTTAAAGACCGGGATGAGCTCCTCCAGCAGGGTCATTGCATTGGTGTAATTGCCATGGTTATAGTACTCCAGCGCCTTCTTATACTTCAGCTCATAATCCGAACTTTTCACCAGCTTATCGAATTTGGAGCAGGAATAAGTGGCAATCGCCAATAAACAAATGAAGGAAATGCGGATAAATAATTTCATCAGGAATGCAAAGATAACATTAATTTCATTTCCGTTTAACCGCTTCATTAGCTCCGGACTGTTGATAAACACTGTTATTTTAATTGTATTGTTCAGGGGATTCATTTAAATTTGCGGATAACTTATTTTAACAAAGATTAGGTATATATGAAAGATTTATTTGAAAAAATAAAGGCTAACCGGGGGCCTATCGGAATGCACGCTAAAGAATCGCACGGGTATTTTACATTCCCGAAACTGGAGGGCGAGATCGCGCCGAATATGGTGTTTCGCGGAAGGAACAGGTTGAACTGGAGCCTGAATAACTACCTGGGATTAGCGAATCACCCCGAGGTGCGTAAAGCGGATGCGGATGCAGCGGCACAATACGGATTGGCGCTTCCAATGGGTGCGCGCATGATGAGCGGAAATTCAAATTACCACGAGCAACTCGAGGCTGAGCTGTCGACTTTTGTTCAGAAACAGGATACCATACTTTGCAATTTCGGTTACCAGGCAATGGTTTCGGCCATCGATTGCCTTGTTGATCGCCACGATGTGATCGTTTACGATGCGGAATCACACGCCTGCATCCTGGACGGTGTTCGCCTGCACATGGGCAAGCGCTATGTGTTCAAGCATAACGATATTGAAGATTGCGATAAGCAGTTGGCCCGGGCAACGAAAATGGCTGAACATACCGGCGGATCTATTTTATTGATCACAGAAGGTGTTTTCGGGATGCGCGGAGACCAGGGGAAATTAAAAGAGATCGTTGAATTAAAGAAAAAATACAAGTTCCGCTTATTTGTTGATGATGCGCACGGGATCGGAACAATGGGCAAGCATGGCGGTGGAACGGGCGAGGAGCAAGGCTGTCAGGATGGGATCGACATTTATTTCGGAACATTCGCTAAATCATTTGCATTGATCGGTGGCTTTATCAGCAGCGAGGAGCAGGTAGTTGAATACCTGCGTTACAACATGCGTTCACAGATCTTCGCTAAATCCCTTCCAATGCCATTGGTTGTCGGCGCTTTAAAACGACTGGAACTGATGCGTACAAAGCCAGAACTGAAGGATAAGCTCTGGGAGATCACCAGGGCGCTTCAAAGCGGGTTAAAAGAGGCAGGTTTCGAAATAGGAGATACTAATTCACCTGTAACGCCGGTTTACATGAACGGTTCTATTCCGGAAGCAACCAATCTCATTGTTGATCTTCGTGAGAATTTTAATATTTTCTGTTCCATGGTTGTATATCCTGTGGTGCCGAAAGGAATGATCATTCTGCGTTTAATTCCAACAGCGGTTCACAGCCTGGATGATGTGAAGTATACCATTGAATCTTTCTCGAAAATTGTTGGAAAATTGAAATCCGGACAGTACATGGCAGATAAGATCGCTGCAGTATAGTATTGACCTTTTATAAAACAGAAAACGCTTTTCGAAAGAAAGGCGTTTTTTTTATTTTGTCAGATAAATTCTTCAGCATTATCCTAATTCTAATTGTGAAATTCTCTGATTCTCCAAATGAATTAAAACGGATATCCGATACCAAAATTGACTACCGTTGTGCTCAGCGGTTTCTTATCGAACATCCACCTGTTCCCTTCAGCAAGTGCAGGATTGTAGATCTTACAGGCCGCGTCAAGGCGAAGAATAAAGAATCCAAAATCGGCACGCACACCAAAACCTGTTCCCGTTGCAAATTCTTTGTAGAAGCTACTTAATTTAAAATCTCCTCCCGGTTTTAAAGGATCTGGTTTTCGCAGCCAGATGTTTCCAGCATCAACGAACCAGGCGCCATTCAGGAATTTATAAATGTTGAAACGGTACTCCAGGTTGAATTCCAACTGTGCATCTCCCAGTTTGTCAAAATTACCGTCCGTTCCCTGGGCATAAGCTCCCGGCCCGAGGGCGCGCGCTTTCCAGGCTCTTACTGAGTTGGGACCGCCTCCAAAGAAACTTTTTTCATAGGGAAGTACGCGCAGGTTATGCAGGGGCTTACCAACACCACCCGCGGCTCTGAACACAACGCGCCCCAGCTTTCTTATCGTTCTGTAAACCCTGTAATCGTAATCAAAGCGCAGGAACTGTGCGAAGGGTACATTTAAAATATGGTAGCGCCCGAGGCTGTCTTTAGGCGCTCCAGCAAGATTGTAGATCCCGCGGAGAATGTTTCCGCTCGACTCGGCATTCAGCCTCAGGAAAGTAAAGACCCGGTGATTTTTTTCAGCCCCCGGAGTTTGATTGTTATAGGTAAAGGTATAACGTGATAAGGTAGTAACGTGATCGGCAAAACTGTTTTTCAGGAAGAAGTCATTTGCTGCATCGAGGGCTTCCTGGAAAGAAGACTTCAGGTGCGCTTTGATAATGTTGAATTCAAAGGGAACAATACTCTGACGGATATAATCTCCTTTTTTAAATTGAAATCCATAAGAAATATTCGAAAGCGTTCTCGCAAATTCCGGTCTTTGCTGGTAATTCAGTGAACTGGTCAGGATCGTTTTTGGAGCAGCATTCTTATTGAATTTGAAAAAAGAAAAAGGAAAAAGTTGTTTTGGAATATAGAGGTTAAATTCAGGACCGAACTGAACGGTGTTAAAGGAACTGAGGATTGGAATTCCGAGATCGTTTGTCACTTCATTGTTGGTGGAAAGATTTCGCTGAGCGGTAAGTCCCCCTCTTAATTTCAGTTCCATGAGTTCCGCTCCTTTGAAGATATTCCTGTTCTGGTAAACAAAGCTGCCTGCT
Source organism: Bacteroidia bacterium (assembly GCA_045805185.1). Taxonomy (GTDB): domain Bacteria; phylum Bacteroidota; class Bacteroidia; order B-17B0; family Aurantibacillaceae; genus JAHEYF01. The sequence goes on along the minus strand of JBJMLS010000076.1, from coordinate 2,430 downwards.
ACACCTAAGTTGCCGGATGTGTTTGTCCCTTCCGTTTCAACGGTAAAGTTTTGTTTCAGAATGGGTGTCAATTGTATGAAGCAATCCAGCTTATCGGCTTGTCCTGCTACAGGTTTATACTGGACGCCAATATTTTTAAAGGCTCTCAGGTCGGCAAACTTATTATAGGTTTCTTCGGACAGGTCATAATTGAATAATTGTCCCTTGCTGAACATCACTTTATTATAAAGGTCCTTCTTTCGGAATTTCAGCGGACCATTACTCAGGAAAATAACTTCATTATAGCGCAGGGTGTCCTTGAACGTTTGATTCTTGATTCCTATTGCGTAATCAGGAATAATATAGATCTCATTGACGTAAAACCGCACGTGATTTCTATATAGCAAGGTATCATGATTGTCATCCGGCTTGTAAGCAACTTTTTTTATTCCGAGAGTAATATCCAATTGATGTGACTGAAGATTCGTATCTACAAGGTAATAGATATATTCCTGTGCGAAATTATAGTAACCGTTATTCTTTTGCGTTTTTACTATTCGTTCCCGTTCTTTTTGAAGAACGTCGGCGTCGTAGCGCATACCTTGTTTTATCAGGCAATTAAGGGAGTCCTGGCGGACATAATAATCCAGTTGCTCATCATCGATCTTATAATTTACATTCCGCACCTTATAAGGAACCGATTTGGAGATCTTGTAAAATACATAAGCTCTTTTCTTCTTGTATTTAAAAAAAAGAAATTTTTTATAATCCACCTTAACAGTTGAATCTTTCACCACGCTGTTGAAATAACCTTTTGTGGCCAGGAACTTTTGCATTTGTTCGCGCGACACTTTGGTGAGAAAACTATCCAGAATAGTTGGAGCTTCACCTATTTCTAATAAGTTTTCCCGGAAGGTAAGCTTATCCTTGTCTTTCAGCTTCGGGAGGCGGGCGGGTTTACCTTTTTTTTCTCTCTTATCATTCCGGATATTATTTTTGACAATGCGTTTGGAATTAATTCTATCATAGCGTTTGTTCCGGGTTTCCTTCTTTCTTCGCATTTTCTCCTGGTCCACCTGGTTGTAAAGCCATAGGTGAAACTGGATCACCTTTGCAATTTTGCGGTTTGGTTTCTGGCGTATGAAGCTTTCTATTTCTGTATTGTCAAGGCCGGTATGTTTATCCAGAATAGTGTTTTTCTCAAGAAGATATTCTTCTTTTTTAAGCTTCTTGGTGGGATTACAGGCAAGGAGCGCTACACAAATCAGCAAAATTAGTTTTGCAGCTGGGATTTGCGTTATTTTGCGTAGAACTTTCACGTTTTGTTGTGCGAAGATATTGCTTTTTAGCGTTCAGTGAAATTACCGGAGTCATTAGCGTTTATGTGTAAATCATGTTGAGTAAAAATCAGGTTAAACAAATCCAGTCGCTCCACCTTAAAAAGAACAGGGTTGAGCAGGGGCTTTTCATTGCGGAAGGTCCTAAGCTTTCAGAAGAAATAATAGGCTCGCGGATAAAAGTACGGGAGATTTTTGCGCTTAAGAACTGGCTTGAAAAAAATCATGAAGCAATTCACGGATCCATTGCAGTTACTTCTGTTGCAGAGGAAGAGCTGAAAAAGATCAGTACCTTGTCAACACCCAACCAGGTAGTGGTGATCTGTGAAATACCTCATGCAGAAATTGATTATACATTAGTTGAAAAAGAATTAACTGTTTTTCTTGATGACATCCGCGACCCCGGCAATCTGGGCACTATTATCCGCGTGGCTGACTGGTTTGGGCTGAGCCAGGTCATCTGTTCGGAAGAATGCGTGGAAGTATACAGTCCGAAGACAATAATGAGTTCTATGGGCTCCATAAGTCGCGTAAATGTTGTGACGGCTGATTTTGCTGAAGTAAAAAGGAACCTTCAGGATAAGGGAAAACATGTTCCGGTTTATGGAGCGGTTTTATCAGGAGAAAATATTTATTCAGCTAAAGATCTTTCCCCGGGCTTGTTGGTTATAGGTAATGAATCGAATGGGATCTCGGAAAAAGTGATGAGAGGGCTCACTCATCGTATAAAAATACCATCTTCGTCTAAAAATGGCGCGGAGTCTTTAAATGCTGCGATCGCTGCATCCCTTGTTATTGCTGAATTTTTCAGGCGCCAGGAGCATTGTTAATAAAAAAAATCCTAAAAAATCTTTTGATACTATTGTCGGAATAAAAAGCTTTATTACCTTTGCCCTCCCGTTTTTGCGGGATGCGAGTTAGGGAGAGAGGGAAAAAAAGATTTATTTTACAAAAAGATAAAATAAATTTTGCGGGAGAGAAAAGAATTATTACTTTTGCAGCCCCAAATGAGGGGAAAGAGTTCTGAGAGAGATTGAAAATAGGTTAGAGGGATTAGTTTCCTGAAAGCTGAAAAAAAATAAGTTTCGTGTAAGCGAAAAAGTTCTTTGAAAGT
>JBJMLS010000075.1:0-7918 GCA_045805185.1 Bacteroidia bacterium | reverse complement strand
TGGAAAATGCAAAGCTCCCTGCGTACAATTCCAGAGTGAAGAAGAGTACAATGAAAGCATCAGCCAGATCAGGAGCCTGCTGAAAGGAAATTTTACCTCTACTATCCGTGAGCTAAAGGAAAAGATGAGGTCTCTTTCCGAAAACATGGAATTTGAAAAAGCACAGCTGATCAAAGAGAAGATCGAGGTCCTGGAAAAATACCAGAGCAAGAGTACCATTGTTAATTCCCAGATCAACGATGTGGATGTGTTCACAATTGTTTCAGATGAAAACATCGCTTATGTAAATTATTTCAAGGTCATGAATGGAGCGATCGTTCAGGGCCACACCATTGAACTGAAAAAGAAACTGGATGAAAGCGATGAGGAAATGCTTGTATTCGCAATAAACGAGTTGAGAACGCGCTTCAGCTCCACTTCAAAGGAAATTTATCTCCCTTTCGAAATTGATGAACAGTATTTCCCCGAAGTAAAAGTTACGGTTCCAAAAATAGGTGATAAAAAACAGCTGGTTGAATTGTCGCGGCGGAATGCCCTGAATTATAAAAAAGAGCGCGACAGCCAGGCTATTCTTGTGGACCCCGAACGGCACACCAAACGCATCATGCAGCAAATGATGAAGGACCTTCGCCTTACGGAAGAACCGCGTCGCATCGAAGGTTTTGACAACTCAAATATCCAGGGCGCCTTTGCCGTGGCCGCCATGCCTGTTTTTATCGATGGCAAGCCCGCCAAGAAAGAATACCGTCACTTTAATATTAAAACAGTTGAAGGTCCTGATGATTTTGCATCAATGGAGGAAGTGATCTTCCGTCGCTACAAACGCGTAATGGAAGAAGAGCTTCCCCTGCCCAATCTTATTGTGATCGACGGGGGGAAGGGACAATTAGGCGCGGCAATTAACAGCCTTGAAAAGCTCGGCCTGGTTGGAAAAGTTGCAGTGATCGGAATTGCGAAACGACTGGAGGAAATATATTATCCCGGCGATCCTGTACCGATGTATATCGACAAGAAATCTGAAACCCTCCGCATCATACAGCATATCCGGGATGAGGCGCACCGCTTTGGGATCACTCATCACCGGAACAAGCGCAGTAAAGAAACCATTAAAAGCGAATTGACCGAAATAAAAGGCATCAGTCACAGTACTACGCAAAAATTGCTCCTGAAGTTCAAATCCGTGAAGGCCATTAAAGAAAGAACCGAAGAAGAGCTGGCAGAGGTGATCGGGAAAGCAAAGGCGAAAGTAGTGTTTGAGCATTTTGTGTCACTAAGGGACGCAAAGCTCACAGGAGAGAATGCAGAATAGTGCGAAGGACAATAGGTTTGTGTTTCCCGGTAAACTACTTTAAGGCTGACAATGTATTTTTCAACAGGTATCCCCCTCCAACCATAAACTGAGTTGAAACTTTCTTACCATTGAGAATCATTTGAGGGGAATTGATCTTTGTTACTGTAAAATCATACTCGGTCACTTCTCTGAGCTTGGTTTCATAAGCAGCCAATAACAGCACATCTTGTTTTTCTAACAGCACATCTTTTTTAAGCTGAAAATTCCAGTATTTTTTTTCTACAAGCTTCAGATAAGCATACTTCTTGTTGGGGTAATAGGTTTCTGACGATGTGTAGTATTTCAACCGGTATTCTTCCTTGTTCTTAATAACCTGGAACTTTTCCGTTACAGTAATGTATTCTTCTTTAGCGCCCAGGTCAACAACGGTTCCATTCGCTTCCGTGATCTGCTGTTTTTGCACTTTCACTGCCTGGCACTGGTAATAAGACAAAGAGTCTACGTCTTTCAACCTGGCAATGCTGGTACTTTTAAGGTGTTCAGGAAAATAAACATTCTTATCCACGACTGTGAAGCCAAAGAAAAAGAAGAGGAGTAAAATAAGCGGGAAACGCATGATTAACTTACTGTGATTTTTTGTGCAAAAGCGATAGCCCGCTCTTTTACTTTGTTTACATCAGCGCCAGGAATATCATAAGCCAGGGCAATGCCCATTCTTCTGTATTTACGTGTAGTGGGTTTATTAAAGATCCTGACATCACTTTGGAGTTCCGACAAAACATCTTCAATCCCGGAATACGTTGGATCATTTCCTTCTTCCATTGCCAGCACTACCGCAGATGCGCCTGCACGTTCCAGCGTTATATTCGGTATTGGCAAGCCAAGTATCGCTCTTGCATGCAGCTCAAATTCGCTCAGGTTCTGTGTTCCGGCAAGTGTAACCATTCCGGTATCATGCGGTCGGGGCGAAAGCTCCGAAAAATAAACGCCCTTCTCTGTGAGAAAAAATTCAACGCCCCACAAACCAGCACCGCTCAATGCTTTGGTTACTTTATCTGCCATTTGTTGTGCCTCCTTCAGGTCCTGTTCTATAATTTCGCAGGGCTGCCAGCTTTCCTGGTAATCGCCGCGCTCCTGGCGGTGACCAATTGGAGGGCAAAATAAAGTTGGTCCGTTTTTTTGAGTTACCGTAAGTAATGTAATTTCTGCATGAAATTTAATAAACTCCTCAACTATTACTTCTTTGTAATCGCCGCGACTTCCTTCCATGGCATAATTCCAGGATTTCTCTATATCAGACTGTGATCTCACTATGCTTTGTCCTTTGCCACTACTGCTCATCAAAGGCTTCACCACGCAGGGAATTCCAATGCGGTGAATTGCTTTTGTAAAATCTTTCAGGGTAGCTGCATATTCATATTTCGCGGTTCGCACATTCAGCTCTTTTGCCGCAAGGTCGCGGATCGCTTTGCGGTTCATAGTAAAATTTGCCGCTTTGGCGCTGGGCACAACAGTTATTCCCTGCTTTTCATAGTCATAAAATCGTTCGGTACGTATCGCTTCGATCTCAGGGACAATAAGATCAGGCTTATGTTTTGCCACTATTTTATCAAGCGCTTCCCCATCAAGCATGTTGATCACTTCAAACTCGTGCGCCACCTGCATGGCCGGGGCGCCAGCATAACTATCAACCGCCACAACGTGCTGGCCAAGACGCTGAAGGGCAATCACCAACTCTTTACCAAGCTCCCCTGAGCCAAGGAGGACGATCTTCTTTTTCATACGGTTAATGGAACTTTAAAAAATTATTGAAGCTTTGAGTGATGAGAAAATTAGCCGTAAATCCAATAGCGAGCCCGATTCCCCCGCCTATCATGCAATTTATTTTTCGCTTGTATCTTGCTTGTCGCTCATAACCCAGGATATAGGCATCGCTGTCGAGGTAATACGGGTTAGAAACGGTGTCGTGTTTAATGCGAACCTTTGGTAAACCGCTCAGGCCTAAATAAGCAAAAGGGACAAGCGGCCCCAGGATATTGCCTGTAATTCCACCGCCAATACCAGCAGCCATTGAACCAAAGAGAGAACCCCTTCCCTTAAAACCCTTTTTTGCATCACGCTCACCTTTCATGTAGAGCCACATTTCGTCGCGCGTAAAATCATTTATAATGGAAGTATCCTGTGAATAGTAATAATACATTGATCCGGTGCTTGCATACTTTACTCCGTATAGCTCATCGTATTCAACATTCATTCGTTTGCTGGTATCTTTTATGTCGAGGATGGTTACCGCGCCAAGAGAAGTATCTATTACAGTGGACACATAGATCTTACCATTCATAAGGAACAGGGAATCATTACCAAAGCCTTGCTGGGCCTTACTGTTGTGGATCAAACCGAGGAACAGAAGCAGAAGACAAAAGACAAGGGAACGCATGAAATTATTTTTATCAAATATACTAACTTATGGCTCATATTCCGGACAATCTTAACAAACTTTTCCATCGCAAACCAAAGGATTTTCTTAAATTTGTACTTCGTTTTTTAACCCTTCATTTTACTATGTATACAGATAAATTTGTTAGCCGCCATAATGGCCCCCGTGCTGCAGAGGTTACGGAGATGCTGAAGAAGATCGGCGTCGCATCCGTTGATGAACTGATCGCGCAAACTGTTCCTTCCGCAATACGCTTGAAAAAGCCCCTGAATGTTGCTCCCGCTCTGAGCGAATATCAATACCTGAAGCAGCTGAAGGCGATAGGGAAGAAAAATAAAGTTTTTCGTTCTTACCTGGGATTGGGCTATTACAACAGCATTATTCCTTCCGTGATCCAACGCAATGTGCTGGAAAATCCGGGTTGGTACACGGCTTATACGCCTTACCAGGCGGAGATCGCACAGGGAAGACTGGAGGCTTTACTGAATTTCCAGACAATGGTAATGGATCTGGCCGCAATGCCAATTGCCAATGCTTCCTTACTTGATGAAGCAACCGCAGCTGCCGAAGCGATGTTTATGTTTTTCAGTAACCGTAGCCGCGAGAAACAGAAAAGTAATTCCACTAAATTCTTCGTTTCCCGGAATTGCTTTCCACAAACTATTGATGTCGTGCGTACACGGGCGGTTCCAATGGGAATTGAACTGGTAGTAGGTGATGAGAAAACGATTTCGTTTGACGATTCCTTCTTCGGCGCACTGATCCAATACCCGGATATCAATGGCGAGGTGAGCGATTATAAAGATTTTACAGCGAATGCCCATGAAAAAGAAATACAGGTATGTGTAGCAAGCGATCTCCTTGCTCTTGCCTTGCTTGCTCCTCCGGGGGAATGGGGTGCGGATTGCGTTGTAGGTAATTCGCAGCGCTTTGGTGTTCCGCTTGGATATGGCGGGCCTCATGCGGCTTTCTTTGCCTGCAAAGAAGATTACAAGCGGCACATACCCGGCCGCATTATCGGCGTTTCGGTTGATTCCGAGGGTAACCAGGCTTTGCGCATGGCCCTGCAAACACGCGAGCAGCACATTAAGCGCGACAAGGCAACTTCCAATATTTGTACCGCGCAGGCGCTGCTCGCTATAATGGCAAGTATGTACGCCGTATATCATGGCCAGGAGGGCATTAAAGCGATTGCGACCGAAGTGCATCATGCAACTGCCTTTATTTCTTCCGAACTGAAAAAGCTGGGTTATGAAATAAAAACAAAATTATTCTTTGACACCTTTGTTATCGCTGCAGACCCGAAAAAAGTTCGTCCATTAGCGGAAGCGAAGGAGATCAATTTCCGATACATCGATGATAAGCATCTCGCAATTTCTCTCGATCAAACTGTTGAAGCCGAAGATGTGAATGATATTCTTTCGGTTCTTGCGGAAGCAAATGGCAAGACATACAAGGACAATGGCTTTACAATTCAAAACTTCATCAAAGGAACTTTTGCTGAGCGTAAATCTGCTTACCTCACACATCCTGTTTTCAATAATTACCATAGCGAAAGTGAAATGATGCGCTACATTAAGCGTCTTGAGAATAAAGACCTTTCACTTGTTCACTCCATGATCTCTCTCGGTTCCTGTACCATGAAGCTGAATGCCGCTTCCGAGCTGCTTCCTTTAACCTGGCCCGAGTACGCACATATTCATCCTTTTGTACCTATAGAACAGGCACAGGGTTATGCAGAAATTATTGACATGCTCAATAAGGATCTTTCTGAAATAACCGGATTCGCATCCATGAGCTTTCAGCCTAATTCAGGAGCACAGGGAGAATACGCCGGATTAATGGTGATCCGCGCCTACCACATCGCCAATGGAAATCCTCACCGCAACGTAGCTTTGATCCCTTCTTCTGCGCATGGGACAAATCCTGCTTCTGCAGCAATGGCCGGAATGCATATCGTAGTCGTGAAATGCGATGATAAAGGGAATATTGATGTGGCTGATCTGAAAGCAAAAGCTGAACAACACAAAGAAAATCTTTCCTGCCTGATGGTTACGTACCCATCCACGCACGGCGTATATGAAGAAAGCATAACCGACATTACCAGGATCATCCACGATAACGGCGGACAAGTATACATGGATGGCGCAAACATGAACGCCCAGGTTGGACTTACCAGCCCGGGCAATATTGGCGCTGATGTATGTCACCTCAACCTGCACAAAACATTTGCAATTCCACACGGCGGCGGTGGTCCGGGAATGGGCCCGATCGGAGTTGCAAAACACCTGGTACCTTTTCTTCCATCACATACTGTTATAAATACCAGCGGGGATAAAGGGATCACAGCAGTATCAGCAGCTCCGTATGGAAGCGCCCTGATCCTTCTGATCTCTTATGGTTATATTAAAATGCTGGGCGGAGAAGGCGTAACTGAAGCAACCAGGATCGCGATCCTGAACGCGAACTATATGAAAGAAGTTCTCAGGGACCATTACAAAATACTGTACACCGGAAAGAACGGACGATGCGCGCATGAGATGATCCTGGATTGCAATGAATTTAAAATGAGCAGCAATGTTGAGGTCGCGGATATCGCCAAGCGACTTATGGATTTTGGATTTCACGCACCAACCGTCGCATTCCCCGTCGTGAATACACTTATGGTAGAGCCAACAGAAAGCGAGAGTAAAGCCGAGCTCGACCGTTTCTGCGACGCAATGATCGCGATCCGAAAGGAGATCGCAGAAATTGCTGAAGGTAAATTTGATAAGAATGATAATGTGATCAAAAACGCTCCGCACACGGTTCGTGTTGTGGTAAGCAGTGAGTGGAAACGCGCTTATAGCCGTGAAAAAGCAGCTTATCCTTTAAATTGGGTTCGCAACAATAAATTCTGGCCGAGCGTGAGCCGTATAGATAATGCCTATGGTGACCGAAACCTGGTATGTTCCTGCGCTCCGATAGAAGCTTATATGGAAGAGGGTATTGAAGCTTAACCTGTTCGTTATATAAAGTGAACCCGGCAACGAATTGTTCCGGGTTTCTTTTTTTACAAACATTGCAATTTACTGGTGATTCAAGGGTTTTAACAGTAAAGATTTGGAAGCTGTTTCTTCGTTTTTTAATTTTATTAAAAATTTCACCATGAAGCGTTTTCTTATAAAGGCAGCATTTCTTCTTTTGGTCATTAATGGATTCGGTCAGGATACCATTTACATGAAAAATGGAAATATACTGGCCGGCAAGGTACTTGAAGTAAGTGAAACGGAATTGAAATACAAAAAAGCTGAGAATCCTGACGGCCCCTTGTATTCGATGAATAAATTCCGGGTCGCTCTTGTCCAGTATCAAAATGGTTTCAGAGAGGTTTTTGACGATGGCAATCTGTCCAACCATGATGTTGGCCGTAATGGCAACCGCAATAAAACTTCGGTTAATATTGTTGTTCCGAATATCTGGTGAGGCTGGAGACCGAGGATCTGTCGCCCCTGGGCCTGGTGGTGGTTTTAAATCTCCACTCAGCTGATACAAATTTAAAAGCCCAATTGAAATCAATTGGGCTTTTGTTTTAATCTTCTAGGATCAGTTTAACCAGAATTTTCCGCTCAGCTCTTTTTCAGCTTTCAACATGTGCATGAAAAGCTTAAGCTTTGCAATTAAGAAATCTTCTTTTTGTTTCAGTTCCCCGAAAGAGATCAACTGTAGTTTTTCTTCATTGGTGAGGTCCAAAAGGACAGCCACATTATATACAGGAACATTTGTAAGCGTCTCAACAGGAATCTCTTTTCCTTTTGCCGATTTGATGTATTTTTTTAACGAGCGGAACATTTTATAGCGGGCCGAGGTCATGTCGCCTTCGTATTCCTCTATGCTTGCAGCGCCATACAGTTTTGGTTTAAGGACTTTGGTATATTTCAGGATCCTGAAAGGAACAACACCCTGCACTGTGATATCCATCTCCCCATTATCGTAGGTCTTTACGATCTTTGTTATCTTCACCTCAACACCGTATTCGCTGATATCATTGTTCTTAATATATGGAATGCCGAAGTTCGCTCCATTTTTCATGCAGTCGATCACCAGCTCTTTATAGCGATCCTCGAATATGTGCAATAACTTTGTTTCCCCCGGTAAAACTACCGTATTCAATGGAAACATTGGTATCGTTACTATTTTCGGTTGCATCT
>JBJMLS010000074.1:0-9940 GCA_045805185.1 Bacteroidia bacterium | reverse complement strand
TCGCGCGTGGTATCGTGCAGTCCGCCCACGAATTGTGTCGTTTCCGGAATTACAAGACCCCTTGCTGCCAGCATCGCGCGCACTTTCGGATGGTTCGCCATGTAGCATACTACGCGTGCATTTACAGAGCCCGGCCTTCCGCAACAGGCGCCGCAATCATAAGCTGCAAAATGCGGATTGTTCACACTGCTGGATCCGTGTCCGACCACATAGACCAGCGAAGAAAAATTCTTTACCAGTCCAATGCTCTTCAGCAGGCTTTCAACGCGGTTGGTCATTTCCTCAATGGTAAATCCAACCTGCAGATCGTTTTCCCTGTTCGTGACATCGGTGTTCTCAATGGTCAGCTTCGAGAATTTATCCATGTGCTTAAAAGAATGAGCCGTTGCCGGACTCATCGCAGGCTTGAAGATGTTTAGAAAAAGCCGGAACGCGGATTCAAACCCCAGGGTTTGCGAAATGAGCCAGCCCCTGAAGAAAGAGTGCGATGTCTTGCTGAAATGTACATCCTTCGCGCGCTTGCTTTTCGTTTCCGCTTCTTTGATCAGGTATTTAGGTGTTACCGGGGCAGGGCAAAGCTTGGTATAAAATTTCCCGCCTTCGGGCTGGAAGAAAAATTCCACTGAAAAAAATCCGGGTGTGCCAAAGGTCTCGCAGTCCGGATCGGTATTTTCCAGGTATCTTCTTAGGGAACACTCCCTGTCATCAATACAGAACATGGCCTGGAAGCTCGGAGGATTTTTTCCGGGCGCTGGCGTCTTGTGATTCTTTATTGCGCTCAGTACTTCATCATAATAGCTCCATTCATAGGCTTCCTGCCAGAGTACGAAAACTTCATTGAGCTCTGTTTCGGGAACAAGGGCAAAAAGATCGGAGGGCCTGTGTTTTATTTTAGTGGAAAGCGGTTCCCATCTTTTCCCCAGCTCAAAATCAAGCGCGTCGATCTCGAGCAGGAGCTCAAAGGTGATCAGGTCATGGAGCGTGATCTTTTTGGTGTCTAAAAGTGTTTCGGGCTGCAGTTCCACCGCGGAAACCATTCCTGACCATCCCTGGTGAGCGAATTGCTGATCGAAGAGATAGGTAGCGTATAAGGACTCATCTCCCACAAGTGTTTTTAGAAGCGCCGCAAGACTGCAATCCCCTTCAAGTAAAAGTTTTTTTGCGCGGCTGCTTTTGAAAAAACTGGTAAAGCTGTTCTTTTCAATTTCCCTGATGGAAGCGAGAAAGCCCTGGTTCTCCACAGGAAACTGCCAGATGGAGATTCCCTGGTCGAGGTAACTGCAAAGCACCCGGAACAGGATGGGATGAACAAGCGAATCGAGGTCAACTTTGAAAGCTTTCCACCCTGATCTCAGTTCTCCGATCCTCGGCACAAGTTCGGTATCATACTTCCTGGTCAATAACTTTTCCTTCCACTCTTTCAGATGACCCGCTCCTTTCTTTTCGCTGACAATGCGGTCCAGGATATCTTCACGGATCTTTCCGGAATGATAATATTCGCGGTATTCATCGAGCGTAAGGGAAACTTTGTACCCGAATATTTTCGACGCGGAACGAAGTCCCTCGTGAAAAGGCAGATTTTGAAATGCGTGAAGCGTATTGTGGTGAATAAAATCTTTCAAGGGCGCCTGCGCGGGAAGATAATGCTTAAGGTCGTGCAGGACTTTATGTTCGTCAAAGGAAGAATTGGTTTTTCCATTAGCGAAAATCTCTTTTTCTTCAATAAATGAGTTTTCAGTTTTCATTGACAGATTCTTTAAAATGTAATTCAGAAATATTTTCAGGCGCCTGATCCGTTATACGGATATGCATCGCGAATTTTTTCGCAGACCTGTGTGCAAGGAACTGCACGCGGAACAATAAGACTCAGATCAGGATGGTCCTCTTAAAAAGGTAGATCGGCAGATCGGAACTGGTTTTCCAGGAATAGGATTCTCCGGAAACAGGGTCGGACTGTAAACCTGCATTGCTCAGGAGCAGCGGCTCGCCGATAAGGGAAATAAAAACAAGGTCCTGGTGAGAGCTCGTATTCTTTTCATCGCTGTTATCGTCTTCGGATGCATCCTCGTTTTCCTTTTCAAATTCTTCGTAAGGACTTTGGGCATCGGGTTTAAGCGGGGAATTGGAGTTCTTCAATAAGGCGTATTCCTTTGCCCCCTGGTACACGCTGATCGAGTTCAGTGAGCGCGATGTAATAAACGTAAGCAGGAAAAAAACAACAAGCATTCCTGAAAATGTTCTCAGGCGATCCGTCCGTTTTAACTTATGTTTTAATTTATCCACTTGGTTTTTAAGAGCTAAGGATTACAAAGATATTTATTTTTCTTCTTGTTCCGGGTATATGGACACTGTTAATTTATTTTAATTGGGCTTCAGCTAAAGATACACAATAAAACAGGTTCCTTTGCGGATTAGAGTTTTTATACAGGAAGAACAATGAGAATAGGAACTGATGCCAGGATTAAAGCCCATAATTATAATGGATCAGGGAGCACAAAAGAATCTATAATCCCTTCTTCAATCCAGTTTGTTGAATAAAAGCCGATCTCCGGATGGCTTTGTTCAGTCCAAATGGTTAGTGCTGTATCAGCAAACGCTTACGGATTACTTTTTCACCTATGGTAATGTTGAGCTGATAGATCCCTTCGGCATAGGATGAAGTAGCGATTCTTAAATCCCCGGTATTTTGTCCCGAAGAAGTTTCCAGCACAAGCCTGCCTGTCTGATCAAACATTCTTAGTGTCACTGCTCCTGCGCTTTTAATTGCCACCTCTTCATTTGCAGGATTTGGAAAAAGCAGGAGTTGATTGTCCGCATACTGCGTCATTCCTGTACAGGCGTCAACGCTGATGCTATCGCTTGTTGTAGCGCTGCAGGTGTTCCCGTCAGTGTACACATAAGTAATTTCAAATATACCTGTTCCTGAAACGGCTGGATCAAAGCTATTGCCGCTCACCGCTGTTCCGCTGAAGGTTCCTCCGGCGGGCGTTGCATTCAATACTTCCGGGCCATTGTTAAGGCATACAGTTGTATCAGACAAGATAAAGCTGACCGAAGGCAAGGGATTTACAGTTACAGTTGAAGTATCGGAGGCGCTGCTGCAGCCGCTCGCTGTTCCGGTCACAACATAAGTGCTTGTATTCGCCGGGGCCACGGTTATGGATGATGTAGTGGCGCCTGTGTTCCAGGAATAGCTTGCCGCTCCGCTTGCCGTCAGCGTAATTGAATCTCCCGCGCATACAGTGGCGGAATTTACGGTCACGTTTCCGACTCCCGTGTTGATGGTTGCTGTCACAGGTGTCAGCGCGCTCACGCAGGGATCTTTCAAAACCGTCCAGTTGTAGAAATAATAATAATAGGCAGGATTCGTTGCGGTAACATCTGTTCCGGTAATGGATACGAGTGAACCAATTGTATAAGGATAAACCGCGCCGGCATTGTTCCGGTAAAGGTTAATAGTTGCTCCTGTGGCAACGAGGCGATAACCTGTTCCTGAATTTACATGAAGGTTCAGCGTAACAGTATTTTTACCAACCACAGTTGCAGTAACGGTTTTGGTAGCAATCACGGATCCGGTATTATCCTGGAGCTGCACTGTTCTGCTGCCGGTTGCCTGCGCGTAAATGTCAACTGTTTGTATGGTCAATGGCGAGCTCACATCAAAAACCAGGTAATGCGAATAATTGAGGTAGCCCCCTCCGCCAACGCCCGTATTGGTTGCAGGACCTCCTGTCACCGGTGTTTGGGCCACGGAAGAAGAAACATTGTAGGTTGTACTTGCATTCAATGAAGGTGTGGTAAAGGATGTACCCGTGTTTACCAATGTTCCGGAACCGTCGTACCAGTTAAGTGTTCCTCCGCCCGCTGCGGAAAGACTTAGTGTTCCTGCTCCGCAACGCGCAGCGCCTGTTGTAACAGGCGAAGAGGGAGGGGTGATCGAAATGTAATTGGTCATGATCGTGGAATCCGTTGTAGAGCTGCAGCCTGTCGCCATCAGCTTAACGGTATAGTTTCCTGCCTGCGTGTAGGTATGTGTCGGACTAACCGCATTGCTTGTTGTTCCATCGCCAAAATCCCAGGTGTAGGTTAAACCGCTTTGTGAAGTATTGTTGAATGGAACCGACACGGGTAATGCGCAGGAAGAAGTTTGCGCGGCTGAAAAAGAAGTGATGACGCCTGAAGCAGAGTACTGTGATCCCACTCCAACTGCATACCAGGCATTGGTACAGGTGATCACCTGCTGCGAGCAATTTCCAAAAAGGTCTATCGCTGCCTGTATGGTGTAATTTCTCGCGGAAGCGTAATTGGTATTGGTTGTAAAATAAGTTGTCAGGCCGCGGTAAGCGATCTGCGCCGCATCCGTCATTCCGATCGGGTTAACAGTGTATGTATTATTATTATCGTTGGTTCCTGTTCCACCCTGGCACATGAGGTAGTACCAGTAAATGCAAGGGCCATTATTCGTATGTACTTCTCCTCCTGCATCCCAGTTGGTTCCCTGGTAAGTATCGGGTTGCTGCATGAGGCTGGGGTTCGACATGTTTCGGAGACCTTGTCCGTTGGTGGTGATATCAGCTCCGATGAGCCAGTCATTTTGCGCGGGCCGCGCAAATCGCTCGATCGTCGTTCCGAAAATATCCGCAAAGCCCTCATTCAGCGCGCCTGCTTCACCGTTGCCCAGGTTCGCTGTATTTTCTACAACGCCATGCGTGATCTCATGCCCGCATACATCAAGCGCGGTCATAATGGTAAAACCCTGGGTGCTGCTTCCGTCTCCATAGGTCATTTCAGTTCCGTCCCAGAAAGCATTTGCGTAGTTAGTACTGTAATGTACATAGTTCAGGAGCTTGTAGCCGTTATCATCGATGCTGTTGCGGTTATGGTTCTGCAGGTAATAATCGTAGGTCATTTCCGCTCCCCAATGCGCGTCGCCTGCCGCCTGGTTGGTTCCGGTAACGTTCCAGGTGGACGAAGCATTTGTAAAATCGGTATTGGTATAGGTCATGGAGTTGTTGAGGTTGTAGGTTTCTATCCCTGTTCCCCTCCCTGTTTCACGCAGGCGGTATTGACCTGTTCCGTAATTGTCGCAGGTTATGGTTTGTGTCCCGCTGTATTTTGTATTCGCGGTTCCGGCGACATCAATGGTACAGATCAGGTTCTTTTCATTGATGATCTCACCACTGTTGGCATCAACGTAAATATAGGCGCGGTACAAAGGCTCTTCCGCGTAAATGTTGAATTTATAAGCGAGGCGGGTGGAAGCGGCGGAATAATTCTCTCCGTTCTTCTGAACAATGACCAGTTCTCCTTTTGGAAAGAAACCAAATCCCGGATCATTGAAAGCTGTTTTAAGCGCGTTCTCATGATCCTTGTTTTCCCACTTATAACGCTTTGCATTTACTTTACCGAGCGCTTTCTGCAAAGCTGCCTTTTCACTTAGGCTAACAGTAGTAGCAGCTTTCGTGTCCTGGATAAAATCGCCGTTCACCGAAACCAGTCTGCCGTTCTTAGCGTGTGTGATCAAACTCGTTCCTTCAATTAAGACGCTATTATAATATTGATGAAAGCGCGTATGTATAAAACCGAAATTATCTTTTTCTGTTTTGTAAGCTTTCAGGCTCATGGCTCCATCGAGGTTCAGCGCGTACATGGCCCAGTTCTCAAACTGATCCTGGCTGATCTCCTGTCCTGCGGCAAAACGGATGAAATTCGGGAGATTGGTCTCCGGGCTATAACCCGCAACCTGCGCATTGCCCAATTTTAATTCACTGTTCTGTGCGATGATTGCAGGAGCAACTGAAAAACAGGATAGAAGCATTGCCATTTTTGCCAGGCGAAAAGATGTAAGCATGATGATCGATTTGCTCGCAATATAGAGTATAAACCAGCGCTTGTCAATCTTTTAGCCTCTTTTTTTGGCGAATTGCCGCAAATGAAGCACATTGGCTATCTTTTAAACTTCATAGCGCTCTGATTCCTGTAAAATAAAAGTCCCCTCGTTTTCCAACGAAGGGACTATATTTTTCGAATGAGGTGGCTCGATCGCGGGATCAGAATTGAACTGTTGTCGTTTCACTGATCTTTCCTTTGGCGATAACCAATCCTTCTATTCGTTTAGGGCTTAACAATGTCCCCTGTAAGTTTGTAAGTGGGCTCACGATCATATCGTATTTGCCGGGTTCAACGCCCCTGATGAGAAATTCCCCGTTTGCATTGATGTAGGTATCGTAATTGTGAATGCCGTTGGTAAGGATCACTGAAGCGGCGCCGCTTCCCTTCACCATTCCTTTGATGCCGGTGCTCGCGTCTTTCACTTCAGCGATCATTGGGCGAATAATGTAATTGCTGGCATCCTGGAAGATCGATTGCGCTACCTGGAAGTCAAGCAATACTTCGGTCTTGGCCCCGCCGGTGATCTTCTGATCGATCCTTACTTCTGCTTCGCGCGGACCGTCCCATTTTAATCCTATGGTTGCAATGGCGCCGGTGCTTCCGCTGTTCACTGCGATGCTGTTATTTTCGCTGAAGCGGATCTTGATCTTGGTGTAGGTTCCGGCGGATACGGTTGTTTCCGGGGTAAGGTTAACGGTAACACCATTGTTCAGGGCCAATACATCTATTTTTTGCTGCTCCTTGCTTAAGGCGACCCAGCCTTGTTCTTCGCTGTACACATCAACGCCGGTAATATCCATGAAAAGCGCGGCGTAGTTTGCCGGACCGTCCGTCATTTTTACCTGCATGCTTCCCTGCTTGCTGGTATCGGGAGAAGAAGGGGAAGGGTTGACGCTGTTTTCTTTTTTACAGGCGGAAAAGATCAGTACTACTGAAACCGCAAGGGCAGATAATTGGGTGTAAGTTTTCATGGCTTCTTTTTTTTAGGGATTAATATTCTTTCGCTGGGCTAATTGCCAAGCGAGTGCCATCCGGCAGGAAGCGGAATTAAAAAAATGTTAAGTCGGATGAGTTTCAATTATTTACAGAAGCATTGAAAAGAAAAGAGTATGCGATTCTGTAAAATGCCCTTCTCAAAATGAGAAGAACGGAATACTTTGAGAGGGAAAATACAAGCTTTGAGCGAAAGAGAATGCTGATCGCTCAGGCGAAAGGTGGATGTTATGAAATTAAAAAGCCCCGCTGTTCAGGCGAGGCTCTCTATCAAATGAAAAACAATTTTACTGCGTTTTAATGAGCTTCTTCGTATCGATCAATTTACCATCGATGATGAGTGAATAGGAATAAACCCCGTTCGTAAGGTCGTTAGCGAATACATTGAGCTGGCCGCGCCCTTTTGTTTTAATGTCCACCGCTTTGATCAGCTGTCCCAGGTTATTGTAAAAGATGATCTGTGCGAAGCCTGCGTTCTCAGGAATGTTATACCCGATCACGGTTTGCTCGGCAAAAGGATTAGGAACGGCGTTATTTAATACCACTGCATTTTTATCGCTCAATTGAACATCGATGCCTGCAATGTTATTGCTTCCGCTGTTCTGGTTTGTGCGCTGACCAGTTCCATTGCAGCAATTATTTACGATCTGGTTGATCTGATCCTGTAGAGCATTATTGATCGAATCCTGTTTCGTATTTTTTTCTTTAAGGCTATCGATAATGCTTTGTTGTTCCTGGACTGCTTTTATCAATGGAACTACTAACCCGGCATAGGCAATACTGTAATTATCATTTTCGTTGGCCGGTGCATGTACAATGTCTGTCACAAAACCGGTTGCAATGGCGGCCTGTTCTACTTCCTGGGCAAGTAATCCTGAATGGACGAGCGCGGTAGAGGGGGAAAAGTCGATTCCATTCAAATGCGAATCACGAATACTATCAGCCATGTTTTGACATAAAAACTCTGTAAACTGCTGGGTATTGAACTGGTAACTTACCGGGCGAAGTTTATTAATAAATTCCAGACCTTTTACATTTTCGTTTATATTGAACTTGAATCGGGCATCGCTGGAAGTATAATTAAGCGGATTACCTTCTATAACAGTTACAGTTGCATCGCCTATTCTGACTTTATCCGACGCATTAACAGCGGCCCCCGAACCTAACGCCGTTGAATTGGAATAGGCGGTTCCGCTTCCATCCGCACCATTGCCAATGTAAGTGTTATAATGACCTGTGGTATTAGTGATACCTGCAGAATAACCAGCGGCAGTATTATTATGGCCACTTACATTCGCATATAAAGAAGTAGTGCCGAATGCCGTATTGTCGTACCCTGTAGTATTTGTGTACATTGAACCACTACCCGTCGCTGTGTTATGGTGCCCTGTAGAACTATTTAGTAATGCAATATGTCCAATTGCGGTATTGTTATCTCCATTTAACAGTAATAAGGCCTCATACCCAAAGGCTGTATTATTAGCTCCGGCAGTATTTGTTGTAAGCGCTCCATGTCCCATGGCGGTGTTTGCACTACCAGTTGTATTTGCAGTAAGCGCGAGGTAGCCGAAAGCATTGTTATTCCCGCCGCTGGTATTCGCATATAAAGCTTTATAACCAAAGGCATTTGTAGCCGCTGAGCTTGTATTAGTAAATAATGCCTGGTGTCCAAAGGAACAATTATAATTTGCTGTATTATTAAATAAAGCCTGATCTCCAAAGGCGCAGTTATAGTTCCCGCTTACGTTCTTGTTGAGCGTCTGAAAACCGAAAGAATTATTATTTGTGCCGATTGTTATTGAGTAACTCGCACTTGTTCCAAAAGCCGTATTAGGAGTTCCTGTTGTATTTGAATACAAAGCCTGATAACCATGGGCATTATTATTTGAAGCTGTATTGTTAAATAAAGCCTGATCTCCAAAAGCTGAATTATAATTTCCACTTACGTTTTTGTTAAGCGTTTCAAAACCGAAAGAATTATTATTTATGCCTGTTGTGAGGGAGTAGCTAGAAGAGGTTCCGAAAGCAGAGTTGGGCGTACCTGTGCCGGCAAATGAAAGAGCTTGGTATCCGAAGGCGTTGTTATTGTCTACAGTACAAGTGCTGAGGGCTTGATAACCAGTAGCTGTATTTTTATTACCATTAATATTAAGAGCGCCAGCGGAAACGCCTATAAATACATTGTCAGAACCATTCGTGTTTATTGCACCGCTTCTCCATCCTAAAAAAGTATTATAATCTGCAAGCCCCGTGAGTACATTACCCGAATAATAGCCGATGGCAGTACACCCATCGGACCCGTTTCCGGTACCACCTCCGGCTCTGTATCCCATAATGGTATTATCAGTAGACGCTGTAGCAGGAACAGCATCTCCAACAAAAGTTCCGCCGAATCCTATTGATAAAATTGTTGATGAGCCGATTTTAAAGCCGTTTCCGGAAGTAACGCTTATATTTCCACTTACATCAAGTTTACCGTTCGTTGGTGTAGCACCAATACCAATGTTTGAACTGCTTTCCTGGATGACGGAGTTCTGGATGCAACTATTGGTAGCGCCCCATCTTGGGAGAAAACCCGAAGTGTATTGGGAATGAGTTACCTGAGTCAATCCACATGTTTGTCCTTTTACATATTGAAATGTAATAAGAAGGATTGTAATAACTAGTGTTTGTTTTTTCATGTTTGGTTGTTTTAGTGAATTAAATGCGAATCGAAATTTGAATAGATGATAAAAGTTTAGAGTATTTCACTCCCTGATAAGAATCCAGGTATGTATCCTTTTGTTGATATATTGGATTTGGAATTGACTGGCTCGAGAAATCAACTGAAGAATCGCCACCAATTTTATAATATTGCAATGAAGAGGACAATTCAAAGCCTAAAGAAATATATTTATTTGCATAAATATTAAAGCCTATCAATGCTCCTAATCCAACAGAATTTCCACCATGAATGCTCACTTGTTGTCTGCTCCAGTACACTAAGGTGTCTGTTCCTATATTTCTTTGTTCAGTATATTGATTTCTGGATATATTGGAATATTTTATAATAGGA
>JBJMLS010000073.1:0-11422 GCA_045805185.1 Bacteroidia bacterium | reverse complement strand
AAGCAGGCTTCTCATGAAAAATCCGGTAGAGAATACTTTTGAGAAAAAAAGATGGATAAGAAGAGGTGGAATTACAAAGGTGAGACAGGCGCTGTAAATTGTATGATCAGAGAAAAAGGGCAGCGGTGTTACTGCTGAGGATTCTTTTGCGAAGTCATAATTCGCATGTTGCGAAAGAGCGTAAAAAATTACAGGAAGTAATGCGATGCCATAAAGCAGGTATATCTTATTTGCCGGGAGCGGATCTCTGCGGAAAAGCAGGTAAGGCGCGATGTAAAAAGCAATAATATAGGTGCATTTGACAACGAGGGATTTTAAGGAAACCAAAGGCATGGAAGAAAAGCCGAGGCTGATCAGTGTAAAGAAAAGGTAACCGGAAACGAACAGGCTCAGGGGATGTTCAAAGAAACTTACCGCTGGCTTTTCTCTGCCGGAAAACAGGGCAAAAATCGTTGCAAGCGCAATTAGTCCTGTTAACGGTTCGGAAAGAAGAAGGATTGAGGTGCCGGAACCTATATCTGTATTTATGGAAAAGGGAAGACAAAGGATCAGCAGCTTGTACAGCTTATCCATTCTGAAGAAAGAGAGGATGTATCCTGTGAAAATAAAGGAAAAGAGCACAAAAGAGATCATCCAGAGTGAAACATCCCTGATGAGTAGCATAACAGATAAGGTAAAGAATAAGCCTGTTGCTATATAAAAATAATTCCAGGCCCTGATTCCGCTAGTCATTTCTTACAATTGATGTTTCAGCTTTTTCACGTGCTCTGTGACGAAAGCAATACAGATCCCGAAAAGCAGGGCGCTGATCCCTGCAATGAAAACAATAAGCGAGCGGACCGGCCAGCATTTTCTATCTGCAGCCCGGGCCGGCGTTATCACATAAGAACCGGGAATGGTACTGGAAAGCTTTTGGTCGATCTCATAATTTTTTTCCTGGAGATCTGTTAGAAAGTTCTGTTTGGATTCATAAGCCCTTAGCAGGGAAAGAAGAACCTGATTGTTTTTTTCTCTTGCTTTTTTCTTTGCCTCATGCAGGTCAAGCTTATCCGCCAGCTTTTCGGCAAAATCCTTTTTGGCTGTGGTGTTGAATTCAGGCAGGCAATTAATATTGTCGTTTTTACCTATCAGGAAAAGAATGGAATCAAGGTCGCTTTCGGCTTTTTCATACTGCTCTCTCAAGGATTGGGATGCAGAAAGGAAATTGTTCTTGAGAATATGCTCCTTAACTTTATCACCCATCTGCACCAGGTCATTGGCAAGCAGCGCGGCGGTATCTGCATTGGTATCAAATACGGTTATGGAAATAGCATTCTGACGCGTACGGTCAACGGTAAAGCGTTTTGAAAAGGTCTTGTACAGCTCGTCGTATTTTGCCTTGTCGTTTTCACTGATGCCGTACCTGCTCATCAATTTATACCTGGAGATCATGGTGTCGCGAAGTATTCCTGACTTGAGGATCTGGATATGCTCATCAATTTCCTTGTCTGTGCCAAAACGAAGGTCATAATCAATAAGCATTTTGTTAGAGTTCGTTGCAGGAGGATAGATGATGGCCTCGGATGAATACAGGGGCGCTAAGAAAGCCGGCGAGCTGAATACAACAGCAAGAATAATGGAAAAGATAACAAGCGATCCGATCGTCTTCTTCCAGCGAAGGATCAACCTGATGAACTCAATGCCGTTAAAATATTTTTCCCTTTCCATTTCTCAAATGTAGAGAAAAAAAGGCGACCCTGATTAAGGCATTTTACCGCTGAATGAAAGTGCATTACGTTTTTTTTTATACTTTTGCGGAAAAATTACGCATGTCCGATCTTTTTGGAACTTATACCTGGCTGGTCGTTTTAGTGAGCGCTCTGCTTCTGTTTATTTTTTTAAAGATCCTGTTTACCTGGTATTGGAAAAACCAGACCCTTCCATCGAATAAATTGCTGTTCAGTAAATATTTTACCCTTACTTACAATGATGTGTTCAATGATCTGAGCTGCGTTAAAACGGATTGGAGAAATATTTACCGCATAAGGGATTTCAGTCGCAAAGTAATTGACCTGAAGGACAAGGAAAAGATCCGGTTCAAAGGCGCCTTTACTTCTATGAAGTTCAACTCCCTGGTAAACTCTTCACGAAGCATGCAAAGATTACTGTTGGAGAATGCCGCTTTGCTGAATGGAGGAACCGGGATGCAGGACAACACTATTATCCGGTTCTACCAGGAACACAAGGATCAATTTGAAAAGTATGACGATGCTTTCAGTAGCTTTCTCAAAAACGTAACGGACGTTCCAAAGCCGGTAAAGGAAGAGGCTTGGTAGTCTTATTTTTCCTTATAAACCAGCTTCATTAGTTTCTCATCTTTGCGGTAGATGTCAATATAGTGATGAAGACCCGTTGAGTCGGCGAGCTCCGTATAATACCTCACAAAGATCGGAAAGCTTTTTTTCATCGGAATCTGCCGCTGCTCGGGAGTGGCAAAATAAAGCGCAAGCGTATCGTAAGGAAGCTTAAGCGTGTCATCGCGGATCAGGAATTTCGCGGTTTCCCAATACTTGTCCAGGCGCATACAGCCATGGCTCTGGAAACGATAAAATGTCTTGAAGTAACGCTTGCTGTTCGTATCGTGCAAATAAACGCCGTATTTATTGTTAAAATTGAACTTTACCACTCCCAGACTGTTCTCTTCGCCAATGCGCTGCCTGAATTTAAACGGAAGATTGGTCTTGTTGTATTTCTTCCAGTTAATGGTTTTAGGATCGAGTACAACACCGCCGGCCCCTATCACCTCAAAATTTTTCTTTCTCAGATAGCTGGTATCACGTTGCACCATCGGTAAGATCTCTTTCCAGGCAATGCTATAAGGCACGTTCCAGTAAGGATAGATGAGCATATAATTGATCTTGCTGCGAAGAACCGGAGTCTGGTTTTCCGGCTTCCCAACAACTATATTGGAGAACAGCACCAGCGTGTCCTTTCCTTTTTTGTCTTTTTCGTAAATGTGAAGGTTGGCTGCAGGGATATTCACCCAGAAATAGACCTTTGGGAAAACCCTCGGTTCCCAGCGCCACCTTTCGAGCGCCATTTCCATTTGCCTGATCGTTTTTTCTTTGGAATACGTGAGCGCCTGGCGCGTATATTTCCCGAGCTTGCCATCAGGATCAAGGTTGAATTTTTTCTGGAACGACTTGATCCCTTTTGAAAGTTTTACGCTGTCGTTACCGCTTACCGTGCTGTCATAATCACCGGTGATCATAAGTCTGTTTTTCAATTGCTGCTTGAACGCATTCGTGTCGCCTACATTGTAGCAGGAAACAGAGTCCCAGGCGATCTCCTTATTTTCGTCCATGAATTTTCTGAATTCCTTTTTCAATAGCACAAATCCTTCATGTTTTGGTTCCAGTGAATCCAGTGCTTTACGGATCTGCCTGCTGTCAAGTCCCCATTTCAATACACTTAGCCAATTGGTATCAAGCTTGCGTGGGTTCCATTCCAGCAACA
Organism: Bacteroidia bacterium; assembly: GCA_045805185.1. Classification (GTDB taxonomy): domain Bacteria; phylum Bacteroidota; class Bacteroidia; order B-17B0; family Aurantibacillaceae; genus JAHEYF01. The sequence goes on along the minus strand of JBJMLS010000073.1, from coordinate 7,927 downwards.
GGCTGTCCGGATAAAATCTACCTTTATTCAGGTGCGCCCCAAGCTTGAAATAAGCATCGCTGAACAAGAGCTCGGTTCTTGCGATCGCAACTGCGTCATATTCCTGTTCCTGATTCTGAAATTGTTTTTTCAAAGTATCCAGCTTACGGTAATGGTAATCATCAGGTATCAGACCGTAATAACGCGCATCCTTAATTATATTGAAAAGAGTATCTCCGAGAGCGGTGTATTTCCCTTTATCGGTAAATAAAAGCTTATAATCCTTGGATAAGGAAGAGATATAGTTACAGGTGAGGAGCGTATCTTCCTTCACCACTAATACGCTATCGCTTAGTTTTTTTGAAAGGAACTGTAAAAGTTCTTCGGAGACGGTTTTATTTACATCCTGAACTTTTTTGACGATCACTTTCTCGGGAACTTCTTTATTGGCACAGGAGCCCAGAAGAAGCGCAACGCATAACAGTGGAAATAAAATGAGCCGGTGAGAATGGCTTGAATGCAAATTCATATTCAGATTAAAAATAAGCATTTTTTATAATTCCGCCGCTTCACTTTTATTGAAAACGTCAACAAAGGAGAAAGTAGTGCCATCGAAAAGGCCTTTATCGCTTAATTTCAATGCAGGTATTACCAGCAGCGCCATAAAAGAGAGGCTCATATAGGGCGCGCTCAGATTGCTTCCTGCATCTTTCGCCTTTTTATCCAAAGCAATGTATTGCCTTGCGATCTCATAGGCGTCGCAATCGCTCATGATCCCTCCGATGGGGAGAGGAAGGATCCGTTCTTCCTGTTCATCCGCATAAGAAATGCCGCCCTTGCTGCGGATAATAAGGTTTACCGCTTTACAGATGGCTGCATCAGATGTCCCGGTAACAACAATGTTATGGCAATCATGAGCAACGCAGGAAGCAATTGCGCCCTTCTTTAAGCCGGTGTTTTTTATGAAAGCGATTGCAGGACTTGTGTTTTCATACCGGTTAACTACTGCAATTTTTAAAATATCATTTTTAATGTCACTTTCGGCTTTCCCGTTCCTTACCAATATATCAGCGTTGACCTGCTTCGTGATCAGCTGCCCGTCCAGCACTTCGATGACCTTTACATTTCCGGATCCGGCGCTAAGCTCAAAGTCGGAAGGACGCTTAAGACTGCACCTGAAATTATTGATGAGTGATACGGCTGTTCTTTCAATAGAAGATCTTCCTTTTTCCGCCACGCATTTTCCACTAATGAAAGTCCGGAGTATATTGAAATTTTCAATGCTGTCAATTTCGATAAAGTCTGCATTGTCGCCTTTTCTCAATTGTCCAACGGGTAAATTATAGTGGTTGATCACATTAACGGAAGAAGCCCTCAAAACCTGGAAGAGATCGTGTCCTTTTTTCAGCGCCCTTTTCACATGGTCATTGATGTGACTCACGATCAGCCCGTCCGGGTGTTTGTCATCAGAACAGAACATGATCTGATCCGGAAATCCCGAAAGGAGAGGGATCAAGGCTTCAAAATTTCTGGCCGCGCTTCCTTCCCGGATCATAATTTTCATACCCAGTTCCAGCTTTTCTTTTGCTTCTTCATAACTAAAGCATTCGTGATCGGTGCTGATGCCAGTTGAAATGTATTTCCGTAGTTCTTCCCCTCTCAGGCCCGGAGCGTGCCCGTCAACAGGTTTATTGTATTTTTCAGCAAGTGCAAGCTTGGCCATCACTTCCGGATCCTTATGGATCACACCCGGAAAATTCATCATTTCCGCCAGGTAAATGATCTCCGGACGCTTCAAGAGCTCATCAATGCCTTTGCTGTCGATGCTTGCGCCTGCAGTTTCGAATGCAGTCGCCGGCACGCAGGAAGGAGCTCCAAAGAAAAAGTGGAAAGGAACCTTGTTCCCGTTTTCAATCATGAAATTTACCCCCTCAATTCCCATCACATTTGCGATCTCATGTGGATCACTGATCGTTCCCACCGTTCCATGAAGAACGGCCAGTCTGGCAAATTCGGAAGGGATCAGCATGGAGCTTTCAATGTGAACATGCGCGTCGATAAAGCCGGGCAGGATATAAGTCGACTGTTTTTCGTTCAGCGGAATTATTTCAGTAATAATTCCCTCTTCAATGCGTAGCTCGGCCGGATAAATTGTTTTGTCATGTAGATCGATTAAGTTACTTTTAATTCGGTAATTCATTGATGAGATCTCTTCTAAAATATGATTAAACGATTCTTTCTCCTGCTCCTGTTCCTGCAGGCTGCTTCTTTCGCCCAAAGTTATGCAAAAATGTTCGGGCGTTATCAGGAGGAGCTAAGTGCGGGTAACCGGGAGGCTTCACGTAAAATCGCCACTGCCATCCTGGAAGAACCGAAGTTTAAAAAGGAACTGGAAAAGAACTCCGTTCAGAAAGCCGAACTGTTAAATACGCAGGGAAACGCGCTTTACGAAACTAATTCATTTGAGGAGGCAGCCTCTAAGTTTTCAGAAGCCGCGGAACTGGTAAAAGTTGCGAAGGGCGACACTGCTTTTGATTACGGGTTTTATACCGTTAACCTTGCCTGCGTATTCGATAAAATGGGTAGATATGCCGAAGCCGAAAAACTGTTTTACATTTCGCTTCCTATCCTGGGTAAGGGACTGGGGGCCAGTAGTCCGGAATATACCATGTTTTATAAAGTATATGTGGACATGAAAATTGAAATGGGGGATTATTCCACTGCCAAGCCGCTCAATGATGGCTTGTTGTATTATTATAAAACCATGTATGGCGAAAAAAATCAGCAATACCTGAATTGTCTGAATAATGCCGCACGGATATACCAGGGACAAGGAGATTTCAATCGGGCCATGCAGATCTTTGAGCAGCTTATCGGGGTGCACAGGAACACTGCACCGATAGATACTGCAAATTACGCTACCATATTGAATAATGCGGCTGAGTCGTACCGGCAATACGCGCAGTATGACCGCGCCGAAGAGCTTTATCTCCTCTCGTATAAGCTCTCCGCTTCAAAGCTAAAGTCCGATCCCGCTTCTGTAGCATCACTGCTCAATAATATGGCGCTGATGTATAAGGCAAAAGGAAACTACAACGATGCGGAAAAGTGTTTTTTAAAATCGATCGAGTTGTATAAAAAGGCTAAAATGGATAAGACGCCGGAGTATACAAATCCGCTTAACAATATGGGCGATCTGTACCGGATCATTGGTCGTTACAAGCAAGCGTATGAGGTACTTCTTGAGGCGATAGCTATCCGGAAAATTACAGTTGGAGAAAATCATGAAAGCTACGCGAATGCGCTGAATAATATGGCGCTTCTTTACCAGCAGTTCGGGTATCTGAAGGAGGCGGAAGAATTGTTCAGGCAATGTTCAGAGATCTACCGTATACGCATGGGTGAGAATCACCAGCTTTATGCGAATTCCCTTAATAACCTCGCAATGGTTTCTATTCAGCAGAAAAAATACGGGGAAGCGGAAGAATTAAAACTGAAGGCCCTGGGAATTATTAGGAATAAGGTGGGTGAGAACAGCGACAAATATGCATTATATCTGAGCGGGATGACCAATCTTTACCTGGAAACGAACAGGTTTGAGGACGCCATAAAAGCGCTGGAAAAAGCCGCTGCTATTTTTAAAAATATATTCGGAGAGAAGAATTATGATTATATCGAGACCCTGTCAAATATGGCCGAAGTTTACAGGAGAATGAAAAAATATGATCAGGCGCAGATTTATTACGTACAATCATTAAACGCTTACCAGCAACTGTTCGAGAATTACTTTGCCGTGATGAGCGAGGAGGAAAAGACCGCTTTTTACTACCAGGTGTCGCACAGGTTCGAAAGTTTTGACCTCTTCGTCTTTCAACGGATAAAGGATGAGCCGAGGGTAAACCATGATAAACTGGTTGAAGCCATGTACAATTACCGTCTTGTTACAAAATCATTGTTGCTGAACGAAACAAATAACCTTCACCGGTACATGTCGGATGTTGAGGATACCTCCGCTGTTCGTTTATACAGTTTATGGATCGAACGGAAGCAGTACCTCAATGCACAGTACAAATTATCAAAGGAAGAACTCACATCGTACAACATAAACATTGACGCATTGGAGAAAGAGGTCAATACTCTGGAAAAACAGCTGAATGCCATCTCTGCTGAATTCAATAGGGCGGGCGCGAAGAAAAACCTTTCCTGGGAAGATGTGCGCGCAAAATTAAAGCCTGGCGAGGCAGCGGTAGAGATCGTGCGGACGGAGGAATGGCTGAATGACTCTTCCAGCGTGATCAATTATGGAGCGCTTATTCTGGTTGCGGGGTCCGGGGAACCAAGATTGGTCAGCCTGGAACAAGGTAATCAAATGGATAAGATTTACCTGGCCGAATACAAGAAGAACATTGAAGAAAGAAAACCAGATGTTGACAGTTATAAGCGGTATTGGGCGCCGGTAGCAAAACAATTATCCGGAGTGAATAAAATCTATTTTTCCGCAGACGGAGCTTACCAGCAGATCAACCTGTATACCTTAAAAAACACATCGACAAATAAATACCTGATAGAAGAAGTGGCGCTACAGCTATTGACAACGACAAAGGACCTGCTTGTTCCCGAAGCAGAAGGTACAGGTAAGAATACAGCCAGGCTTTTTGGCTACCCGGACTATGAGTTTGATTTTTTTGCTCAAAGGACCAACGAATATAAGAATGCTGTTGCCCTTAACCGTTACGGATTTTCAGAATTACCGCCCTTGCCTGGAACGAAGCAGGAGGTAGATGATATTAATGGCGTGTTAAAAAAAGCGGGGTGGCAGGTCGACGAGCTTATAAAAGATAAAGCTTCGGAACAGGAGCTGAAAAAAGTAAAGTCGCCTAAGGTACTTCACATTGCCACACATGGTTTTTTTCTTCCTGACCAGGAATTTAAAGATGACAAGATCCTCGGATATGATGTGGAAAAAGCAAGAGAGAACCCATTGCTTCGTTCAGGTATCATGCTCGCAGGAGCCTCTGTGGTATCGCGCGATAATGCGATAGGAAAGTATGAGGAGGATGGGATCCTCACCGCTTACGAAGCCTCGCTGTTGAATCTGCAGGGAACGGAACTTGTTGTGCTTTCCGCCTGTGAGACCGGGCTGGGAGAAGTAAAGAACGGGCAGGGCGTCTACGGTCTGCAGCGCGCTTTTATGATCGCGGGCGCCAAGACAATGGTGATGAGCCTATGGGTAGTGGATGACAATGCTACACAGGAATTAATGACGGCTTTTTACTCCGACTGGATTAAGGATGCAGGTTCAGAGAACAAACTCGCTTCCTTTCGCAAGGCACAATTAAAGATTAAGGAAAAATACAAGGATCCTTATTACTGGGGAGCATTTGTAATGGTTGGAAAATAACTATGGAGAAATCACCGGCGCGTGTTCCTTTGCTGGAAACCGATGTAAAAAAGATCAGGCGCGAGCGTTTACGGATGATATTGTTTATGTTACTCTTCCTGCTCATTGCCATAAGCGTGATGTTTTTCTTTATTGTAGTTAAAGCTAAATCTGACACGGTTTTCCTGGTTTTCTTTTCTGTTTTTCTTCTTTTTTTCATTGGAGTTTTTGTGTTTATTGTATACACGAGCCTGAGCAAGTATGCCGACGACCTGCGGAATGGGATCAAGCTTTGTATTTCCGGAACGGTGATAAGCAAGTTCAGGATCATTAGCTCCACATACAAAAAAAATGGAAAAAGTTCGGATACCAGCTATACTTATTTTTTGAATATTTCATCTACCATCCAGGAGGTTTCTTACGACATCTATAAAAAAGGACAGCAGGGATGTAGCGTTGAACTGGAAATAGCGCCTTTAAGTAAAGTCGTGCTCGCTTTTAAAAAAGAGTGCCGGGAATTGATCCTGAAACTTGACTTAAAAGAAACGCTGCTCTCTGAGGAGGAAACAAACCTGCTCAAATCAAAACGGAATAAAAGAATAGTAAAAATGTTCCTGCTTACTCTGCTCTGGATCTTTCTTTCTGAGCTTGTAGTATTCATTCTGCTTATAGCGATTTCAATAAAAGATACGAGCTCAATAGCCCTCCAGCTCATTTCATTTGGTATTCTATGCGGGTTCCCGGTATTCTGGATGGGAAGTTTTGTATGGAGGACCATAAAGGTATGGCGCAGCTTTTCAAAAGATATTGGTTCAGGTGTAAAAGAAGTGTTTATTTCGGCCGTTGATGAGCTGATCCAGAGCAATGCGAAGATGCCTGAAGAGGATTCGGTAATTGACGGCGCAACCGGACAGTTTTATCATATCTCATTTGAGGAAAAAAAGCTCGCCGTTACAAAGGAAATATTTGAGTCAATGAAGAAAAAACCACAGGTCAGGATCAGCCGCTCAAAATTATCAGGTCTAATATTCGGGATCGAAATGTTGTAATTCAGGTTGCGATTTGTCACTCCGCTGTTTTGGTTCCTGTAATTCGAAGTGTCCGGATCTTCTATAAGTAATTCCAGGTACGAACTCACCACTAATCACTAACTACTATTTCCCCCGTCCCTGGAACACGATAAGCACAGTGTAAATAAGAATTTTAAAATCTACCATCAGGCTCATATTCTCAATATAAATGATATCGTATTTGAGCCGCTGGATCATCTGTTCCACATTCTCTGCATATCCGTATTTCACTTGTCCCCAGGAAGTAATTCCCGGTCTTACTTTATGAAGGTGTTTATAATGCGGCGCCTGCTTTACGATCTGGTCAATGAAGAACTGGCGTTCAGGCCTTGGCCCTACAAGACTCATTTCCCCGATGAGCACATTGTAAAACTGTGGAATTTCATCGAGCCTGCTTTTACGTAAGAACCGTCCGATAGGTGTGATCCGTGGATCATTTGAACTGGAGAGCGCCGGACCTGTTTTTTCCGCATCAATGAACATGCTTCTGAATTTAAAAATGCGGAACGGGTTTCCGTGTATGCCAATGCGCTCATGGGAATAGAACACCGGACCTTTAGATCCCATTTTCACCGCGATGGCAATAATAATGTAGAGCCAGGAAAAACAACCCATTACAAAAAGTGAAAGTCCAACATCGATTATGCGTTTAAGAGAAGTTTGCCATACCGGCATGATCTCTCTTTTGATCTCGATCAGCAGCGCGCCAAAAATGGAAGTCATCTTTACCGATCCGGCAAGAATATCATACATATCGGGAATGATCTTAATCACTACGCCGATATCGCTCAGGTCATTGATGATCTTACTGAGGTATTCGTGTTCCCAGGATTCTATGGCAATGATGATTTCCTCTACTTTATGACTGAGGCTGATCTCACGTATATCCTTGAACTCGCCAAGATGCGGCAGTTTCTTTTTAAGTTGCTCGGAAAAACCGTTCTTTTCATCTACGTGAACAAACCCTACGAATAAATTGCCCGATCCCTTCTTTAATCCGTTGATCTCTTCAAAAAGCTTGAGCGCATTTTCATTGCTGCCGATAATGATCGTGTTGAATCCTATTTCCCGCCTTTTTATCCTGCTATTGGTAATCGATGAAAGGATAAAGCGAAAAGTGGCGGTAAGCAGGAAATGCAGAGCCAGTAATGCGAAAAAAGACTGGTAATAATTGTTGTACACTTTAATTTCATCATCAAGGATTGAAATAAAGAAAATGATGAGAACCCCGATTATTGAAGTGATGAGCGTTTGATACAATTCGCTTAGCCTGGACTTTCTGTATACGCTGTTATAATTTCCTACAAGAAAATAAAAAACTACCCAGCAGAGTGGAATAAACGTGATCCCGAGGTAGAACTTAGTGCTGATAATATGAAAAGGCAGCTCACCGAATTTCTGGTATTCTATATAATATTTGCGGAAAAAAAAGAAAAGGGCCCAGGCAATCGCAGCGCTAAGGAAATCAAAAAACACATATTTGAAAACCTGGAGTTTT
>JBJMLS010000072.1:0-4108 GCA_045805185.1 Bacteroidia bacterium | reverse complement strand
TGCTGCGGACCAGGCTGATAGTCATGATTTCATTTATACGCATATCAAGAACCTGAGAAAAAAATTAATTGATAAAGGTTGCGAGGATTATTTGCAGACGGTTTATGGAATAGGGTACAATTTTAAAATCAATTAAGTGAAGCTGATCACTAAAACAATTCTTTATTACCTGCTTTTTACACTGCCTTTACTGGCAGTTGCGATAGTGATCTCCTATTTCCTGGTGAGGAAGGAAGTGCGTGATGGAACGGATGAGGCTTTATGGAAGGAAAAGCTCTATGCAGAGCGAATGATCCGGAAGAACGACTCGTTGACAAATAAGGTGATCAGCGCTGATGGCTTATCTGTAATTCACCTGATTGATGTAAAAAGATCAGGATCTGTTTATTCCGATACTGTTATTTACGATGGCTACGAAGAGGAAGAGCTGCCATACCGCATGCTTACTGATTATGTTAATACGAAGGAAAAAACGTACCGTGTAACTTTATTAAAGGCGAGGGTCGAGGAGGAGGACCTGATGGAAAGCCTTTCCAGTTCACTTGCGATCATCATCGCCGTATTGATGTTTTCCTTTTTTACGTTGAGCTGGTTGCTTTCGAAATACTTGTGGAAACCTTTTTACCTTACCTTAAAAAAGCTGGATGAATATGAATTAAAAAATAACTCCAGACTCGAATTATCACCCACGAAGACCAAAGAATTCAATCACCTGAACCTCGCCCTTGAAAAGATGACCGACAAGATCTGGTCTGATTTCTTACTTCAAAAGGAGTTCACCGAGAATGCCTCGCATGAAATGCAGACCCCGCTTGCCGTTATTAAGGCCCGGTTGGAACTGCTGATGCAATCGGAAAAGCTGGGTGAGAAGGAAATGCAGGATGTTCAGGCCATCGAAGCTTCCGTGAATAAGCTTTCGGCGCTGAACAAAGCATTACTCCTGCTCGCCAAGATCAGCAACAAGCAATTTGGGGATGAAAAGGAACTTAGCCTGAAGAACACAGTGGAACGCGTGCTGGCTAATTATACAGACATGGCTGAGGCGAAAAATATTTCTGTAACAACACTGTTGAGTAATGATATCCGCTTTACCATGAATTCCGCGCTTTGCGACATACTGGTAACTAATCTTCTCCAGAATGCGATCCGCCACAACTATAATGGCGGTGAGATCACGATCGCTATAACAGGAAATGAATTGCGGCTGTCCAATACCGGTGAAGCGCTGACTATTAAGCCGGAAGAATTATTCCTGCGCTTTAAGAAGAATGATAACTCAAAAGAATCGCTAGGACTCGGACTGGCTATTGTGAAGAGCATTGCCGAAGCTTACCGGTTAAAGGCAGGTTATTCCTATACAGGTCCTCTTCATACCTTTTCTGTAACCTTCAATAGTATAGCAGAATGATGAAAGGCTCCTGGTTTATTTTCTTTTTTTTATTTTCTCTTGGCTCCCTTATTGCCCAGCAGAGCGTCAGCTTTACTGTAAAAGATAGTCTTAACCATGAAGCGATAACCGGCGCTGTCGTAAAGCTGGATCTTAGTCACGCTTCCGCCACCGACATGAACGGAAATGCGATCTTAAAGAATATTGCCGCAGGTGAACAGGTTTTTGAAGTTTCATACCTTGGCTATTTTACGAAAAAACTTAAGCTGAACCTTGTGTCCGGAGACACACTTTCCATGCTTACTGTCTTACTTGTTCCTGAAGAGACCGGCCTGGAAGAAGTGATTGTATCCACAACCCGCACCAATAGCCGCATTGATGACCTGCCGGTTAAGGTAGAAGTATTGGGTGAGGAAGACATGAACGAGGAGAGTACGATCGTTCCCGGGAATGTTGCCAGTCTATTGGGAGATCTCGCAATTATTACGATCCAGCGAACCAACCAGGTCAATGGAAACGATGCGATCCGAATGCAGGGACTGGACCCGAAGTATACGCAGATCATGCGCGATGGACTGCCTTTGTTCGGAGGCTTTTCCGGCAGCCTCGGAGTGCTTTCCATACCGCCGCTCGACCTGAAGCAGGTGGAGATCATCAAGGGATCTGCATCCACGCTTTATGGAGGAGGGGCCATCGGCGGACTGATAAATTTCATTTCAAAGACGCCGAGTGATACGCCCAAAGCAACTATTTCCATAAATGCTTCTAGTCTTGGCGAAACCAACTTTAACAGTTTTATTTCAAAAAAGAAGAACCGGACGGGGCTCACGCTGTTTACGGGCGCTAACCTTAAGCAAGCCGTAGATATAAATGGAGATGGATTTACGGAAGTGCCGTTGAACCGTAATTTTTCATTTCATCCGCGCCTCTTCTTTGATCTTTCAAAAAATACAAAGCTCGCTATTGGTCTTACTTCTATATACGACAGCAGGGAAGGAGGGGACATAAAAGCGATCAGGTCAAGACCGGACACGATCCACAATTTTATCCAGGTTGAAAAAACTTTCCGGAATACACTCGATGTATTATTGACCAGGGAACTTGGTTCAAGGCATTTCTTAACACTGAAAACGGCGGGTAGCGCTTACCAGCGTAATGTTGATTATTCAGGCTTTCTTTTTAATGGTACGCAATATTCCAGCTACAGTGAGGTCAATGATGTGATCAGACTGGCGAGGCATACCCTTGTTGCCGGACTCAATGTAATGAGCGAGGCTTTTGTGCTGGGTACAAGCGATGCCTCCGCATTTAAGAACTATGCTTACTCTACCATTGGAAGCTTTTTTCAGGATGACTGGCAGGTGACAAGAAAGCTCTCCCTGCAATTTGGGATACGTTTCGATCACCACAGTGCTTTCGGTAATTTTCCCTTACCGCGGCTTTCCCTGTTCTATAAGGCCGGATCAAAATTATCATTTCGCCTGGCGGCAGGAAGCGGTTACAAGATCCCGAATGTATTCGATCTCGCGACACCTTCTGTTAACCTGACCAATATAAGAACCGGGATAAAGCCAGAAAACTCTTACGGGATCAATGCAGATATCAATTACCGAACTGTGTTGTTCGAAAAAGTAAATGTTCAGTTCAACCAGGCTTTTTATTATTCTTATATTCAAAATCCTGTCGTACTCGGCACCGATTCGCTCAACCGTATCGTTATGCGAAACGGGATCTATTATGTGAACAGCTACGGAAGCGACAGTTACCTCCGCTTTAAGTATAAAGATGCAGAACTTTACCTTGGGTACAATCATACCGAGTCGCTTCAGCAATATGATAATGGCTATGTGTACATGCCTTTTAATCCCAGGGACAAACTCTCGTTTACATTTGCGTATGATATAGAAGGAAAGTGGAGACTGGGCGCGGAAGCAGCCTATACTGCTAATCAATATATTTATGGAAACAAGGCGGTGAAAAATTTCTGGTTCTTTGCAGCAATGGTGGAAAAAAAGTTCAGGCTGGGGAGCATCGTGCTGAATTGTGAAAATCTTCTTGATTTCCGGCAATCGCGTGTGGAAAACCTTGTTGTGGGCACATACGCCAATCCGGTATTCAGGCCAGTGTGGGGACCCATCGAGGGCAGGGTAGTGAATTTATCTGTAAGGCTGAACCTGTAAACAGATTTGAAACAGAATCGGAGTTTAATATTGTATCAGAAATTAATCAAACAATAATTAATAAACCAAAGAATGAAAACAATCATCACAACAGTAGCTCTTGTACTTGCAATGGGTACAGGTTTCGCGCAAAGCAAGGTTAAGGAAGCCAATGTTCCTAAGGCAGTACTTGATGCTTTTAAAGCCGGGTTTAAAGGTGCTAAAGCGGATAAGTGGGAAAAAGAAAAAGATGGAAATTATGAAGCGGAATTCAAACAGGGCGGGGTAGAAACATCTGCAAGCTACAGTCCGGAAGGTAAATTAATGGATACCGAAGTAGAAATGAAAACCGCTGATCTTCCCAAAGGAGTGAGCGAATATGTAAGCAAAAATTACGCGGGCTACAAGATCTCCGAAGCCGCAAAGATCACAGATGCTTCAGGAAAAGTTTCCTATGAGGCTGAAGTGTCAAAAGGAAAAGAGGAAATGGACCTGATCTTTGATTCGAACGGAGGATTTGTGAAGAAGATCGTGGAGCAGGAAGATGAAAAAGATAAGGACT
>JBJMLS010000071.1:0-6346 GCA_045805185.1 Bacteroidia bacterium | reverse complement strand
AATAGTAAATGAGCCGTTCGCTGCACCGCAGTTCGAATTTACAGGAGTAAGCACCATCGCTGTGGGGCCCGAATTGTTGTTGATCGTTACGTTCTGGGTGTACAAACATCCGTTTGCATCCTTTACTGTTACCGTATACGTACCTGCAAGCTGTCCCGGATAGCTTGTCGTGGCACTGAAAGCTCCGCCATTGACCGAATACGTATAGCCGGCCGTTCCCCCCGTTACTGCTCCAATAGTAAACGAACCATTTGCAGTCCCGCACGACGCATTGACAGGCGTTAACACAACTGCTGTCGGACCAGGGGTGTTTCCTACCGTAACTGTACTGGCGAAGGTGCAGCCAAAATTATCCTTCACAATAAAATTATAAGTTCCCGCTGCTAAGCCAGTGTAACTGGTAGTAGCAGTAAACGGACTACCGTTAAATGAGAATGTATATGGAGCAACTCCACCTGTTGTGGCGCCGAATGTAACTGATCCGTTCGAACCGCCGCAGCTCGCATTTACCGGAGTAGCTACTTGCGCTGTTGGACCGGCAACTGTTGGTACGGTAACATTCTGGGTATAGGTGCAACCATTGGCATCCTTTACTACTACTGTGTAAGTTCCGGTAGCCAATCCTGTATAACTTGTGGTAGCTGTAAATGCACTAGCGTTCACAGAATAAGTGTATGCAGCTGTCCCACCCGTTACTGCTCCAATAGTAAATGATCCGTTCGATTGCCCGCAATGTGCGGCTACAGGCGTTAATACTACTGCTGTCGGTCCTGTTGTACTACCCACTACAATTGTTCCTGTTGAATTACAACCGTTGCCATCCTTAACGGTGATGGTATAAGTTCCTGCTGCGAGTGCGGTATAATTTGTTGTTGCGGTAAACGCACCTCCATTCAATGAATAAGTAATTCCAGCGCCTGTTGGAGCCGTAACCGTCACCGATCCGTTACTTCCTCCGCAGGCGGCGGGCGTCATCGTTAATGTAGGCGCAACAGGCATCGGGTAAATGGTGACGTTTTGTGTCGTTGTGGAAGTACAGCTTCCCTGTGTGACCGTATGGCTCACGGTATAGGTTCCGGCTGTTGTAAAGCTCACAGGGCCATAGTTATTCAAGGTGCTTGATGCCGGAGCTCCTGCTGTTGGATTGAATGTCCACGAATACGTTACACCTGCGCCGCTTGCTCCTGTATTGGTAAAGGTAAAACTGTTCCCTGTCAAACATTGATTCGCGCTTGATGTAAAGGTGGAAGAAACGGTTCCGGTTGTAGCTATCGTTGCCGTAGCTGTTCCAGTACAGCCATTTGCATCTGTAACCGTAACCGTATAGGTTCCGGCATTAAGGTTGCTCGCTGTGGCTCCCGTACCGCCGCTTGCAGCCCATGAATACGTATAAGCCGGTGTTCCGCCTGTTGGATTGGCAACTGCAGAGCCCAAAGCGCCGCAGCTTGCGTTAGTAGGCGTAGTGGTAACCGTTGGCGGACAGGTCGGGTTGACCGTCATGGTTGTGGTCGAGGTGCACGTTCCCTGGGTGACAGTATGCGTCACAGTATAGGTTCCGCAGGTTGTATAAGAAATCCCGGTTGGGTTAGCCGCTGTTGAAGTTGCAGGGGTAGCCCCTCCGCCTCCGAAATTCCAGGAATGTGTTACAGTTCCCGTTGTGGCTACACTGGTAAAATTGAAAATATCGTTTTGAACACATTGTGAAGCGGGTGTTGGATCAGAACCTCCTCCAGCATTACCATTCGTAATGGAGAAGCCTGATGGCTGACCGTTAACAGTAACTGTTGCTGTAGCCGTACCGGTTTGTGAACCGCAACCTCCTGTGCCGCTAACATTATAAGTAGTAGTAACCGTAGGGCTTACCGTTATAGAAGTTCCTGTGCCACCAGGTGTCCAGGTATAGGTATTACCTGCGGCGCCACTTGCTGTAAGCGTGGTTGAGGAGCCTACGCAAATTGTCTGACTGGCAACTGTTATTGGATTAGGGGTCGGCGTACAGCTCACAACCGAAGTCCCAAAGAAATTGAGCGGAACTGTCGTGCTGACGCTGCTGTAATTGGAGAAGCAAATAATGAACTGCTGCCCGCAGGTTACGTTTATAGCCTGTCCGAAATTGGTAGCGGAAGATCCGAGCGGTAATGCACCGATCCCCGTACCGCCTGAGCAGGGCGAGTTCCAGCAACAGCGGATTGGAGCAAGCGTATTATTCGTAATACCATTACAGGATGCAGCGCCGCTATATGGCCACATGATCCAGTCATAACAACCCGACTGGGAACCTCCTGCACCTAAAGAGAACTCCAGTGTCCCGGATGTCTGACAATTCACGATCATCCAGGTACTGTTCAATTCGCCGGACTGCAGGCATCCATATCCACCCGGAGGAGTTAAAGGCATATTATTACTCTGCCCCACGGGATTACTGATCGTATTCGTAGTTGGCGTTTCATTCACAGAACCCTGACCATTAGGATCAATAGAAAAGCTTGCATTTGTACAGATGTTAACCGCCTGGCTGCAATCGCTGGCAACAACGGGTGGCGGCGGCGGCGGCGGCGCGTCATTAACACAAGTGGTAAATGTGGTGACAGTTGGCGTACCTGTAGAATAATCATAAACACGGTAATAATAGGTGGCTCCAACTGTTAAGCCCGTAATAGTAGAACTTCCAATAGAGCCCCAGGGATAATTTATGTCATTACATGCAAGTGAGGTCAGTGATGCGCAGGAGCCCGAATATACCTGCACGATCGGATCAAAGCCTGATGGGGGACTTACTGTAATAACCTGCGAAGCCTGGGTAGCCACAAAGCTGAACCAGACATCATCATTTGCAGTACCTGCACAACCTACCGAAGATTGGGTCGCTCCTCCAACTGAAGAAACTACCTGGGTACAGTTAGGCCCGGATGTTACCGGTACAGCACCAGGACAATTATCATTTGCAGGAGGAGGAGGAGGATTGTTGACGCAGGTTGTAAAAGTTGTTGTAGAAGGCGTCCCTGTCCAATAGTCATAAACACGGTAATAGTAAGTAGCGCCCACGGTTAAACCGCTAACGGTAGTCATTCCCACTGAGCCCCAGGGAAAATCGATATCATCACAGAGAAGTGAGGCTGGCGCTGCGCATGAGCCTGAATATACCTGAACAACCGGATCGAAATTGAACGAAGGTGTTACAGTGATCTGCTGAGAAGTTTGTGTAGCCACAAAGCTGAACCAGACATCATCGTTCGCAGTTCCTGCGCAGCCTACAGAAGATTGAGTAGCATTTAAAACCGTTGCTGATACAGGTGTACAGCTTGCGCCGGATGTTACAGGAGTGGCGCCCGCACAATTATCATTTGCTGGAGGAGGTGGAGGATTATTCACACAAGTGGTGAAAGTTGTTGTCGGCGGCGTCCCGGTGTAATAATCATACACGCGGTAATAATAAGTGGCCCCAACTGTCAAACCTGTAATAGTTGTATTTCCAGTGGTACCATATCCGAAATCAATGTCATCGCAAAGCAGTGATGTTGGAGCTGCACATGTTCCCGAATACACCTGGACAACAGGATCGAAACTGGCAGATGGTGTAACGGTAATTTGCTGCGCTGTTTGCGTGGCCACGAAGCTGAACCAGACATCATCGTTCGCCGTTCCGGCACAACCTACAGACGATTGAGTTGCATTTAAAACCGTTGATGAAACAGGAGTACAACTTGCACCGGAGGTCACTGCTGTAGCACCGGCACAATTGTCGTTTGCGGGTGGAACGGCAACAGCAATATTCAATGTGAAATTGTCACATAAAGGAGCCGGCCATGTATCAACCACAACATAATATGTACCGTTCGTAGCAAAACTGATCGTTCCTGATCCAGTAGTAGAAAAACCCGTTACAACATTTCCAACACAATTCGTAGGTCCGTTTGCCGGTGAAGGACAACCTGAATAAACCTGTACCATTTTATACGTCCCTGTTCCCCCAAGTGTAAAATTCAGGGTGACAGGAGCTGAAGTAATACTAAGCGAATAAACATAATCTTCGCCTCCTCCATAAAGTGTATTACAGCTTCCGGAGCCAACTCCATAATTATCGACTTTACCGCAGGTAGTTTGCGAACCGCTGGCGAAAGGCAGGCCGGCTTGTGTTATTGGAACAGCCGTTGCGCAGGTGTTCTGGGAATATGCGCAATTGAACGCAATTAAAAATGAAAGTAGGCTAAGGAATTTTTTCATCTGCTTAATATTTGAATTAGTTCAAAAAATTACGACAGGTCATCTCTTTCACTCACTCTTCTCTTCGGATACTGGAAGCTTTTCTTCCTTGGCTATCCTCAATCCCACTTTATCAAAACTTTGTTTTATCAGGTCAAAATTTATTTCTTTATCTGCTTTCACGGTAATTGTCCGGGCATCATAATCAATTTTAGTCACTTCAATTTGCGGAAGATCTTCCTTAATAACATTCATGATTTTTTCCTCATCGCTTTCGGGAAAGATCTTTTCAACCGTTAATTTTATAAGGATCTTCTCCTTGACCACAGACGTGAATGATAAAAACAGTAATGGCAGGATCACCAGAAGCGCTTTTAAAATAGTTGTTCTCATATTAAGGCATTTTAATTATTTAATTCTAACAAAAAGAGAGATAGAAATATTTGTGATCTACTGCCTCGTAATTTGGTTTAGAAATGTATTAAACACCACATCGCGCGTTTTCATATCTACAGCAATTACTTTCCCATTGGAATCAAAAAGAACATTATGAGGGATCTGCATTACATTAAGCGCTTTTATGATCTCCGAATCCATTCCCTGCAGATCGCAATAATTTGGCACCTTTTCCAGGTTGTCTTTTTTGCAGGCAAGTTCCCATTCCATTTTATTTTTATCGGTGGAAATGGTATAGAACACAACACCTTTTTTCCCGTTTTTCAAAAGAGCCGCTTTGTAGATGTTCCATACTTCCAGCATATCCCTGTTATTCATACGGCTCTGCGCATTTTCGGCAGACCAGAAACTCACCAGGATCAATTTGTCAGAAAAATCCACCTCCGGAAAATTCTTTTGCAAATGAGAAGTTATCTTCCCGAATTCACTAATTCCATTGTCCTGCGCGCATAATTCAAATGATATCAGCAAGCATAGAAAAACAAAAAATGAGAGTGTTTTTAATCGCATGATAGTTAAGGTTTTACATTTACGATTGCTAATTTATTAAAAAAAAGGAAGAATCCAAATTATTTCGATTAACAAATTATAAATTGCGGCAAAATAATGCAAAAAAAAGCCTCAATTAGAATATGAGGCTTACAAAATATTTTTTGATGCTTTTAAAACAACTGGTTCAGCAGGGTATCGTCCACCAGGTTCGGCATAGTCACTTTCAGGTCAGGTGTTCTTTCCATCTCCCTTTTTATAGCAAATACCGCTTCCTTGTTTCTTGCCCAGCTTCTTCTCGAGATCCCATTGTTGACATCCCAAAACAGCATCGACCGCAATTTTCTCTCAGCATCCGCCGAACCATCGAGCACCAATCCGAAGCCGCCGTTTATAACTTCTCCCCATCCTACTCCACCGCCATTATGCAGGCTGATCCAGGTTGCTCCTCTGAATGCGTCTCCAACAAAGTTCTGTACAGCCATATCCGCAGTATACTGCGAACCATCATAAATATTTGAGGTTTCGCGGTAAGGTGAGTCTGTCCCTGAAACGTCGTGATGATCGCGGCCAAGAACAACAGGCGCCGTTATTTTTCCTTCCCTGATAGCAGCGTTGATCGCTTCCGCAATCTTTATCCGTGCTTCACTATCCGCATATAAAATTCTCGCCTGGGAACCAACGACAAGGTTATTCTTCATCGCATCCCTGATCCATGCAATATTATCCGAAAGCTGTTGCTGTATTTCAGCAGGAGCATTCTTATGCAATTTCTCCAATACTTCAAGCGCCAGCTGATCCGTAACCTGCAGATCCTTTGAGTCCGCTGAAGTACACACCCAACGAAAGGGACCGAATCCATAATCAAAACACATCGGGCCGAGGATATCCTGCACATAGCTCGGATACTTGAACGTGCCATCTGCTTTAACTATATCCGCACCTGCCCTGCTTGCTTCCAATAAAAACGCGTTCCCGTAATCGAAAAAATACATTCCTTCTGCTGCCAGATTATTTATCGCATCTGCATGTCGCACCAAAGTTTTTTGTACTTCTTTTTTGAATTGTTCCGGCTTTTCCGCCATTAATGCATTGCTTTCTTCATAGCTTAAACCTAAAGGATAATAACCGCCGGCCCAGGGATTATGCTATTATTTATTATCTTTAGATATGTAGAGTGTCGTTTTTTGTTTTAGTT
>JBJMLS010000070.1:0-7374 GCA_045805185.1 Bacteroidia bacterium | reverse complement strand
TTTTTTACACCAGAGGCCGCAGAGGGCGCAGAGCATAAGTTATAGCGGCTTCGCCTTACGCGTTTTTCAACGCAGAGTCGTGGAGTATTTTAGGAAGAGGAAAAGAACACAGAGAGAAACAGTTGGCAGGATTTTTTACACCAGAGGCCGCAGAGCATAAGTTATGGCGGCTTTGCGTTCACTATTTCAAAACAGGGAAAGATGAACACCGGAGAAAATGTTAACGGAATTTCCCTGTACCAGAATACATTTAATTCCAAAAGAAAACACAGGAAGGAAAGAAAGAATTAATCCATCTCCGTGTAACTCACAAGCTCTTCAGCTCTGTGTTGAAAGATCCGGAGGGAAATTCTAGATCTTCCGGAAAATATGATACTCCAAAGGCTTATTCTTTTTATCACAGATAACCTGGATAAACATAACCTTATTGATCTGCTGCAGCAATTTCAGGTCAAAATCTTCCATCGTTGCTTTACTTTTAGTGAAGGTCTGCGCACGGATCTTCAGCGCGTTCTCTTTCCGGTCGAAACCCCATTTACCTGTTGCCTCTTCATTTTCCTTCCGGTGAAAACAGGAAAAGGTATTGTTGTAATTGAAATTGTACTTTAAGTACCGGGGATCATCCTGCTTCACCAGTTGCGTATCAGAAGGCAATTTAACGATCTTATACAATTCCCAGTTCCCGACAAGATCGGTTTGGGCATTCAGCCTGCCGAGGCTGCATAACAGAAATACAATACCTGCAATTAAAAACTTACTCTTCCTCATCTTACTTTATCACTTTTTTTATTGTTTGTTTTCCATTCGAGTTCAGAATGACGAAATAAGCTCCTTTATCAAAGCCATTGCCGTCTACCGTAAACGTGTTCCATCCTTTAGTTGCATCCAATGTATTTTTATAAACGGTCTTGCCGAGCACATCCGTTATCAGTATATTCACTGAAGAAGCCTCAGCATAATATTCAAGCGAGAGCTCAGCGGAGAAAGGATTGGGATAAAGCTTTATGCCTGTTTCGTTTTGCTTTCCTGAAGAAGCAATTCCTGTGGCGCCTGAAGTATTGATATAATCGATTACATTAAAAGAATTGAATCCGGGCGTCATCAGCCGTCCATTACCGCAGAACATATCCATCTGTACTGCATTTACACCAGACCAGGTATAGGAAACCGTGTCGCTGACCTGTGTGAGTGTTCCGTTCTGCCAGATCTCCCAGGAAATAAAAACCGTATTGGTATCTATTACCGTATAGGAACTAATAAAGGCGGAATCGACCGGTAGGTTATAATCGAAATTGCAATTCGACGTATTGAACACAATAGTTCCCAGCGCCGGGCCATAAGGGTTTGTATTTACTATTGAATTTGTTGAGTCGGTAATGATAAAATAAACAGAAACCGTATCCGAATTGGCATCAACCGTGATAAGATTATGCATTCCTGTACAAAGTGCATTAATTGAATCAGTGTTTGAATAAGACTGCGCATCCCAGGAATATTGAAAAGGCGCTGTTCCACCGCTTATCTGAGCCCTGGCGGAGGCATTGCATAAGCCACCTGTAGTGGTGGTGGTAACAACCTGCGGTGAATATGAAGCTGTAGGGAGCATTACCGGCCCTATGTAAAAAGTAGTGCCTGCGTAAGTATTGTTCGACATATCCTTAATCTGAACAAAAGCGCCGCCGCTACACAAGCTGTCTCTCCAACCATAATTTAAATTCTGGTTTATGCTGTCAGAGCCAATGTACATTCCAAATCCCGGATACTGGCTCATCTGCGCGCCAAGCACATCAAAGAATGCTGATCCATCGCATATAGCAGGTGCGGAATTTACAACAATACTGTCCAATTGCAGTGTTCCTGTAAAATAAGTGCTATTGGTAGTATCAATAACTGCAAACAGAGCAACACCCAATGTATCCAACAGGTTATTGTTATTCATCGCCCAAACTACAAATATGCCCGAAGACAAAGAGGATATTGAATCGCCATAATAATCCTGAGCCGTAGCGTAATTCGTTGTTTTATAAATCACATGCGATTGCAAAGCGCCAAAATCAAATTTAGCCCAGCCATCGGATATAAACGCCGAGCTTAGATTACCGCGTGAAACCTTGAGATAGGTTTGGGAATGCACGTTGAGAAAAAACACAGTGATCAATACGAAGAGTAATTTTGCTTTCATGCTTGAGGAATTAAATGTTTAAACTAAGATACAATTATTTTTACAATATATCCTTTACAAGAACATTTCCCCTGCTCGAGGTAAGCACCTGGTCAAAATCATCCATTAGTTTATGAATGGTTTCCAGCTCCTTTGTAGATTGTATGGGGATCTCATTTACTCCGCGCTTATCCAGGGTATCGAGGATAAACTTGGCCGTTAGCTTCGATTCGCTCATCGCGGGCTGGTAAGCAAGATCTTTATCGTCCCGGTGCTTCACTTCGCTGAAGATCCTGGTCTCCGTAAATTCAAAGATAATATTCCTGGCGAGCCTTACAGGGAGATCCAGCTTCTGCGCGATCTCACTCGCGGTGAGCGGTTCTTTTCCTTCTATGAAGTTCTTCACTACAATATTGGCAACCAACAGGGACAGCACTCTTTTATACCGGACGCTGATCCCCTGTATCTCATTTTCGAGCTCATAATGCATCACGTTCTGGTTGGCAAAAGCAAGCTCGGCCCCGAATAAAAAAATGAACCAGCTGTACTGCACCCAGATGAGAAATAGCGGAAGCGCAGCAAAACTACCGTAAATAGCATTATAGCGCACTGCTCCGATCTGGAAGCTCAGGTAGGCCCATTCCAGCAGCTCGAACAGCAGGCCGGAAACAATTCCCGCCATCAGGGCCGATTTAAAGTTAACTTTAGTATTCGGAAGTACTATGTAAAGAAAAGTGAACAGGCCCGACATCAGGAGAACCGAGGCCAGCTTTAAAAGCACAGCGAAGACCGGCCCCAAATGCTGAAGCCAACCTATTGAATTACTAATACTGCCCAGGGAAGATTTTAAAAGCACCGTTACGCTTCCCGAGATCAGCAATAAGATAGGCGCAAGAAGCAGGATGGCAAGGTAATCGGTAAATTTACGGATATAGGTCCTGCCTTTCTTTATTTCCCAGATCTCGTTGAGCGATTCTTCAATGCTGCCAAGTAATTTCATAACTGTCCAGATCAGCAGGAATATTCCCACACCCGCAATTACTCCGCCCTTTGTGCTTTCGAGCATGGTATTGGCGTATTCGAACACCTTGTTCAAAATATCTGCATTTTGATTAAAATCCTGCAAGAGATCAGCCTGCAGCTTTTTTTCAAAACCAAAACCTTTGGCAATGGCAAAAAGAAGAGCGATGATAGGAACAATGGAAAATAAGGTAAAGTAGGTAAGCGCCGAGGCTTTGAGCAGGCACTTGTCCTCGTTGAAACCCCTTATGGCTAAAAGGAACACCCGGAGCTGCCGGATAAAAAAGCCCTGCTTCTTATCGAGCTTGTCAAGACGCATTTTCCAGATCTTGTGGTTCACAAAATTGGTCGCACTTCTGAAGATCATGAACACCCTGGCCATTGAGGAGATTTTTTGTAAAGATAATTTTTTTTAGCCGCAGGGGGCATAATTTAAGCGGATTTAGCGTTATTTACAGGATGATTTCATTACGCACATTACTTTCCGGCTTTAAAACATACCGGAATAAAGCTGACCTGCATTACCGACCGGCAAATGGAAAACCTGCGACAACAAAGTTTCATAATATTGTGATGAATGACATTTCCGGAAGACCCTTTCATTTTGCACAGCTTGCAGGAAAGAAAACACTACTTGTAAATACTGCCTCGGAATGTAAATTCACCGAGCAATACGCTTCGCTTGAAAAATTTTACGGGCGCTATAAGGACAAGGTGAATGTGCTGGGGTTTCCCTGCAATGATTTCGGCGAACAGGAATCGGGCCCGGGATCAGAGATCCATTCATTCTGCCAGCGCAACTACGGTGTCAGCTTCACCCTGTTTGAAAAAGTGAGCATCAAAGGAGAAGACCGGGCGGAAGTCTACAAATGGTTAAGTGATAAAAAGCTGAATGGCTGGTGCAATCACCTTCCGCATTGGAATTTCTGCAAGTACCTGGTCGACGAAAAAGGAGAATTGCTATTGTTCACCAATCCCGTTGTTGAACCTGATTCCGCCAAAATTCTGCAATTGATCGCCTAAATTTGAATATTCTGCATTTAATTTGGAAATATGCCTGATTTTCACTTAATTTTGCAGTGCAATGTCAAAAAAGCTCAGAATAGTTATAAGCGTGATCATGCTGGCGGCAATCGGTTTTACCGCTGTTCCTAAAGTTTATTTTCACAAGCTGATGGGTCATACCCACATCAGCGCTCCAACTGATGTAATGAGCAATGGAAATGTTGAGCTAAAGGACAATAAGAATACGCAGGACTGCGACATTGATAAATTCGAGACCCCGGTTTATTTTACCATTTTTAAATTCATCCTCAATTGCAATCCATTTAAATCCTCAGCAAAAATCTCGGATAATTACCAGGAAAAATCTCCTTCATCCAGGAAAATTATCGTTTCTCAGCTTAGGGCGCCTCCTCTTGGCTAGTGTTTTTCAGATCAGCATTTTCTCTTATCAATTTTAAAAACCGTGAAGATCGTTCCTATAGCTTTGGTTAAGATATACCAGTACGCCATTTCGCCGTACCTGGCCCCTGCCTGCCGCTATGCTCCAAGCTGTTCACAATACACCATTGAAGCGATAAATAAATACGGCGCAGTGAAAGGAAGCTGGATCGGGTTCAAACGCATCTGCCGCTGTCATCCCTGGGGAGGAAGCGGTTACGATCCTGTAAAATAAAAATGTTCTCTCTCCGGAAATATATCTCCTTCCTCTCCCTGCTTGCTTTTCTTTTCCCGCAGGCGCTGAACCTGGTGCATGAGCTGGAGCACCGCAATGATCTTCATTGTCCGGAAAAAACGATCGTCCATTTTCATAACGAAGAACATCACTGTGATATTTGCGATCTTCTACCGCTGATCTCGGGCGATATACGCTTTGAAAATTTTGTCTCTTCTTTCCATTACTTTAGCCGCTTTAATTATACGATTGCTCCTGTTGAGCGCATCACTTCTCTCTCCCGCTCTTACGCTCTTCTTCGCGGACCGCCCATTGTGTAAATAAGATCCCTCCTAAATGGAGACCAGTCATCCTTATTTTCACACATCATTCTCATGAAGAACATCACCTGCATTACAATGCTTATACTGGCCCTGGTACCTGAAATCATGTTCAGCGCTTCCCTTCCTGACAGAGGGAGCCTTTCAGGGAAAATTACGGATAAACAAAGCGGCGAACCCGTTCCGGGCGCTACCGTTTATCTCCCTGACCTGAAAAAAGGCTGCATCTCACAAGCTGACGGCACTTACCTTTTAAATGATCTTCCAAAGATCAAAACACTCGTACAGGTAAAGGTGCTCGGCTATGCAACCCTTGTGAAACTGGTTGATCTCAACACAAGTTCAATCCTGGACCTGCAACTGGAAGAAGCAGTTATTGAATCGGAAGAGGTGGTGATCACCGGAACTTCACATGCTACTGAAATAAAAAGGAACCCCGTTCCAATGGTATCGATCGATCAAAAATACATTACCGAGGGAAGCTCAACAAACATCATTGATGCCTTGGTAAAAGTGCCGGGCATCAGCGCACTGAGTACGGGGCCGAATATTTCAAAACCCTATATCCGCGGACTTGGCTATAACCGGATCCTGACCTTATTTGACGGCTTGCGCCAGGACGGCCAACAATGGGGCGATGAACATGGGATCGAAGTGGATCAGTACCTGGTGGATCGGATCGAAGTGGTGAAGGGCCCCGCCAGTCTTGTATATGGAAGCGACGCACTTGCCGGGGTTGTGAATCTTTTGCCGGCACACCCGGCGCCTGAAGGAATGATCCAGGGAAGCGCCACAATGAATTACCAGACAAATAACAAGCAGGAAGCAGGTTCCTTCGCACTCAGCAGCAATCATCAGGGCTTTATCTGGGGACTCCGCGCTTCGCACAAACAGGCAAGCAATTACCAGAATAAAGTGGACGGAAGAGTCTTTGGTACAAAGTACAGGGAAAATGACGCGAACCTTTTCTCTGGTGTAAACAGATCCTGGGGTTATTCGCACCTGAACTTTACACTTTATGATAACCTGCAGGAGATCCCTGATGGCAGCCGTGATTCCAGCACAAGAAAATTCACCAGACAGGTTTCAGAAGAGGATACACTGCGACCGCTTGCCACAAATGCAGAGCTGAACTCTTATACGATCGGAGTTATTCACCAGCATGTTCAACATTATCGTGTCTATTCTGATAATAATTTTATTCTCGGAAAAAGCAGATTGGGATTAAAGCTCGGCGCCCAGCAAAGTGTGAGACGTGAATTCGGACATCCTGCATACCCGGATCTTCCCGCCTTATTCCTCACCTTAAATACGTATACCTACGACATTAAATATTACCTGCCGGAGTTAAATGGCTGGCAAAGCTCAATAGGAATGAACGGAATGTACCAGCAAAACAAAAACAGCGGAGCGACCGAGTTCGTGATCCCCGCTTACCATTCACTCGATGGCGGGCCATTTGTATTTAGCAAAAGAACATTCGGAAAACTTGATGTTGCCGCGGGTGCGCGTTACGACATCCGTTCATTCAGAAGCGATGCGCTTTATACGGCTCCGGATCCCACAACAGGTTTTTACAAGGAAGTAACATTTAATGCTTCAGATTCCAGCCAGCTCAAGCAATTCGACGCGTACAGTCATACTTTCGCCGGTTTTAGCGGAAGTATTGGCTGCACTTATAATTTCAACAAAAAGTTCTCGCTTAAACTCAATTGCGCACGTGGTTACCGGGCTCCGAATATTGCTGAGATCTCCGCAAAAGGCGTTCATCCCGGAACAGGCTTTGAACAGTTAGGAGACCCGAACTTTAAACCTGAATTCAACATACAGGAAGATGCCGGGCTCTTCTTTACTACAGAACACATCACCGGAAGCATTGAATTATTCAATAATAACATTGGTAATTACATTTACAATGAAAAGCTGCAAAGTGTTTCCGGCGGAGATTCTATTTTTGTTCAGGATGGCAATACGTATCCTGTATTTAAATTCCGGCAAACGAAGGCGCAATTGTATGGGGGAGAATTCAGCTTTGATATTCATCCCCATCCGCTCGACTGGCTCCATTTTGAAAACACAGCATCCGTTATACTTGCAGAGAACCGCGGCGGGAACGGCGCCATTATAAACGACAGCACAAGGTTTCTTCCTTACATTCCGCCCTTTCACACCAATTCCGAATTGCGGGCAGACTT
>JBJMLS010000069.1:0-5100 GCA_045805185.1 Bacteroidia bacterium | reverse complement strand
GATCTCAAAATATACAATGGAACTCCGTTATCCGATCTCACTCAATCCTCAGGCGACCATATTTGCACTTGGATTTGCAGAAGCGGGTAATGCAGTGCAAACCTTTAAAGAATTCAATCCTTTCCAGGTGAAGAGAAGCGCCGGGGTTGGCGTAAGAATATTTTTACCTATGTTTGGATTACTTGGACTGGATTATGGCTGGGGCTTCGATAAAGTTCCTTATTATCCTGGAACAGGTAATGGAAAAGGACAATTCCACTTCACCATTGGAGCGCAGATTGGAGAACTATAACCGAATAACAAAAATAAAATTCACCATGAAAAAATTAATTTGCACTTTTTTAATTCTGATCGCAGGCATTGGTACGGCAGCTGCACAGAAATTCGCATACGTAGATACGGATTACATCCTGAATAGCATTCCCGAGTATAAGGCCGCCAAGAGCGAGCTGGATAAAGTCTCCACAGACTGGCAAAAAGAACTGGAAGCCAAATATGCAGAAATAGACAAACTGTACAAAGCCTACCAGGCGGAATCCATATTATTAACCGATGACCTCAAGAAGAAGCGCGAGAATGAGATCGTGAACAAGGAAAAAGAAGTGAAGGACCTGCAGAAGCAACGTTTCGGCGTTGAAGGCGAACTGTTCCGTAAACGCATGGAGCTTGTAAAGCCGATTCAGGATAAAGTTTATAACGCCGTTAAATCAATGGCTGAAAAAGCTGGTCTTGCCGTGATCTTTGACAAAAACAGTGATCTTACAATGTTGTACAGTAATCCAAAATATGATAAGAGCGAAGATGTACTGACTTATCTGGGATATAACAAAGGAAAAAAGTAATTTAACTCAGATTGGTTCGTAATTTGTATATTCGTACCCGGTTTTATTTTAAATAATAGTAAATATGAAAAACACAATGAAAAGAATAGCCGTACTTGCACTGGCAATTACCATCAGCACAGCTATCCAGGCGCAAAAAATGGCTCACATCGGACTCGATTCCCTGATCTCTTTGATGCCTGAAACAAAAAAGGCGCAGGAAATTGCCCAGGATTACCTGAAGCAATTAGAAAAGGAAGTTGCCAGCATGAAAGCGGAATTCGATGGAAAATACAATGATTATTTGGCTAACGAAGCAACCTACAGCGAGCTGATCAAAAAGAAAAAACAGGAAGAATTACAGGACCTGAACCAGCGCATTGAAGAATTCAGAACACAGGCGCAACAGGATTACCAGAAGAAATACGGTGAATTATCAAAGCCGATCTATGAAAAAGCAAAGAAAGGCATTGATGCAGTAGCTAAAGAAGGCGGATACAAATACGTTTTCGATACAAGTACAGGAGTTGTCATTTATTCCGAACCTTCAGACGATATTCTTCCTACAGTGAAGAAAAAACTGGAGAGCATGCCGGAAGCTGTCCTCCCGGGAGCAAACAATTCAACCAATACACCTCCGAAAAACACACCTCCGAATAAAGGCGGTACACCACCTAAAAAATAACAATAAACTTGTCATGAACCGTCGCTGAAAATGCGGCGGTTTTTTTATGCCCGTCTTTTAGTAACTTTGCAGCATGCCAGCATCCGCCTTACCTTCAACTGTTCAAGCCATAGGAGTTTTTGATTCGGGCTACGGAGGGCTCACAGTTTTTAAGGAACTGGTGAACAGGCTTCCCCAATATGATTTTATTTACCTGGGCGATAATGCACGCGCGCCTTATGGCTCACGCTCTTTTGAAACTGTTTATGAGTACACGCTGGAATGCGTAAAGAAGCTTTTCAACATGAATTGCCACCTGGTGATCCTTGCCTGTAATACAGCTTCCGCAAAGGCGCTTCGTACCATACAACAAAAGGATCTGGCAAGGCTCGATCCTTCGCGAAGGGTGCTCGGGGTCATCAGGCCCACGACAGAGGTCGTTGGCAATTATACCAAAACAAACTGCATCGGTATTTTAGGGACCGCCGGAACAATTGCTTCGATGTCCTATCCCATTGAGATTGCAAAGTTCTTTCCGCACCTGAAAGTATTCCAGGAGGCCTGCCCCATGTGGGTCCCATTAGTAGAGAATAACGAGTTCGATAATGAAGGGGCCAATTACTTTATCAAGAAAAACATCCAGCACCTGTTCAGTCAATGCGCAGATATTGATACGCTTGTACTTGGCTGTACGCATTATCCCCTGCTTCTTGAAAGAATAAAACAGTTTGTTCCTCCGCAGGTGAGGGTCCTGGCACAAGGCGAGCTTGTTGCCGCAAGTTTTTCAGATTATCTCGATCGCCATCCGGAAATGGAAAAAAAATGCAGCAGGAACGGAGGCCGCTATTTTTTCACCACGGATTCTTCCGAAAACTTTGATCAACACGCCGGTATTTTTTACGGAAACCCTGTAGAATCGGCACACCTGGAACTTTAGTCTTTTTTTCTTTAATAAGGCCCTGCCTCTTTAAAACCTCTTGCAGGTGAAAAAAAATCATTAAATTTACTTTTGAACGAGTGTCATTTCTTAAAAATCATGAGAGCCTTAATTGTCAACATTAATCTTGCTTTGATCCTGCTTTTGGCCGGGAACGGTTTGGCGCAATCCGCCAAGAGTTTTTATAAGCTCGGAGTGAAGGACATAAAAGCTAAGAATTATTCATCCGCTGTTTCTAATTTCACAAGATCACTGGAACTAAAACCTAATGTATTCAAGATCCTTGTTGAAAGGGGAAAAGCCAACGAGCTCCTCGGAAAAACGGAAGAAGCTTTAAAAGACTTCAATGCTGCCAATAATCTAAAGCTGAAAGAAAAATGGATCTATATGAAGCTGGCGGATCTCTATATGAAAACCGGGAACTATACGGCTGCAGTTGCTTCCCTTGAATCGCTTCTCAGCATCGATAAAAAAAATATTCCAGCGGCTCAGAAAGCTTCCTACAGTTACCTGATGATTAAAAAGTTTGACAAAGCATCTGAAAAGGCGGATTACGCCATTACACTGATGCGCTACAATCACACAAGTCATTATTACAAAGCGCTTGCCCTCGATAGCCTGAAAAATTACACCTCTGCTAACCTGGAATATGTTCAGGCAATAAAACTGATGAAAGCCGAAGCGCCAAATGATGTAAAAGTCCTTCCCAAATACAAGCCTTATTACACCAACCACGCCATTGTGCTTAACCGCTTTGGGTCTTATGATGATGCTATCGCTGAGTACACCCTGGCCACCGCGCTTGATGCCATTGACACCATTGAGCCTAAAAATTATTATGTGTTCTTCTTACGCAGTCAGCCTTACCTCACCAAAACCGATTATAACAATGCTATCGGCGACCTCAATAAATGCATAGTGCTAAATCCTAAATTCACAGAAGCATTTTACCGTCGTGGCCTGATCTATAAAAAAACGAGTCAGTTCCAGAGTGCCATCAGCGATTTCTCTAAGATCATTGTAATTGAAAATAAGAATGCTGACGCCTATCGCGAGCGGGGCCTCTGCAATCTTGAGCTCAACAATTATAAGGAGGCCATTAATGACTTAAGCAAATGCATCAGCATTAATCCAAAAGACGCGACTGCAAAAGCATTTTTAAAGGAAGCCAGCGATAAAAACTATGCGGCAAACAAAGAAGAAGTGCCGCCGGAAATAAAGCTGAGCTATCCACAGATCGATTTTCAGAATTTCGCTAATGTATACCTGAACCAGATCGATCTTATTGTTGAGGGACAGGTAATGGACAAGAGTAGTATTCAATCTGTCCTGGTCAATGGCAGGGTCGCCACCTTTGATCAGTCGGAAAGAAACCCTTCTTTTACCTGCCGGGTAAACATGTACAATGTAGAAAAAGTAACTATTGACGCTACCGATATCTATGGAAATAAAACAAGCAAGAGCTTTAAGATCGGCCGGATCATTGATGAGGCAAAATTAAAGGTGAACTTCTCAGGAACTGTCGTTACGGATGACGGCAAAAATGTACCCTTCGCCAACCGGACATTGAACATCACCAATGAAAAAGGAGACATCCTGTACACAACTAAAACTGATGCAACAGGAAAGTTCACCTTCGAGAAATTACCTTACGATAAGAATTACCTGCTCGCACTTGATGTTGCGGACTCGCCATTTTCGGGAACAAAAAAATTCGCGATCCTCGACGAGAACCGTAATCCCGTTGTTAGCGGTCAGGGCGAAGGAGACGGCAAGTTCAATTTCCGGCTGTTGCACATGGATCAGAATGTAATGTCGCTGATGCGCGTTGATGACGAGCCGCTGATGATCGATATGAAAGGAAGGCTGCTTGCCGGCAATGAGGAAAAAACGCCGATTTCAAATATCACTCTATTATTACTCAATTCCAAAGGAGATATTGTTAGTACAAAAAAAACAGATGAAAGCGGTTTATTTATATTTCCAAGTCTTGCACCCGGCATGAGCTACTCGTTTAAAATATTTGAAGCCGATGCAAAAACTATTTTTTATCAGAAGATCATTATTACGGACGAGCGCGGGCGGATCATAAAGGAGATCACCAAGGACCAGTTCGGCTTTTTCAAATTTGAATTATTACCAACTGAAAAGTACCTGCTCACCGCGCTTGCAGCCGAGGACACCGATCCCTGGCTAAAAACCTTCAAGCTCAACTCTAAGAAAAATGAGCTGGTGATCATTGAGAATATTTATTACGAGTCCGGTTCGTTTAAGATCCTGCCCGAAGGTGAAACGATATTGAAAAAAACCATAGAAGCGCTGAAGAACAATCCTAAGCTAACACTCGAGGTGCAATCGCATACGGATGCTGTTGCGGGAGACGAATACAACATGGAACTTTCTCAAAAGCGAGCCGCTACCGTAGTTGATTACCTGGTTGCGAATGGTATTGACAAAAAGCGCTTAACAGGAAAAGGATTCGGCGAGAGCCAGGTAGCGAACCGCTGTATCAATGGAGTGGATTGTTCCGATGCCGAGCATAAGCAGAACAGGAGAACGGTGTTCAAGATCAGTTATGTGGAAAAATAGCTCGTTTCAGGAACCCTTTGATCCTGAACCGTAAAGTTCGCAAAGGACTTATTCTATTTGATTCGTGACCTTCGGTTTAAATAACTGCT
>JBJMLS010000068.1:0-16494 GCA_045805185.1 Bacteroidia bacterium | reverse complement strand
TTATAGACGTAGCCAAAGTTCGCTCCTACATTGCAGCCAATCATGTCATCAGTAAAGTTTCCGAGATCTGTGTCTGCCCTAATGCCGATATAAACGCTATCGTATATATTCTGACTTTTATTTGTGATTCTTAAATTATAAAAGGTAGTATAGTTCAGCACCTTGTCGCTATCTGCAAGAAAGGGACAGGTATAAGCGTAAGCTGTCGCGAAAACCTGTATGCCTAATGAATTAGCGCTCGTTTCCGTATGATTGTATAATTTATCGTTGAATACCCAGGCAATTTCCTGATCGCCTTTTATGATCGGATAATCACCATCTTGCGGATCATACCAAAAGTCATTATTGTTGTCATAGAAAGGGGCAAGAAAGTCACCGTCCATATCAAAGGCGGGCCAGGTAAGAATTGCATTGGGAATTGTGTACGTGCCAGCCTGGATATTTCCTGCAAGGTAATTGTATTTAAAATTTTCTATATCGAAACGATTAATTTTCCACACTTTATTCCAGCTGAGTGCTGTAGCATAATCAGTGCTGTCGTTTGAAATAGTTAGTGGCCCCGGCCAGAAGTCCATACCCGACTGCCTGTAAGTCATTGCTGCCTGATGAAGGTCTGTTCCGTTGTGATAGGCACCTATCCAAAAGGAAGAATTAAACAGAGGAGAAAGTCCTGAGCCCTTTGGCACTTCATATAATGACTTTACATTGTCCCAATGCATATCAGCATTGCAACTAATTCCGGCCTTTACTTCATTTATATCCAGAAAGTCGGTGTTTTGCTCGCTAATAGCTAAAGGAGCGCTAATATATCCGCTTGAATCGAAACTGCATAGAAATTGCTTCGTGGTTGTCAAAGCTACATTTCTATTTGTGAAAAAAATAGTGTCAGGACTTAGGGAAGAATAAGCCAAGTAGGTGTCATTATTTGAGAAATTGGAAAATGGACTTGAATATATATAGGATTTAGCTGTTCCATCTAATGAAAATCTTATGAGTCCATTAGGAGCAATGCTATTGGTTGCGGAGTGTTCTACAGGAACCCAGATACTATTGTTTGGCCCGCCGCACATGGAAAAACAATACCTGGGTATTTTGACTCCTAATGAGCTTCCGTAAATGCTATGTATATCCTGAAAAGAAGTACCATTATATTTGAAAATTCCTGAGGATGCAGTTCCCAACCATTTATCAGAAGCAGCATCTATCTCCATACAGTTGATCTTATAGGGTAGCCCCTTATTAATAACAGTAGTGTTTCCGTCGTAAAGATTGAGCCCATAATTGGTTCCCAACCATATTGTGCTGCTGTTCTCCACTTTAATACACAAAACGCTATCGGAGGAAAGTCCTGAATTAGCTTTTGAGAAAACGGACCAGATTGAGCTGTTATAGGTGGAAAACCCATTGTAAGAACCGCAGATGACCGTTGTTCCGTTTACTGCAACGGAATACAGATCATTGGAAACTATTCCTGAGTTGGATGTGCTATAATTTGTAAAGCTGGCGCCATTGTACATATACAAACCCTGGTCGGATGCGATCCAGATATTGTTCAGGTTATCCTGGGTGATCGCTCTTATTTTTAAAGCGCCCGCCGTTACAGCAGAGGAATAATCGGTCCAGTTTGTACCATCATACTTAATAAGCTTTTTTGCAGTAGCCCCGGCATTACTAAAGCCTATCCATTGCGATCCAGTGTTATCTATAAATAAACAGCTACGATTTGTAAATGTAGTTGCCGCACCGGCTGTTGTACAGGTGTATTTAGTAAAACCGTTTTGAGCATTCGAGTATCCCGCAACAATTACCAAAAGGGCCAAAAGTATTTTTTTCATTCTTTGAGTTTTATCAAAGATAGGCTTTGTTATTTAAATATAGGATCCCATGAAATTTCATGGGATCCGCAATATGAAAAAATCAGAATAGGTTTTACTCCCTCACAAACTTCGCTGTAAATTGTTTTTGTCCATCAGAGATCTTAATGAAGTAAAACCCTGAGTTAAGTTCTTTCACGGAAATTTTCATAGTAGTGTATGCCGCCATTTGTTCGACGCGAACCAACTCGCCAACGGTGCTATAGATCTCTATTTTTATTTTTGGGGATTCGATCCTGTCCAGCTTGATGTTGAGTTGGCTGCTTGCGGGGTTGGGGTAAATGAGTGCGGAAAGCTGACCTGTCTTTTCTTTTATTCCGACACCGGAGAGGCTCAGGCAGCTTGGCTCGCTCATGTTATCGAACCAATTCTTTACCCGAATGTTATCCTGCAGGCTTCTTGCCAGTACACAGGTATTAGCGCTGCCGCAGGAAGAATCCTGGGTGAATACAAGGGCATAGTCAAATTCCGTGTATTGTCCTGAGCCAAGATGAAAAGGACCACAGCCGATAATGAATCTCCTGTCGCCTGGCAGATTTGAACTTCCGGTTCCCGTAGTATTGTTTTCGGTCCAGTCAACAAAAGGGGGAGCAAATCCGTTTGTACCCATATTCGTTGGGTCCGAAGTACCCGGATAAATAAAATGAGTAGTTACGCCGCTTCCCAATCCTCCATTGCCATATATAATTGGAGAACCATCTTTCCATAAACCGCTTATTAAGTTATAATATTGAGAACCGTTTCCGCTATAAGTTGGAATTCCATTTTGTGAATTTCCGGTATTATCGTAATAACTGAAAGAGCTCATGAGGATACGTTCGCCGGCTTCATCGGTTATTCCATTGTGATCATTGTCGACTCCGTCTCCGGCCAATGCAAAGGGTCCGTTCAATACCTGGCAGGAAAAAGCAGGGGTATAACCATGGTAACCGGTAGAACTTGGCACGTCCTGATCAAAAGTGTCGCCGTTATATACAAAGCCGAAATTATGCTCCACATCACACTGGATCTTATCGTCGGCCCAATCACCCAGGTCCGTATCTTCCCATAGTCCGATATAACAACTGTCATAATCAGCGGCTGAACGATTGAAGATCTTATAATTGTAGTAGGTGGTATAGTTTAAAACACGCGTGCTGTCTGCGCTATATGGACAGGTATATGCGTAAGCGGAGGCATGGATCTCAACTCCCATCGCTTTTCCATGTGTTTCTCCATGTGGAGCGAGGGTATCGTTCATCACCCACCAGATCATCTGGTCGCCTTTCATTTTAGGATAGTCCCCGTCCATCGGATTGTATGTTCCATCTCCATTGTAATCCACAAAAGGAGCGAGGTATTTTGCATGGTTCGGATTGCTGCTATGTGCTGGCCAGCTGGTAATGGAAGAGGGGATCGTATAAGTTCCGCTTCCTACATTTCCGTTCAGAAAATTGTATTTGAAATTCTCAATATCAAAACGGTTCACTTTCCATACTTTATCCCATTGCCCGGAAGTAAGCGAATCAATGGAAGCATTAGTGGTGTCAAGCGGTCCTGACCAGTAATCCACACCGGATTGCCTGTAGGTCATGGCGGCGGTATGCAGCGCTCCTCCGTTATCACGCCCCCCCATCCATAATGCGGATGCGAAAAGGGTTCGGCTACCACTTCCTTTTGGGACTTCGTACTGGGGATTGTTCAGGTCCCAGTGCAGATCTGAATTGTCCAGGATAAGAGCTTTTACTTCATTGATATCAAGGTTATCGTGGGCGGGGAAGACACCGTGTGGCGTACTGAATTGTACCGGATCAAAATGGTACAGGAATATTTTGGACGAAGCGCTGAGCCCGTTTGTTTTGCCCAAAATACAGAGTTTACTTGTGCTTGCATCATATGAGAGAATCACATTGGTTTGAATGTTACTTATAGTAGTTGGAAAATAATAAGTAGTATAGGCGCCGTTTGGTAAAAGCTCGATTACACTGTAGGGAGTAGCCGCTCCTCCGGCACAGGGAACAATTATTCCTCCTCCGGGAAGCGAAGAAATGGAAGTACAATTGGCTGGCAGACCAGCTCCTAAGATTGAATAAAGCGTTGTAGCATTTGTAAATGAAATATTGTCGTACCTGTACAATCCGTTGTTTTGCGTTCCTATCCATTTGGCCCCGCTTCCATCTGTATAAACACAATTTATCCTGAGATAAAGACCGTTTGCGGAGATAGTAGCGCTTCCATCATAACAGCTCAGGCCATGATTTGTTCCCAGCCAGAAATGAGTGGGATCTTCACTATTGATACTGTATATACTATCGGCGCACAACCCTGAGTTTAATTTCGAGAAATTGGTCCATGCACTCCCAGTGTAAATAGAAAGTCCGGCGGAGGTGCCGGCGTAAACAGTATTACCTGAGCAAATGACCGAAAAAACAGTATTAGCCGCAAGAGATGAGTTACTGGTATTATAAGTAGTGTACGATACACCGTCGTACATTACCAGTCCATTGTCAGTGCCGATCCAGATGTTTCCTGTTACGTCCTGCGCGAGTCCAAAAACTTTGGATGTGCCCAGTCCGGAGCTGTGGTCAGTCCATGTAGTTCCATCAAATTTAAGAAGTCTTCGCCCAGAGGAATTGGTGTTTGCGAATCCTACCCATTTGTTTCCAGCGTTGTCAATAAGAAGTGCATTTCTTGATGCAAAAGTGGAAGTTAGTCCACTCAAAGGGCAGGGGTAATTTCCAAATCCGTTTTGCGCTGTTATTGTCCCGCTTAGAACAATGAATAGCAGTAGTAGTAATGATCTTTTCATAAGCTTTAATTTTTAAGTTGATACAATTGATTAAAGCCTCTATCACGCGAACGCGTAACAGGCACATGGTGGATGGTATAAATATAAAGTAAATATCCTATGAAAAAAAGACAAAAAGAATAAGTGGCAGGACTTAGTTGATAAGTGGCTGGAAATTCTTAAACCAACACATTCTCATTCAGAAAAGTCCTCGCATGTTCAACTTCCTCTTCGGTTCCTTCGGCGATCAATAAAGTTTTTCCTTCTTTCAGGTGTTCCTCATGTTTCACTGAATATTCTCCTTTAATGCCTAAAGCGGTAAAAATAGAAACCAATCCTCCGCCCATGATCCCGAAGTCAAGCCCGGCAAGCGCTCCGGCAATTGCCCCGGTACCGTATAAAAATCCAAGGCCGGGAATTGAAAAGACACCAATACCTGTGAGAACGCCAACGATAGGACCGACAAGCATTCCAACGCCTAGTCCCAAAGATTCGATCGGTCTGTTATCCCGAATGTGAATATGGTCGATCGTGAGTTCGTTCTTGCTTACCAATGAAAGCTGTTCAACGGGGAAATTGTCTTTTTTCAGTTCTTTTATGGCATCCAGTGCTTCCTGATGTGAGTCGTAAATGCCGATTAATGATCTCATTTTATTAAATTTTGCTCATTATAAAGTTCCGACATTATAGGAAATTATTACCTGTTCCGGATCAGGTATTTTCATGATGAAGGTCATTGACGGAAGATCAATGCGACGAGTGAAATTGTTGAAATAAAATAAGCTTAAGGCTGAGACTTACTGGCGGCTCTTAATTGAGCTTTAAGGTGCCTGAGATCCTCTTTCAGGTTTTCATTATCTGCTTTCAGGTTTTTGATCTCGCTTTGGAGGTATTTGATCTGTTTTTGCGCCTCTTTTAATTTCAGGATTTGGTCCTTCCATGCATTACGGGACGATTTAAGCGCCTCCTGCAGATCATCGATTTTTTGCTTGTCGGCAGGCTTATTGATTTTTGCCTCCTCACCGCGTTTGTTTAAACCCCGGAAAAATTCCTGCCTTGAGCCGCTTCGCATTACCATGGATCTTTAATTTAGGATAAGGCAAATATAAAAAATCTCCTACGACCGGGTATTATTTTAACATAATAATCGTCCCTGCACTCTGCTCTAAAATGAGTCCTATTCAATTCTTCTTAGGATCAAAATGCTATATATGATCAATAGAAAAACGCTATCCTGTGACCGGAAATCCGTAAATCTTGTTAAGAGCCTTCTGACTTGCGCCGCTTTGGTAAGAATTGCCTATCTTTGCAGACTTAAATTTTTTTTAATGATCACAGTTACAAACATCAGCCTGCAGTACGGAAAGCGCGTGTTGTTCGATGAAGTGAATGTAAAATTCACCCCAGGCAATTGTTATGGAATTATCGGCGCGAATGGCGCGGGTAAATCTACTTTTATGAAGATCCTCTCAGGTGAAATTGAACCTACCAAAGGATCGGTACACATTACTCCCGGTCAGCGCATGAGCGTGCTCAGCCAGAATCACTTTGCATTCGATGAGCATACCGTAATTGATACCGTTATTCTAGGAAATAAAAAACTGGCGCAGATCATAAAAGAAAAGGATGCGATTTATGCAAAGCCTGATTTCAATGATGCTGATGGATTGCGCGCTTCTGAGCTTGAAGGTGAGTTTGCCGATATGAATGGCTGGAACGCCGAAAGCGACGCTGCAAATATGTTAAGCGGACTCGGTGTTTCCGAAGAGTACCATTCCCGTTATATGAAGGATCTTACCGGTAAGGAAAAAGTGCGGGTGCTGCTTGCGCAGGCTTTGTTCGGGAACCCCGATATCCTCCTGATGGACGAGCCAACAAACGACCTTGATGTTGAAACGATCACCTGGCTGGAAAATTTCCTGGCTGATTTTGAGAATACGGTGATCGTGATCAGCCACGATCGTCACTTTTTAGACGCGGTATGTACCAGCATTTGCGATATTGATTTTGGAAAACTGCAGACGTACAGCGGTAATTACAGTTTCTGGTACCACATGAGCCAGCTTGCTTTGAAACAACGCGGCGATCAGAATAAAAAAGTTGAGGATAAAAGGAAAGAATTACAGGATTTCGTTACACGGTTCAGCGCGAATGCGAGTAAATCGCGGCAAGCTACCAGCCGTAAGAAATTGCTGGAAAAGCTGACCATCGATGAGATCCCGGCAAGTAACCGCCGCTATCCGGGTATCATCCTGAAAATGGAGCGCGAGGCAGGCGACCAGCTTCTGCACGTCGAAAATTTAAGCAAATCAAATGCGGATGGCGTTCTGTTCAGCAAAGCCAACATTAATGTGATCAAAGGAGATAAGATCGCTTTCGTAGCGAAAAATCACCTGGCCATTACTGCTCTGTTCGATATCCTGAATGAAGAACAGAAAGCGGATACCGGAACTTATCGCTTTGGGACAACCATTACCAAATCTTATTTGCCGAATGAGAATGCTAAATACTTCAATCTGGATTATAACCTGATCGACTGGCTGCGTCAATACTCGACGGACAAAGACGAAACGTATATCCGCGGTTTCCTCGGGAAAATGTTGTTTACAGGAGAGGAAACATTGAAGAGCTGCAAAGTCCTTTCAGGAGGTGAAAAAGTACGCTGCATGATGAGCCGCATGATGCTGGCCAACGCCAACCTGCTGATCATGGACGAGCCTACCAATCACCTCGACCTTGAGGCGATCATATCGTTGAACGATGCCTTGCGTGATTTTAAAGGAACAGTATTGTTCAGCTCGCATGACCATGAATTAACGCAGACTGCCGCCAACCGCATTATAGAGCTTACCCCGAATGGAATCATTGATAAGAAATGCTCTTACGATGAATTTCTTGCCAGTGAAGATGTGAAAAGGATGCGGGAAGAGCTTTACGGGATCACTGCCTGATATTTTCAACACAGAAGCAGGAGGAGAGTTAAACAGAGGTTGTTTACTATTATCAAACCGGAAATAAGAATTGTCTCTTGGCCGGGAGCCTCATGTTAAACCCTGATCCCGATAATAAGAATATCGTCCACCTGCTCAAGATTTCCCTTCCAGCTTTCAATAACCCTGCCTAAGGTGTTTTTTTGTTCAGCCATTTCCTGGTGGCTAATGTCAATTAGCAATTCTTCAAATTGCTTGTACTTGAATTTTTTTCCTGCCGGTCCGCCAAATTGGTCAGCATAACCATCTGTAAAGATATAGATCTGGTCGCCCGGAAGGAGGTCAAGTGAATGGTTTGTGAATTTTTTCAGGTCTTCTCCCACAAAGGCGCCCACAGGCTGCTTGTCTCCCGGATGGATG
This sequence comes from Bacteroidia bacterium, assembly GCA_045805185.1. Taxonomy (GTDB): domain Bacteria; phylum Bacteroidota; class Bacteroidia; order B-17B0; family Aurantibacillaceae; genus JAHEYF01. The sequence continues at coordinate 8,503 of JBJMLS010000068.1, read as the reverse complement.
CTGAGTTTATTGTCACGCAACAGGTATAGCGGATTATTCGCACCGGCAAATTCAAGTTTCATAGCGCTGCGGTTGAGCCTGCACAAAACGATATCCATTCCGTCTTTTACTGCGGATTCCTCTAAAGTCTGGCGCAGCGTCTCCGACAGATCCTTGTTAGCCTGATCAAGGATCTCAGAAGGCTTGAACTTAAGGTGTTCGTTTATGGCGTGTTTGAGGAGGTTAAAACCTACTATGCTCATAAAAGCGCCAGGAACTCCATGTCCGGTGCAGTCAGCGGCAGCAAAAAAAACAAAATTATTTATTTCTTCTACCCAGTAAAAATCCCCGCTTACAATATCTTTGGGTTTAAACAAAACGAATGATTCCGGTAACAAGCGCTTAACCATATCATCTGGGGGAAAGATTGCTTCCTGTATTCGCTTTGCATATTTTATACTGTCAGTAATATCTTTGTTCTTCTCTTCGATTATTTGTTTTTGTTGAATGATCTCAACTGTCGCTTTTTGTTTTTCCCTGTATTCTTTATAAATGAAAAGAGCCATGATCAATGCGACTACGAAGCCGATAATAAAAGCATTCCGCTGAGCCTGCTGTTTCTCCGCTTCTGCCTTTTGCTTGAGCGTCTCTGTTTTTTGAAGGACCTTATCCTTATTTAAAAGGAGAATTTCTTTGTTTTTATTTTCCGTCTCGTATTTTGCGTCCATTTCCTTAACTATTTCCGCATTCTTTTCGTTAAGAATGGAATCTTTTATCCCGGAGAGGAGCACCTGGTACAGGAATGCCTTTTCAAAGTTTCGTGTTTTGGAATAGGTTGTTGCCAGACCCTCATAAGAAGAGCGGATATCTTCCATCGTGCCAATCTCTCTTGAAACGCTAAGGCCTTTATTGAGGTAGTCTTTTGCCTGAGAAAATTTATTCTGCTTCAGGTATATTTTTCCAATATTGTTGAAGGCGACCGCCATTCCAAACCGGTCATCCAGCTCCTGGCACAAGCGTAACGATTTAAAAAAATATTCATTGGCTCTTTCGAATTGGCGGAGGTTTTCATAAATTACGCCGATATTATTGTAGGAATAAGCCATTCCTTTTTTTTCACGGGCTAGTTCTTTAAGCGCAACCGATTTAAAATAATGATCGAGTGCGAGCTGGAGTTTTCCCTGTTGCTCGTAGATCAGGCCAATGTTGTTATAGGATTTGGCCATTCCGGTTTTGTCCGCAATAGCTTTGCGCAGCTTAAGCGCTTTTGTATAATACTCCAGGGCTTTATCATACATTTGCTGCAGGTAATGAACATTTCCGATATTATTAAGCGTATTCGCCATTCCTTTTTTGTCATTAGCCACTTCAAATTGTTTCAGGGCCTTAAAATAATATTCCATTGCAGAAGGATACTTCCCCTGGTCGGAATGGATAGCTCCTACGTATACCAGCGATGTTGCTATTCCCGGGCTATCTTTCAGTTTTTCTTTTAAACGGATAGAGTGGAAATGATACCCGAGGGCTTTTTCATAATCGCCTTTATTTGAACTTAAAATGCCAAGAATTGAGTATGCAGCGGCAGAGCCCCTGGAAAAGGCCAGCTTATCGGAAAGTTTCAATGCTGAGTTCGAAAGGTGGAATGCAGTATCAGGATCACTATTTTTCTTTATCCAGGCAAGCGCATTAAGAGCATTCACTTTTCCACTATCTTCTTTTGAGCCCCGGATTAATAAAACCAATGAATCGGTTTTGCTTTGCTGAGCTGTAAGAGGAAAGGTAAGCGCCAGTCCCAGGATAAGCTGTAGTAGTTTTTTTATCATGCGTGTTCTTTAAATAAAGCGAGTTATCCCCACTGCATTAAAGTTTCAGCGACAATATTATAACAAATTCCGGTATAGCGGGAAGTTATCAGAGATTTTCATTCCTTGCTGCGGTTTGACGCCATTTCGTATGATACAAGGTGCAGCATCCGGTAACTGTCTTCAGACCCTGATCCCGATAATAAGAATATCATCCACCTGCTCAAGGTTTCCTCTCCAATTTTCAATAACACTGCCTAAGATGTTCCTTTGTTCATCCATTTCCAGGTGATCAATGCTAAGCAACAATTCTTCAAGTTGCTTGTATTTGAATTTTTTGCCTTTTGGTCCGCCGAACTGGTCGGCATAGCCATCCGTGAAAAGGTAAAGGCAATCTCCTTTTTGCAATTCAACTGTTCGCAGGATAAAAGGCAGCTCGTCTTTTGGTGATCTCCCCACAGGCATTTTGTCTGCCGCGCAATGGATCAATTCCCGGTTACGGACGAGGTAAAACGCATTATTAGCGGAAGCGTAGCTTAACTTTAAATTATGGAAATCAAAACAGCAAAGCACGCAATCCATTCCATCTTGTCTTCCTTCCTGGGAGAGACTGGTAATAAGTCGTTTTCTGACATGGTTGAGCGCTTCGGCGGGGGCATGGATTTTTTTCTCATTCACCGCTTCATTCAGGAAAGAAATATTGAGCAGGCTCATGAAAGCGCCCGGAACGCCATGTCCTGTCGAGTCGCATACAGCAAGATAGAAGTTAGTTGTTTCCAGCCGGGAATCCTTGTGCGTGGCCGAAGTGCCTGCTCCCGGACTCCAGGCGCCCGCCCAATAAAAGTCACCGCTTACAATATCTTTTGGCTTGAACAATACGAAATGTCCTGGAAGGTTTTGTTGCAATAACTCATCCGAAGCCAACAGAGCGGTTTGTATCGCTTTGGCGTAATGAATACTGTCGGTTATTTCCTTGTTCTTTTCCTCGAGCAGGTGTTTTTTCTCTTCAACTTCTTTTTTTTGTTCTGTAATGATCCGGCTGGCTTTTTTGTTCTGCCGTAAATTTCTCAGGATCAGAAAAGCTACGAACAGCAATAATACAGATCCGATAACAAAGCCGTTGCGGAGCAGCTTTTGCCTCCGCAGCTCCTCCGCTTTTGCCAGGTTTTCTTTTTCCTGCTTTGCTTTCTGAGCTTCCTCTTTCTTATCGAATTCAAATTGCATTTCCTTCTGCGTGATCTCTTTTACATTTTCCTGGTTCAGCAGGCTATCCCTGAATTGCATGTATAATATATAATGTTCGAGGGCCTTCTTATAATCTCCTTTCTTAGTATAAGAATTACTGAGTAACTCGTGAGCTTCTTTCGCGTCATCGGGCGACTCCACCTCTTCGGCAAGCTTCAGGCTTCTTTCTGCATAACTGATCGCGTTTTCATACTTCTTTATTTCAAAATAAAGCCGCCCAATATTATTTGTAGTAAGGGCCATATTAACCTTGTCCTTCAGTTCTTCCTGGATCTTCAATGCCTGTAAATAGTTTTTTAAGGCCTCATCGTAGTTTCCTTTCTGTTTTTGAATGATGGCAATATTGTGAAGGGCGCCTGCTATGCCATCACGATCCTTTATTTTTTCTCTTAAGCTGAGCGCCTGCCTGTAATAAACAAGCGCGCTGTCGTAATTTCCCTGGTTCTGGTAGGTAACGCCGATATTGTTCACGCAATTCGAAAGGCCCTGCAGCTCGTTCAATTCAGTGAACAGTTTCAATGAGCGCTGATAATATCCGAGAGCTTTCGGGTAATCGCCGACCTGGTCGTAAATGATGCCGATATTACAATACCCGCCAGCCATTCCGGGCTTATTGTTTTCTTTTTCTTCCGTTTTCAGCGCTTTCAGGTAATGGTCGATCGCCTTCGGGTAATCGCCTTCGTCCTGTTCCACCATTCCCATGTTGTGGTAATTGCTGGCTATCCCTGCCGGGTCCTTCAATTCCTCAAATAGCTTCAGTGATTTTTGCAAATAATTGAGCGCGATCACAGGTTTTCCGGTATGGGAATAATTTATACCGATACTGTTGTAGGATTTTGCAATTCCTGACTTATTATCCGCGGCAAAGTTTGCTTTCAATGCGCGGAAATGCAGGTCCAGGGCTTTTTCGTATTCGCCTTTCTTCTCATAAGTAATGCCCATTTCGCTCAGTGTTGCGGCCATTGATCTCTTATCATTGCACTTTTCCGCGAGCTTTTCAGCTGATCTTAACTGCTCCAATGCCTCAGCATATTTCTGTGCTTTTCTGAACTCATGACCAAGGAGGTTGTAAAGTCGCAGTTTTGCTGAATCACTTGTGCAACGGTTTAAAAGTTGTTTAAGTGAATCCGTCTTCCCGGAATTTTGAGAAAACAAATTGCCTTGCGTCAGGCACAACAGGAATAGCAGGTATACCAGGAATGATCTCAAATCTGTATCCCGATTAATAAGATGTCATCAACCTGTTCAAGTTTACCTCTCCAGTTTTCAATTGCATCGTTGAGAAGTTTTTTTTGTTCTTCAAGCGGCTTGTCAAAATTCGCCAGGAGCAGCTGCTGCAATTGTTTGTATTTGAATTTTTTTCCTTTTGGGCCGCCGAATTGGTCGGCGAATCCATCGGTAAAAGTGTAAATAACATCTCCTTTTTCAAGATGAATAGTTTGCTTTGTAAAGCTATCAACGATATCCCCGTATTTTCCTACCGGCATTTTGTCGGCTTTGTATTCAGTAAGCTCGCCTTTCCTTACCAGCCAAAGGGGATTATTCGCCGCTGCAAAATTCAATTCCATTTTTTCCAGGTCATAAGCGCAAAGCACGCAGTCCATACCGTCTTTACTTTCTTCGGTGCTTCCTTCGGGGTTCAGGATCCGGATGATCTCTTCGCGCATCACATCCAGTGCAAGTGCAGGATTACTGATTTTGCGTTCAAGTACGATCTCATTCAGAAAGCTGATGCCGAGCATGCTCATAAAGGCTCCGGGAACGCCATGCCCCGTACAGTCGGCTGTGGCAATAAAGAATTTTGTATGCTTTTCAGTGTCCTGGATCGACAGGGCCCAATAAAAATCGCCGCTAACAATGTCTTTGGGTTTATACAAGATAAAGACCTCGGGTACATGCTTTGCAATATAACTGTCGGAAGTAAGCAGCGCCTGCTGAATTCTTTTTGCGTAATGAATACTGTCCAGGATCTCCTTGTTCTTTTCCTCTACAAGATGGTTTTTTTCTTCAACCAGTATTTTTTGGTTTTCAACTTCCGATTTTTGAAGGGTGATCAGAACATTGTCTTTACGCTTTTGCCTGTATGCGCGTGCAACAAAAAAGGAAAAAAGAACGATCAGCGAAATTACGGCAATTAAGTATTTCCTGGTGGTTTTGTGATCTTCAATTTCTTTGGTTTGCAGTTCTTTATCCTTGTTCAGCAATTTGATCTGGCTTTCTTTTTTTTCCGTTTCGAATTTTGTTTGGATCTCTGAGATTTGTTTACTGTTTTCTTCATTATAGATGCTGTCCCTGACAGCGGAGTATTTTTTATAATAATCAAAAGCGGACTTGTAATCGCCCAGCAGGCTATAGGTTTCAGCAATGGAGTTAAGGCTGCTCATTATATCGTCTTTAGAACCTGCCATTTTTGCTATTTCTAAGCTTTTTAAACTGAACTCAAGTGAACGTTTGTAATCTTTCAATCCCCGGTAAAGATCTCCTGCGTTATTGTAGCTGAGCGCAAGTCCCATCTGGTCGTCTGTTTCTTCGTAAATTTTTTTGGCAAGTAAAATATATTCCAGGGCTTTCCTGAGGTCCCCTTTCTCGGACCAGGATGCTGCGAGGTTGTTATAACTTAAGGCAATCCCGTTTTTTTCATTTTGCTTTTCGCGGATCGCAAGCGCCTTCATGTTAAAATAGATTGAAGAATCCTGAATGCCGAGGTTATAATAACAGGTGCCTATATTACCATAATCTCCGGCTATTCCGTCTTCCGTATCGATTTCCTCTTTTAGCCTGATAGATTTAAAAGTGGTATTGATCGCTTCCCTGTAATTGCCCATATAAGTTTGCAAGGCTCCAAGGTTATGGTAGCTCCGTGCGATATCGCTTTTGTCGCCCAGGGCTTCTTTAATTTTTAGCCCTTCAATAATGTAATGCGCAGCATTCTTATAATCACCGGTAGAGGTATAAAGTGCCCCGATATTATTCAGCGAGGTGCTCGCGCCTTCTTTATTGCCGATCTCAAGGAAAAGTTTGTATGCTCTCTGATAATAGTCGAGCGCTTTGTTGTTATCGTGATTGTAATAGACTGAACCCAGTGTATTCAGGAGCATGGCCATGCCGGGCTTGCTTTTTCTTTTCTCTGAATAAGCATAGCCTTGTTCGGCATATTTTACTGCCTTTTTCAGATCCAGCGGTTTCCACGCATTTGAAAGCGTATTACACAGGATTATCCTGGTTGTATCTACGGTTGTAGTGTTCAGAAGAACAGTTAAGGAATCGATCCTGTGTTTATTCTGCGAGACAAGGCAGGAAGATACCGCAAGTAAGTAACTCAACAAAAAAAAGGTATAGGACTTTTTGCCTCGCATAATTTTAAGTTCAATGTTTTAAATTACAATTCCTGATGTGCCTTCGTCGCTCTACCGCCTGCGCGTTTTGCAGCTTTTACAATTCTTTTAACGATTCCTCTTCCTCTCGGACGGCATAACGATATAAAATCTTTTAGAACTCATACCTACGGAATAAAATCTTCTTTTCCCGGACCAAAAAGAGCAATGCCGCTTTCGGTTTCCACCCAGATCAGGCCCGGTTCGACGATGTACAGGCGCTGAAGTGCATAAGCTCGATAAATATAGCTAAACACTCTGTTCCTGCCAAAAGCTCATCAAACAAAAACAGCTCCTGTGAAGAGCTGTTCTGTTTTAAATTTTATCGGGCTGAAGAAAAGGATACCTGTAATCGGTTGGTGGTACAAATGTTTCTTTTATCGTACGGGGAGATACCCAGCGCAACAGGTTAATTTTTGCCCCGGCTTTATCGTTTGTCCCTGAGCCGCGCGCGCCTCCAAAAGGTTGCTGTCCTACAACGGCTCCAGTGCATTTATCGTTGATGTAAAAATTACCGGCTGCGTTGGAGAGTGCTTTAGTGGCCTGCTCCAGCGCATAACGGTCCTGGCCAAGGATCGCTCCTGTTAAGGCATAAATAGAAGTAGAGTCAACGGTTTTTAAAATATCGTTCCATTTCTCTGCTTCATAAACGTGAAGCGTAAGCACAGGTCCGAAAAGCTCTTCGCACATTGTAACGTATTTCGCGTCCTTTACCTGCAGGATGGTTGGCTCAATAAAATAACCTTTGGATTTATTATAGTTCCCGCCGGCAATAATGGAAACACCCTTGTCCTTTTTGGCGCGATCGATATAACCTGCGAGCTTATCAAATGATTTCTCATCGATCACTGCGTTAATAAAATTGGTGAAATTTTCAGTTGGTCCCATTTTCATAGAGCCGAGGTCAGCGATCAGCTGGGCTTTTACCTCTTTCCATAAATTGGATGGAATATAAGCGCGGGAAGCTGCGGAGCATTTCTGTCCCTGGTATTCAAATGCGCCGCGAGATATTGCTGTTGCCACTTCTTTGGCGTCTGCACTGGGATGCGCGAGGATAAAATCTTTTCCTCCGGTTTCTCCGACAATGCGCGGATAGGATCTGTATTTATGAATATTGTTTCCGATCGTTTGCCAGATGCTCTGGAAAACTTCAGTGCTGCCTGTGAAATGGATTCCTGCAAAATCACGGTGATTAAATACTACATCTGCAGCGTCTGGTCCGCTGGGGTAGATCAGGTTGATTACCCCATCCGGAACTCCGGCCTTGCGGAAAACTTCCATCAGCACATTGGCGCTGTATACTTGTGTATTGCTGGGCTTCCATACCACCACATTGCCCATCATAGCGCAGGAGGTAGGCAGGTTACCTGCAATAGCGGTAAAATTAAATGGAGTGAGTGCGTAAATAAATCCTTCAAGGGGGCGCCATTCCAAGCGATTCCATACACCGGGACCGCTTTCAGGTTGTTCGCTGTAGATCTCTGTCATGTATTTTACATTGTAGCGCAAAAAGTCAATGATCTCACAGGCGCTGTCGATCTCGGCCTGGTATGCGTTTTTGCTTTGACCCAACATTGTGGAAGCATTCATTTTTGCCCGGTAAGGACCGGCGATCAGCTCGGCGGCTTTCAGGAAAATACTTGCGCGGTGTTCCCAGGAGAGTTCCGCCCATTTTTTCTTTGCAGCCAAAGCAGCTGAAATAGCCTGTGCAATGTGTTTTTTATCGCTCTTGTGAAAATAGCCTAAAGTATGTTTATGATCATGCGGGGGAGCAATGCGCACTTTATTTCCGCTCCTGATCTCTTTTCCTCCTATATACATAGGAACGTCGAGTTCCTTACTGCGCATTTCTTTCAGCATTGCCTGTAATTCTTTTCGTTCAGGACTTCCGGGTGCGTAGCTTTTTACGGGTTCGTTATGCGGTACGGGTACTTTGTAAATTCCTTTTGGCATGATCAATTGGGGAATTGGTGGGTTATTAAATTAGTGAGGTGTTGAATTGAAGAATTGATAATGGCGATAAAATTAATAATTGACTGCGAATATACGAAATAGTGGGTGGAGTAGAAGTCCTGGAAGAGTAAAATGTAAGTGATTTAGCTG
>JBJMLS010000067.1:0-7430 GCA_045805185.1 Bacteroidia bacterium | reverse complement strand
GTTTACCGACGGCTATGCAGATCAGTTCGGCGGGAAGAGCGGAAAAAAATTCAAGTACAGCCAGTTTGAGAATATGCTTTTGAGCAATAATGCACTTTCTTTCGCTCAGCAAAAAGAGATCCTCAATACCGCCATTGACAACTGGAGAGGAGAACTCGAACAGGTAGATGATATACTGGTGATTGGGATAAAAATAGAATGATCGGTCATTCTGATCCCGGAAGTTTGAAATGCCGTAAAACAGTTAGCAACTTTCCTGATCCGGTATAATGCCGGATTTTTAAAATGTATTGTACACTTGCGTTACGCAGTTACCTTCACTGCAAAAAATTCTTTTAGCTTATTCACAGTGAAATCAATTTCTTCTTTTGTTGTGTATTTACTGAAGGAAAACCGAACGGCGGGTCTTGTCATATCGATCCCCAAACCGCGCAGCACATGCGATCCCTGGTTGCTTCCTGAAGAACAGGCGCTACCGCCTGAAGCGGCAATGCCTGCAATATCCAGGTTGAACAATAGCATTTCCGCATTTTCAGTATGCGGGAACAGGCAGTTCAATACTGTATAGAGGCTGTTATCCCCCACTTCGCCGTTGAATTCAATGCCCGGAATATTTTGTTGCAATTGTTCGATCATGTATTTTTTAATACCGCGGATATTTTCCTGGTGCTCGGTCATATCGCGGAAAGCGATCTCCATAGCTTTGGAGAGACCAACAATGCCGGCAACGTTTTCGGTTCCTCCGCGCATGTTCCGCTCCTGCGCGCCACCGTGGATCATGGGTTTTATTTTAAGACCGTGATTAATGTACAAAAAGCCAACACCTTTCGGCCCATGGAACTTGTGCGCTGCACAGGTAACAAAATGTACTTTAATTTCAGGAAGATTCATGGCAAAATGCCCCATCGTTTGAACAGTGTCGCTATGAAAAACAGCATTGTATTTTGCGCAGATCTCTCCTGCTTTTTTGATCGGCAGTAAAGTTCCCACTTCGTTATTGGCGTGCATCAGCGATACGAACGAACGCTCATTATTTGCAAGTAATTCTTCCAGGTGCTTCAGGTCAACGTTACCCTTCTTATCCAGGTTTACCCAGCTCAGTTTTATCTTGCCCTCTTTTTCCAGGACCTGCAGGGTATGTTCAACGGCATGGTGTTCGATCCTTGAGCTGATCGCATGCCTGATCCCGTGCGTATCGATGCTTTGACAAATGGCCATATTATCAGCTTCAGTTCCCCCTGAAGTAAAAAAGATCTCGGCAGGAGTAACATTCAGCAGTTTAGCCACATTTTTTCGCGCGGCTTCGATCGCCGACCTGGTCCTTCTCCCAAAAGCATGAATGGATGAGGGGTTCCCGAACTCTTCTCTAAGATAAGGAAGCATGGCATTCAGCACTTCCTCGTCCAGGCGGGTAGTAGCGGCATTATCAAGGTAAACTTTCATGTATTTTGTTTTGCAGGTCTCTGCCCGCTCCCCGATTCAGGGCCAGGCTTTCCATTTGCAAATTAACGAAAAATCCGCTGACAGCCTGCGCTTAAAATCGTTAAAACTATTAGCAATCGGGAATCGCCAGGTAAAATAAAACCGGCCGGAGAAAAAACGGATAATTCATACACTGGTCTTTATCATCCCTTTCGCCGGTCAATGCTTGAGATCATTCCCTGAATCCTTATTATTCTTTTAAAAAGTAATCCACAGCAGCCACCTTTCCTCTTTCTTATATGTAATTTTACAAGCTATTTAAACAAACAACAAGCGCTGATCTATGAGAACTATTGAACATGTAAAATGTCTTATCATTGGCTCCGGTCCTGCCGGATATACTGCAGCAATTTATGCAAGTCGCGCCGACCTGAAGCCTTTATTATATACCGGCATGCAACCCGGGGGACAACTCACGGAAACTACTGAAGTAGATAATTATCCCGGATATCCGAAAGGAATTACCGGTCCGGTGATGATGGAGGATTTTAAGGCGCAGGCCGAGCGTTTCGGGACGCAGGTACGTTTCGGGACGGCTACAAAAGCAGAACTGAATTCCAATCCTAAAAGAATATGGATCGATGGAGAAACTGAAATTCATGCAGATACAGTGATCATTTCAACCGGAGCTTCAGCTAAATGGCTGGGCCTTGAAAACGAAACGCGCTTACGCATGAATGCAGGAGGTGTTTCCGCCTGTGCCGTATGCGATGGTTTCTTTTTTCGCGGGCAGGATGTAGTGATCGTTGGCGCCGGTGATACTGCCGCGGAAGAGGCGACCTATCTTTCCAAGCTGTGTAAAAAAGTTTATATGGTGGTTCGCCGCGGAGAGATGCGCGCCAGCAAGGCCATGCAGCACCGGGTAGTCAATACACCGAACATCGAGATCCTCTGGAACTCCGAAACGCATGATATCCTGGGCAAGGAAATGGTGGAAGCTGTTGTGGTTAAAAACATAAAAACAAATGAGCTTACCACGCTGAACGTTACAGGTTTCTTCGTTGCTATCGGTCATAAGCCGAATACAGATATTTTTAAGGATCAGCTTACCACAGATGAATTGGGATATATCCAGGTTGTTCCCGGCTCTGCTAAGACAAATATCCCTGGCGTATTCGCTGTGGGGGATTGCGCGGATAAAACTTACAGGCAGGCCGTGACTGCAGCAGGAAGCGGTTGTATGGGCGCGCTCGACGCTGAACGCTGGCTGGCGGAAGTAGGAATTCATTAAGCGATAAGGATTCCTTGTGATCAGCGTCATTTTGCGGGTCTTCCTGCTTTTGCTAAATTCGTTATTAATTCAATGTTAAAAAGACTAGCTTTTATAGTTGCCTGTTGTTTCTTCGCCCATGGCTATTCCCAGGACTACGCCGACCAGGTTCCGCAGCTGAAGCGTTATGCTCCCCAGGAGGTAATTGATCCGATGTATGGCATTCACTTATACGATGAGCTGATCTTTCCGCTTGGAGGTGATTCGGTCCGATACGATAAAAAAGGTTATAACGTGCAAGGCTGGGTAGAAGATTATTATACCGATGGCAGTGTTCTGCACAAGGGATTTTATATTGACGGGCAGCTCCGGGTCTTCAAGAATTATTATCCAAATGGGAAGATCGAACGCTCATTCAGGGTAATCGATACCAAGCGCTGCGATCTTGTAGTGTATTACCAGGACGGACAATTGAAATCAGAGGTATTTTATTTTAACCAGGGCGCTCAAAAGCAAACGGATTATTATCCAAACGGTACTGTAGAGTATGTGGAGGAAAACGAAAAAGAGATGCAATACCTTTACAAGCGCAACGAATTTTTCGAGAACGGCTTGCCCGAGAAGGTTTTTGAGATCATCGATAAAAAGAAAAAGCTTTATGTGAAAAAGGAGTTTTACCCAAGCGGAAAGATCAAGGAAGAAGGCGGAATGAAATTTCATTTCGATATGAACGATTACGCGAAAGAAGGCGACTGGACCTATTACGATGAGAGCGGAAATATCATCAAGAAAGAGAAATACACCAATGGGCACATCTCCGATTAGCATCCCGGGCTTATACTTTACACTTAAAAGAATGAACACCAGAGGCGCGGAGCCGCGAAGATTTATTTCAAAAATTATAATATCAATTCTCTGGGTCTCCGGGCCTCTGGTGTAAATAATTCTTCTTCTTTGATTTTATCTTTAAAAAAAGCGGGGGCGAAGCCTGATCACTCTCTTAATATCTTGTTAATTATTTAATCCCGGATTCCATTCACAAAGCCTTACTTTTGGGACTATTCAAACATTCACCCTAAACTAAGAATTATGAAATTTTTTATTGATACGGCAAACCTTGCACAGATCAAAGAAGCACAGGAACTTGGCGTACTTGACGGTGTTACAACCAATCCCACCCTGATGGCGAAAGAAGGCATTAAGGGCGAGGCAGCCATTAAGCAACATTATATCGATATCTGTAATATTGTGGATGGTGATGTAAGCGCGGAAGTGATCTCTGTGGATTATGAGGGCATGATCCGCGAGGGTGATGAATTTGCAAAGCTGCACAAGCAGATCGTTGTGAAGATCCCAATGACCAAAGATGGCGTAAAAGCTATTAAGTATTTTTCCAATAAAGGCATCCGCACCAATTGTACGCTGATATTCTCCGCAGGCCAGGCTTTGCTGGCTGCAAAGGCAGGAGCTTCTTTCGTGTCTCCTTTCATCGGCCGGTTGGATGACGTTAGTACCGATGGACTTCGCCTCATCGAGGACATCCGGATCATTTTTGACAATTATGGTTTCACGACTGAGATCCTTGCTGCGTCTATTCGTCACCCGATGCACATCATTGATTGCGCTACAATTGGGGCCGATATTGCAACCTGTCCCTTAAGTGCGATCCTTGCCCTGTTAAAGCATCCGTTGACCGACAGCGGGTTGGCGCAATTCATCGCCGATTCAAAAAAATAAATTTTATCATTTATAAGAAGATACAAGCGGCCTGTCACCGCTTGTATTTGTTTTCAGGAGGGCCTTTCTTAATTTATCTTGCTGATTATGATCAGGTATGCCCTTTTTGATCAGGAATTTTTTCTATATTTACTCTACCAAACAAAAAAATATTCTATGAAAAAACAACTACTTGCATTATTTATGGCTGTTCTGAGCCTCAGCGCGATCAGCCAGGTTATTACCAACGGGAATTTTGAAAGCTGGATAACCGGCACCTATGATTATCCAAACCTTTTTATTAATAATTCAAACGGCCAATCATTTTTTAAATACAATACACCATTTAATGTTGTAAAGACCACGGATTCCTACCATGGAGCTCTTGCAGTTCAATTAACTACATACGCAGGCCCGGATACCTCCTTCGGATACATGGTAAATGGCAATCCGAGTGGTAACAATCCCTGCACCTGGACAGGAGGTGTTGCTTATAACCAGATCCCAACAGGAATGAGGGGTTACTATAAATCCAACACCATGCCCGGCGATTCAGGAGGGGTACTGGTAAAATTTTCGAGTAATACATTTGGCTGCCTGGGTGTTTACATGTATAAATTCGGAGGAGTACACAACAGCTATACTCCCTTTTCATTTACCTTTAGTCCTGCCCTGATAATGGCGCCCGACTCGATGATCTTCGCGGCTGTTTCAAGTGATGTGTTTAGTAATGTTTTTATACCCGGAAGCATGCTTCAGCTGGATAGTATTTCCTTTATTGGAGCAGCGCAGCCGGCTGGCTTTGACGGTGATTTTGAAAACTGGCAGAGCGTGACCCTGAACAAACCCGCCAATTGGTACCAGGGCTTTGGCCCATCAGGCATACCGGCAGTCTTTCAAACAACAGATGTATATGCCGGAGCTTATGCCGCTGAAATGCAAACCTATTTGGGAGACTGGTGCGATATGAATGGCAACAACTGCCATCAGGTTGCCCGGGGAGGAAGTATCAGCAATGGTTATTCTATAAATAATTGCTTTGGCCCTAATTGCCAGCATGGCGGTACCGCTACAGCCAATCAAACAGATACGCTCTGTTTTTATTACAAGTATGTTCCTTCCGGCCTTGATACCGGCTGGGTAAACATGAACTTTAAAAACGCAGGAAATAATTTCATGAATTACGGTGGAAACATTCCCCCGGCTGCTACATACCAATACATGGAAATTGGATATAACACGATGGGTTCTCTTGATACGGTAATCATTTCATTTTCTTCTTCTCTTATGAATGACACCTCACTCAGCTTTATCGGTTCTAATTTAAAAGTTGACGAGGTGCATTTCAAATCCCAGGCTACAGGTATAAAAACCGTTGACGCAGCTGACGGACTCAAGGTATTTCCTAACCCTTCCGGCGATGGTAATTTTGTGATAAGCAGTATTCAGCCCTTTGATCTTGTTCGCGTATATAATGCTTACGGGCAGGAAGTAAAAGCAAACATTACAAAAACAATGGGTGGAACTGCCCAGGTACATATAAACGATCCGGGAGCTTATTTTATCAAGGTAAACTCAAGAGGAAAGATCTCGACCCAAAAAATTATTGTCGGTTCCGATAAATAATACGATCCGGATCAATAAGAAGTAAAAGAAGAAGCCTCTCCAAACCGGAGAGGCTTCTTCTTTTTAATGCGAATCATTTCAATACTACCATTTTCTTTGTTTCAGCTTTCGTTTAGAAATGGCGCAGAATAGCTCTTGTTACAGGAATAGTTATAAGATCCGTCAGGAGGAAAAATCCTGGGATTTATCTACTAAAAACACTCATTCCATCAATACAAAGGCCGCCCAGTAATAAGGATCATATCTCTTTCGCATTTCTTTTTGTGTTTCAGCAAATGCTTTTTTAATATCTTTTTCCTGGATAAGCTTTGAATAGAAGGCTGTCATAAATTCAGACGTTTCCCTATCCGGAACCTGCCATAGGCTCATGATGATGAATTTCACACCGGCCATCTTAAAAGCACGCTGCAAACCGTAAACACCTTCACTGCCCCTGATGTCTCCTAATCCTGTTTCGCAGGCCGAAAGCACCACCAGGCCTGTTTTACGAAGATCGAGGCTGGAAACTTCAGCAGCAGTAAGTACACCGTCCTCTTCATTCCCCGGTTTCAGCTTTGTGCTCCATACGTTATTTGCACCTGCCAGTACCAGGCCGGCACGCATCAATGGATTTTGGTTCTTCACAAAGGTCCATACACCAAAACCCTCGCGCCCGCCCCTGAAAATTATTTTTTCTTTCTCATTAAGGTCATTTTTTAATGAATCTTTTTTCTGGTTTTTTAAGATAGTGGCTGATTGTTTTTTAGTTGGATCTGCGGATTGACTGGCCGCGCCGCTAAGCGAAGCCTCCTCCGGGTCCGGGTAAAAGAAACCATGCGTTGCTATATGGATCAGGCTGCTTTCAGGCGAGGACCTTTTGAATTCCTCTTCCGAAGCCAATTTGCCTGAAAAGTAATTTACATTTGATCCTCCTTCTCTTAAAATCCGGGTAATTTCTTCGGTTTCCAACCTCGTTGCTGACAAGTACTCCCATCCTGCTTCATCAGGGTCAGCTTTCAGACTATCACTGGTGTAGTTAATTGCCCCGTAAACCGAAACTTTCTTGCCCGGATCAAAGTTATACTTCTCGGGTAAGACGACTTTTGCGGTACTGGAAACAAGGTGAATATTAACTTCGTCGCCCAGGTACACATTCTTCTTTTTGTTTAATGCGGCAAAGGAAATCTTATGTAATAAACCGGAAGGAGAAACATAAGCTATTTTAATTCCATTCAAGGCCTTTTCCAATGGCTTCCAGATCATAGTATACAGCTTTACATTCGCATTACTTTGCTTCCCGTATAAAGCATTAATATAGTCCGCATTATTTCCCGGATAATCGCCTATTATTTTTCTTACTTCACTTTCCTCGAACAAACGGATCATTTCCGGACTTTTACTTAAGTCATCCGCTTCC
>JBJMLS010000066.1:0-8572 GCA_045805185.1 Bacteroidia bacterium | reverse complement strand
TTCAATTTTTGTAAAGACAAAGTTAGAGATTATAAATCTTAAAACAGAATTTTATTTATAATTTGAGGAGATAAAAAGGGAAAAAACTCAGGATTATTTGTTTCTTAACAATTATTTAGGTAATATTGTATTACTTAACATTTACTTAAAACGGATACCATAGAATAAACTGCTACTTTTTACATTTTTCAATTTTAAAAACCAGTAAAAAGGAGGATTCATGCCGCAGCAGCTTATAGATGACAATCAGCTTGTGTTTCTTTATATCCGTGGAGACGAGCAAGCCTTAGCAACCTTAGTCAAGCGCCACAAGCGCAAAGTGTATTCTTACATTTATTTAATAGTCCGGAACAAAGAGTTGACTGAAGATATTTTTCAGGACACTTTTTTTAAAGTGATCAATTCACTGAAAAGCGGCCAGTATTACGAAGACGGAAAGTTTTTGCCCTGGGTGTTGCGTATTTCACGGAATCTGGTCATTGATCATTTCCGTAGGGTAAAGAAAATGCCAACCATTCCTAATGTTGTAAATGAAGATGGTGAAGAAACTGATATATTCTCGATACTTCCCGTTAAGCAGACGGACAATTACGGTATTGAAAAGAAAGAATTCAGAAAGATGATCAGAAGTTTGATTGAAACGCTTCCTGCTGAACAAAAAGAGGTGCTGATCATGCGTATGTATTATGACATGAGTTTTAAGGAGATCGCTGATTTTACAGAAGTGAGTATTAATACTGCATTAGGGCGTATGCGCTACGCTCTTATTAACCTTAAAAAAATACTGGAAGAGAAAAATGTGGAAATTCCTGTTTAGTTAGCTTTTTTGCCTCCTCCACAAAGGACATGGTTTACTTCCGGTTATTTTTATCCCGCTCAAAAGGCGGGATTTTTTAGTGAGACTCACTTTCCATAAGCCCGGAGGGCGTAATGGAAAGTGTAAGTCGAACTATCCCGGCTACGGGATGAGTTAAGTAAGACCTCCGTAATTTGCAAAAGCGTAATGGGATTGTAAGTCGAACTATCCCGGCTACGGGATGAGTTAAGTAAAACCTCCGTAATTTGCAAAAGCGTAATGGAAAGTGTAAGTCGAACTATCCCGGCTACGGGATGAGTTAAGTAAAACCTCCGTAATTTGCAAAAGCGTAATGGGATTGTAAGTCGAACTATCCCGGCTACGGGATGAGTTAAGTAAAACCTCCGTAATTTGCAAAAGCGTGATGGGATTGTAAGTCGAACTATCCCTGGCTATGGGACTGTGAAAGCGAAAATCATCAGTTGCAAAGCAGTGAGAACAATTATTCGCTGTCCAATATTGGATTTTTTCTGTATTACGTAAAAAGCGTAACGTTTTTTGCGTAATTTTGTGGGATGGATAAATTGGATAATCCGTTTGTTGTTTCGGGATATTATTCGCCGGAGTATTTCTGTGACCGCGAAAAGGAAACGGAACGCATGCGCAGTGCAATTAAAAGCAGACGTAATGTTACGCTGATCGCTCATCGGCGCATTGGAAAAACAGGATTGATACAGCATGTGTTTTACTCGCTTGCAAGGCAAAAGAATTATGCCTGTTTTTACATTGATATCATGCCTACCGGATCTCTTACGGATCTTGTAAAGCTGATGGGGAAGAGCATATTGGGTAAGCTGGATTCGAACCCTGTAAGACTGCTGAAGCAGATCGGAAACGTACTGAGCGGGATAAAGCCTTCTCTCTCTTATGATGCGATCAGCGGTGAACCCGGGATTGAATTTGATATTCAGACAACGCGTCAGGCGGAGCATACATTCGAACAGATCATGGGCTACCTTGAAAAAAGCGGGAAGCGCATAATTATTGCATTTGATGAATTTCAGCAGATCGTTCATTACCCGGAAAAGAATACAGAAGCTTACCTGCGTGCCCAGGTGCAAAGCTGTAAAAATGTGAACTTTATATTTTCGGGAAGCCATAAGCATTTACTCCTGAGTATGTTCAGTAAATACGGCCGCCCCTTTTACAACAGTACGGAGATAATTAACCTGGAGAAGATCGAAGCTCCAAGATATGCAGCGTTTATAGAAAAATACCTCCGCAAAGGAAAACATAAAACCACTGTGGAGGGTATCGCTAAGATACTTGAGGTATGCAGGAGCCACACCTGGTTCGTTCAATACCTGTGTAACAAGTTATACGCTGCAACCACGATTTCCGTGAACGAATTTGCGGTTAAGGCTGTTCTTCTCTCCATATTAAGGGAAAATGAAGTCGTTTACTATAACTACAGGAACCTGCTTACCGATTTTCAGTGGCAGCTGCTAAAAGCTATTGCTAAGGAAGAAACGGTTAGTCAGCCAACTTCAAAGCAGTTCATACAGAAATACAAGCTTGGGACGCCAAGCTCAGTTAAAACAGCGCTGAAAGCGCTTACTGAAAAGGAGATGGTTTATGCGGAAAATGGAGCTTACCTGGTATATGATGTCTTTCTTTCACGCTGGATGCAGCAGAAATAACATTACGCAAAGTACGTAACGTACTTTGCGTAATTTAAAAATTATTTTTTCTGGCTGTCATTGTAGCCGAAAACCTTTTTCAGGATGTCATTTACCCGGGCCATTGGATCCCTTCGGATCTTTGCTTCCTCATCCGCCACAAGTATAAATAATCCCGCAATGGCACGCTGTGTAACGTAGGCTTCAAGGTCGGGGTTCTGCTTTTTTACTCCGGGGATCTTATTGTATTTGCTTACGAGGGGTGTCCAGTAGCTGGTTACTTTAACTTTTTCAATGGCGTCTTTTACTATAGGCCTGAATTTAACATCGAGCTGGGCGCTGGTGTTATCCTTAAGGTACCTTGTTGCCGCGGTATCGGATCCACGCAAAATAGTCATGCCGTCTCCAATACTCATATTCCTGATCGCTTCAAGAAATACAGGGGCCGCTGATTTAGCCGCTTCTTCTGCGGCCCGGTTCAGAGAAGTTTCAAACTCATCCACCTTCTTCTGCATTCCTAATTTCACCAGTTTATTTCTCATATCTATGGCTTCAGGCGGAAAAGGAATGAACAGGCGCGCGTTCTTCAGGTACCCATCCGTTTTGCTGGCAAGACTGGTAGAATTAGTACTTCCCACATTAAGCGCCTCACGTAATCCTTGTATGATTTCGTCGTTGCTCAGTGAAGGTTTTCCGGTAACGTCCTGTTTAACTTCTTTTACATCCTTTTTTACCTCTTCCTTGGTTTTCTTCCAAACATCTTTAACGCTTTGTCCCTGCAAAGCGAACGTAAACAAAGCAAGAGAAGCTAAAATTATCTTTTTCATAAATGTGATTTTTTCGCGTAATAAACAAAAATGCTGCCATTAATTCCCGTTAGATCCAAAGACCCGCTTAAGGATATCTGTTACCCGTGCTACGGGATCCCGCCGGATCTTCATTTCCTCATCACGTACGAGTTTGAAAAGTCCCTGTGCAGCGAGGTTAGTAACATAGTTGTCGAGATCGGGATTTTGCTTTTCCACGAAAGGTATTTTATTGTAGGTAGTAATAAGCGGGTTCCAGTATTTGGTAACGTTAACTTTTTCAATTGCACTTTTGACAGTGGGTTTGAATTTTTCCACTAAAGCAGCATAGGTTTTTTCTCTAAGGTAATGCGTAGCGGCCGTATCCGTTCCCCTGAGAATTGCAAACCCATCCGTAATGCTCATGTTTGTAACAGCATCGATAAAAACAGGCGCCGCATCCTTTGCCGCTTCTTCTGCGGCGCGGTTGAGGGAAGTTTCAAACTCAGCTATTTTATTCTGAAAGCCAAGGTCGGTCAGTTTCTGCTTCATCTTTTGCGCCTCAGGAGGAAAAGGAATGAAAAGAGCAGGATTTTTCAGGTATCCGTCCAGTCTTGAAGCATTCGCTGTTGAATTATTAGCGCCCACCCGGAGCGCTTCTTTCAGTCCGCTGATCACTTCGTCATTACTCAGTGGATTTTGTGTGCCTGTTCCTCCATTCAAAACAGAGTTTGCATCACTGAGGATCTTATTAGTAGATTCGCAGGAGAAAAGTCCGGCAAGTAAAAGTGTTGCTAAAATGTGTTTGATTGTCATACTTAAAGTTTAAACAAATATAGGATTAAGCCTGAATTAAAGAACTTAAAAAACTGTAATTTAACCGCATGAAAGCTGAGATCATAACAATTGGGGACGAGATCCTGATAGGACAGATAGTAGATACAAATTCGGCCTGGATAGGTCAGCAATTGAACCTGGAGGGGATACGAGTTGTTCAGATAACTTCCGTTTCAGATGAAAAGCAACATATCTTAAAGAGCCTTTCCGATGCGGAATCCCGCGCGGATATTATTTTCATCACAGGAGGATTAGGCCCGACCAAAGACGATATTACCAAGCATACGCTGGCCGAATATTTCAGCGCCAGACTTATCGTGAATGAAGAAGTTCTTGGAATGGTGCGTGAGATGTTCGTTAGGAGAGACAGGCCATTCCTTGAGGTAAACCGCAGACAGGCCGAAGTGCCGGAAAACTGTACCGTCATTGTAAATCAAAACGGAACAGCGCCGGGAATGTGGTTTGAAAGAGAAGACAAATACTTCATGAGTATGCCCGGCGTACCTCATGAAATGAAAGCGATGATGAGCGGACAGGTTCTCCCGATGATCAGAAAAAAATTCAAGCTCCCCAGTATTTATCATAAAACGGTGCTCACCCAGGGATTGGGAGAGAGCTTTCTCGCTCAGCTGATCGAAAGGTGGGAGGATGATCTGGCCTTGAAGAACATTAAGCTTGCTTACCTCCCCGCTTTAAATATTGTGAGGTTGAGGCTGAGCGCCAGCGGAACGGATCCGGTCGAAACAAAAAAAAAGGTAGAAGATGAAATTCTTAAGCTCAGGGATCTGATTCCGGAATATATTTATGGTTATGAAGAATTCGGAAAGGAAGCGCCAAAGCTGGAGCAGGAAGTAGGAAAATTGCTGCTGAAGAATAAAAAAACGCTTGCTCTTGCTGAAAGTTGTACAGGTGGTTATATTTCGCATCTGCTTACTTCAGTTGCCGGGAGTTCCGCTTATTATAACGGAAGTATAGTTCCTTATCACAACAGGTTCAAGCATGAGCTTGTCGAAGTAGACAATGAGATCTTTGAAAGTGTCGGATCAGTGAGTGAAGAATGCGTTATTCAGATGGCAAAGGGAGTGCAAAAACGTTTTGGATCTGATTATGCAATTGCGGTTTCGGGGATAGCCGGTCCCGGTGGAGCAACGGATGAAAAGCCCGTTGGAACGGTTTGGATCGCTGTGTGTTCAAAAGAAGAGATGGTAACGGAGAAGTTTGTTTTTTTTACCGACAGGATGAGGAACATCCAGATGAGCGCTAATACAGCGTTGAATATGCTCAGAAAACTTCTTGAAATTAATGAGAGTTCTTCTTAACGATCGCATTATTACTGTTAATGCTGAAATGCCAGGAGCTATCGAATATCTTTGGTAAATATCTTTTATAGAGAAGCATCCGTGCGTTCGTATTTCTCGCGCCTTCATCATCTTTATCTACAGCATTGAATTCATAGATCATGATCTTCGGATGTTCAACCATAAATGTTCTGACGATCTCAGAGATCGTATTCATAACGCCATAAACCTCCCCGCGATTCGTGGTAACATATTCTTCCCCCTCGAACTCGTCATTTACTACGCCAAAAACTATGGTTGCATGAAGAATGTTGTCCTGCCTTCTGCCAAAGCGAACTTCGTAACGTAATCCGCTTGGCGTATTGAAATAATAAACGCTTGCGGACTTAATTGCCGGGTACTCTATTTCGTAAATTTTATCCCTGCTGCTCTCACTCATAAACTGAGTTTGTTTTTAAGACCGTTAAAATAAAAATATTTTTATTAGTTATAACATTTTGTCTTCACCAGTTATGAAGAATCCCTTCTCTCTTCATAATCATGCGATTAAGCACATGATTTAAGGCTCCAGGCTTCAGGTTTTGCTTTAAAAAGGATTTTGGTCTTTCCCCATATTTCAGTAAACAATAGCGAATCCCTGTATTTAGACAGGTATTCTTCTT
Source organism: Bacteroidia bacterium (assembly GCA_045805185.1). GTDB lineage: Bacteria > Bacteroidota > Bacteroidia > B-17B0 > Aurantibacillaceae > JAHEYF01. The sequence goes on along the minus strand of JBJMLS010000066.1, from coordinate 2,515 downwards.
TTTCCCAGATACTGTAGGTAAAAAAAATGGTGGGCTCATTAACATCATTTAGAAGCTCAAGGCTTTTACAGCCTTCAAACCCTGCTATTTTATGCTTGTTCGCCTGGAATAAAGCAAGGAATTCACTTACCTTTTCTTCCTGGAAATTCATTTTAACAAAGCGCGTGATCATGGTATTAGTCATCGAATTCAATTGAAATATTAAAATCAGTATGGAGATTGATGTTTTTCGGAAAAAGTAATTGCCTTGCCTGGCCCTTGTTGATCGCAATCTCCAGGTGTCCGGAAGTATTGAACAATGCAAGCGCTGAGATCTCCGGAACATCATCGTAGCCGGATGAAATTTCGTTAATGCGGTGCCCGGGCAAATGTATCGTGAAAGGCCTGTTTTTCCGAATGAGGTCAAAGAAATCCTTTGTAATGTTAGTGATCACATTGCCGAAAGAATCCATGTGCAGACAGCGGCCAATAATGGATGAGGGAGTGCTGGTTGGCTGAAAGCTCAACAGTTGGAGGTAATCGTCGGTAGGATCAGCTATTTCAGAAATATCCAGTCCATTGGCAAGATCGCAGGCAGCCTTGAGCAGAACATCTTTAATAAAGAAAACCGAGTCCGGATAAATTTCCTTTTTGAGTGAATAGATCCCGGCGGGGGAATGGTCGTAGAAAAGTGTAAATAAGCCATTATCCGGACAAAGTATGTACTGTTGTTTGTAGTGAATCAAAAGGAATTTTTTACTGCGGGTATTGGGCGCTTTAACTCCGACAACATGAATTGTATTCTCCGGAAAATGAGTAAATGCATTGCTGAATATATAAGAGGCCTGTACAATATTGAATTTCTCAATCTCGTGGCAAATGTCGATCAAGGTGGAAGCAGGCGAATGTTTCAGCGCAACAGTTTTTACAAGGGCAAGGTAATTATCCTTATAACCCAGGTCACTCGTTAACGTAATTACGCTCATTTTTGATGATGTTAGTAAAAAAACACCCTGTTCTCAAAAGTAATTAATATTTTTACGCTTCTAAAAAGCAGGTAATCTCAATCAATTAACAGGGTTATAAACAAAAACGAAACGGATTTTGAGCGAAAAAGTAATTGCGGTTGATTCAGTGGAACCGGTTGAACTTTATGGTGTAAATGATCATAAGTTAGGCATAATAAAAAAACATTTCCCAAAGCTAAGAATTGTTGCAAGAGGTTACTCCATTAAACTCATAGGAGATGAACCTGAAATTGACAAGTTTGAAAAAAAATTCGGATTGCTGGTTGATTTCTATCACAAAAACGGCGTGCTGACGGAGAATACAATAGAACGCCTTCTCGGACAAGCCGGAGATAACATCCTCGAGTCGATGGAGGACACAGGAAGCGATGTGATACTTTTTGGAAACAGCGGACTGGTAATTAAAGCCCGGACGGCCAACCAGAAGAAAATGGTGGAGAGCATCAGGAAGAACGACATGCTTTTTGCAATCGGGCCTGCAGGTACAGGAAAAACTTATACTGCTGTTGCCCTCGCGGTCAAAGCGCTGAAGGAAAAAGAAGTGAAGCGGATCATACTCACGCGTCCGGCCGTTGAAGCAGGGGAGAACCTGGGCTTCCTACCGGGCGATCTCAAGGAAAAGCTTGATCCATACCTGCAGCCGCTCTACGATGCGCTGTATGATATGATCCCTGCCGATAAGCTGAATCAGTATATAGAAGGTAAAGTGATACAGATTGCGCCGCTCGCGTTTATGCGGGGGCGTACGCTGGACAATGCTTTTGTGATCCTCGATGAAGCCCAAAACACCACTCAAAGCCAGATGAAAATGTTCCTTACGCGAATGGGAGGAAGCGCCAAGTTCATCATTACCGGCGATTCAACCCAGATCGATCTCCCGCGTAATCAGCCGTCGGGTCTTTTACAGGCAATGCGTGTAGTGAAGAACATTGAAGGGATCGATTTTGTTTACCTGGACGGAGGAGATGTGATCCGTCACCGTCTTGTTAAATCCATTATCGAACGATACGAGCATGAAAAAGACGCGCACAAGGATGACCTCAAAAAATAATTACTCCGCATAAGAAATGAATACCCTTACACAAACAAATTTTAATTTTCCCGGACAAAAAAGTTATTACAAGGGAAAAGTACGCGATGTATATAACATTGACGATAAATATCTTGTTATGATAGCAAGCGACAGGATCAGCGCATTTGATGTGGTATTGCCACGGGGAATTCCGTATAAAGGACAGGTATTGAACCAGGTTGCGGAAAAATTTCTTTCGGCTACCAGCGATATTGTGCCGAATTGGGTGATCAGTGTACCGGATCCTGTTGTAACAATCGGAAAATATTGCCAGCCTTTTAAGGTGGAAATGGTGATCCGCGGCTACCTGGCAGGTCATGCCGCAAGGACCTATAATTCAGGTTTGCGCTTGTTGTGCGGAGTGAAGCTTCCGGAGGGATTAAAAGAAAATGACCGTTTACCTGAGCCTATCTTAACACCAACAACCAAAGCGTCG
>JBJMLS010000065.1:0-10666 GCA_045805185.1 Bacteroidia bacterium | reverse complement strand
TACCAGCCGGCCTGGATGGAGTTTGGTCATAAAGGAACTACTCATGGATCAGAGTTTACGTATGACACTCATGTTCCTCTTGTTTTTTTCGGCGCAGGAATTCCGAATGGCTCTACCGTTAACAACATTGATATTGTTGACATTGCCCCAACGATATGTATGCTATTGAATATTCCATTTCCCAATGGATGTTCCGGGAAACCGATAGAAGAGTTGTTCAGAAAATAATTGTTGCGCAGAGGCGCTAAACCAATTCGCGATAAGTAATATAACGTGTCAATTTTTTTATTTGTAAACACACATTTTCCACCAATCGTGAAATAAATTTCTCAAGATCATTTTTATGTTTTGCCCGCTCTGGGGCAATTTGAGATATAGATCGTTACTTCTAATAATGTTAGGCTCCTCCGGAGCCAAAACTATTTTACCTTACTCCTTACTTAGGGCTTGTACGCGACCATGCAGGCATTTATTCAAAATGTTCCTCAATTCAAATTTTTGCGCCCTTGCGCCTATGCGTGACCCGAACCTTTCTTACCACTCCAACCTCTGCGTTCCCTGCGTCTCTGCGTGGCCTCACTCACATTCTCTTACTCCAACCTCTGCGCCTCAGCGTTTCTGCGCGACATAAACCTGCGGCACCATCAAGGTATTAGTTTAAATTTTTTCTCCGCTTCCACTTTACTGCACGCATTAAAATGCCACCATTCCGTTCTTATTGTGGTAAAACCTGCCTTTTGCATGACCTTTCTTAATAGAAGACGGCTGCTTACCTGCTCCAATGTTAACTTTGCGGAATCCAATAGTTGCTGTTCGAATTCAGTATGTGCTTCCGGGCCAAAATAATCGAATGGAGTTCCCATATCCACGATCACGGCTTCATCGGTTATCAGTCCAAGGTCGACCGCTGCTCCGTAATTGTGCAATGAAATATCATCCGGATGCGCGAGGTAATTGATCTTAAAAGTATAAGGCAGCTTTAAGGAATCCCACATATACCGTTGGATGTGTAAAGGTCGCGTAGCGTCAAAAATGATGAGGTTGTAAAAAGGAGAAGCTTCTTTTAAATAGGATTGCGCTTTTCCAAGCTTCGCAGCAACTTCAGCGGGGAGGTAGCATTTCTTTAAGCCTTTGTACAGATCAGTATGAAGAAAATTCTCCGTAGTAGAGTAGGCAAGCTGTACTTTAATGGAAGGCTCGATACTGTTTATATCCACCAGGCCCGAATCGATCAGTTCTTTTTCAATTGCGGAAACATAAACCGGCAGCGGGTCTTTTTTAAGTGTAGTCTCTGCTTTACCGCTTATAGAAGCTGGAGGAACGGTATTCTCGTGACAGGACGTTAAAAAGTACAGGATCAGAATGATCTTTATTTGTATTTTAGCTCCCAGCTTTTGTAGTTTTAGACAAAGCTACCCGATTTTTCTTAAACAAACTCACAGAATATGCCATCATTTGATATTGCCAATAAAGTAGACGGACAAACACTCGACAATGCGATCAACGTCGCTAAAAAAGAGATCCTGAACCGTTTTGATTTTCGCAACACCAAAAGTGAAATTACCCTGGATAAAAAGAATAACGTGATCACTATTCTTACAGAAAACGACATGAGGCTGGAATCGATTATTGATGCCATTCGCATGCGGATGATCAAACAGAAGCTCGATCCGAAATGCCTTGATGAAAGCAAGGAGCACATAGCGTCAGGGACAATGATCCGGAAAGAAGTGAAGATCAAAGAAGGGATCGATAAGGAACTCTCCAAAAAGATCATGAAAGATATTAAGGATTCTAAGCTTAAAGTGAATGCCCAGGTAATGGATGATATTATTCGCGTATCGGCTAAAAAGATAGACGATCTCCAGGGGGTGATCGCAGTTTTGAGAAGAGGAGATTACGATGCTCCACTGCAGTTTATTAATATGAAGTAAGGCCCGGGAGCCGGAAAAGGAATATAGAAATAATTGCCTGAGTGATTTCAATCTCAGCTTTCGTAAGCAACATTAACAACTGAATTTATACCCAATGCCCCGGATAGAATGAAAATACTTCGGTTCCCTGGGATGTTCACCGAACAGCTTTCTGAAATTTAAAATGTAGTTATCAATGGTTCTTGAGGAAGGGTTTTCGTCCGGTGTCCATAGCTTCTCCAGGATCTCATCTCTTGAAATAACTTCATTTTTATGATCGACCAGTAGTTTCAGCAATTGAATTTCGCGGTTGGAAAGCGTTTCTGTTTTTCCTTCCGGATTCCTTACTTCAAAAGTAGAGAAATTGATCGTGTAGCCATCGAAAGTGAAAACAGGGTTAGCGTTCTTGCTGCTGTAACGTTTTAACAGGTTCTGAACCCTTAATAGTAATTCCTCGAGGTTGAAAGGCTTGGAAAGATAATCATCGGCGCCCAGCTTTAATCCTTCTATTTTATCGCCGCTCGTACCTTTTGCCGTAAGAAAAAGTACCGGAAGATCCGGGTGGCTCTTCTTTATTTTTTTGCATACGGTAAATCCGTCCATTTCCGGTAACATTACGTCCAGGATCACCAGGTCAAAATGCTTGCTCTTTACCAGGTCAAGAGCTTTGCGGCCATTATCTGAAATAGTAACTATGTGGTTATCAATTTCAAGGTTAAGACGTATGATGGACTGCAGGTTTTCTTCATCGTCCACAACCAGTATGTGTTTTCTACTCATATAAAGCTCCGAGACCTTAAAATTAGCCTATTTTTTTTGTTTTTAAGTTGAAAATTCCTTAACTATGCAAAATTACACAATCACCAAAAATCAAAGCAAATCCATACAACATGAAAAAACAATTACTAACCGTAGCAGCCATTGCCTTATTTGGGATGGGTTCTGTTTACGCACAACGTTCCGTTGCCGGCAAAGCAGCCTCCGTTGGATCAACCATGCAGATAAAAGAGAGGTGCAGCACTCCTGCCCCTGATAAAGGCTGGGATGAGGCATTCAATAAGCTTGTTGAAGAGTTTAAAGCGCAGCAGGCATCGGCTAAAATGCTTAATCCGAACTTACCTACGGTTACCAATTATACCATTCCTGTAGTGGTCCATGTAATTCATGGGGGACAGGCAGTAGGAACTTTTCCGAACATCAGCCAGACACAGGTCAATTCACAGATCACTGTTCTGAATAACGATTATGCTGGTACAGGTTTGAACGTAGCGAATTATCCTGCTTCTGCATTTACAACTTATGCGACTAACGGTAATATTCCGGCTGCTAATAAAGACGGAAGCGGAAGGATCAAAATAGCAAATACAGGGATCTCCTTTTGTATGGCGGTTACGGATAAAAACGGTAACCCAATGGCAGAGCCAGGGATCGACAGGGTAAATTATACTACCTTAACGGGAACAGGAGCAGCTCCGTATCCAAGCCAGAATCCGACAACCTATACAACTGCTACTACATTTCAGAATTTTATAAATAACATTGTTAAGCCACAAACCGTTTGGGATCCTGTAAAATACCTGAACATGTGGGTAACGGATGAGAATGCAGCAGTCGGCTTATTGGGTTACGCTACTTTCCCTGCCGCTTCTACCTTAACCGGAATTCCGGGAGGAAGCACAGGAACTGCAACTACTGACGGTTTCTGGGCCTGGGCAAAAGCTTTTGGTAATACCGGAACATTATCTCCTCCATACAACAAAGGAAGAACATGTACGCATGAGATCGGCCACTGGCTGGGTTTACGTCACATCTGGGGCGATAACGGACAATGCGGGGCTACTGATTATTGCGTGGATACGCCTCCTCAGCAGGGAACTACAGGACCTCCCGCAGGTTGTTATTATGGACAAGCGATGACCTATCCACAGAATGCCAATACCTGTACCCGTCCCGATGGTGTTGCTGGTGCGAGCATTACCAATGTGAATGGTGATATGTATATGAATTTTATGGATTACTCTGACGACGTGGCTATGTATATGTTTACTGTTGATCAGACCGCAAGGATCCAAACAGCGATGGCTAACGGAACGTATCGTAAATTTTTAGGCACGCACGGACTTTGCAGCTCAACGCCTCAGCCTCCGGTTGCAAACTTTAACTTCCCTGCAAGTATCTGTACAGGTGTTGCAGCGGCGTTTACAGATGCCAGCTCCGGAATACCTACATCATGGGCCTGGTCAGTATCTCCGTCAACCGGTGTAACAGTTACTACTGCTACTTCTCAAAATCCAATGATCACTTTCAATACTGCGAGTACCTATACGGTAACTTTAACGGCTACAAATGCACAGGGTAACAATACAGTAAACAAAACGGTGACCGTTACCACCTGCACAGGTGGAACAGTTTGCGATACGCTGAATACCATGAATGCGACTGATACACTTGTTTGCTATACAAGCGGAGGCGGATACGTTGCAGGTAATAACCAATATGGTGATGCCCAGGAAGCTAATTTTTATACCGATGCAGGGATCCAGGGAATGCAGATCACCGGAGCGATCGCGCTGTTTTACAGGAATGGCTCTAACGGAACAAAAGGAACTACAGGTACCGTTCCCTGCCAGATCTTAGGCGGAAATAATACAAGCGGTCCTTCAGGAGCAGCACTTGTTTCAGCCAGCGCAACATTATCCAGCATTGTGGCAACAACTTCTGTAATGAACATCCCTTATTGCGGAGATCCGAATATCGGGTACGCTACTGCCATCATTAAGCCATACAAATATACATTTGCAACGCCTCTAACTGTGCCGGTAGGTGGATTCTTTGTTAATCTTGTTGCTCCAACTACTACTGGTGATACAATGGCAATATTCACTAATACCCAGGATCAGGTTACGACCAATACAGCCTGGCTGGAGAACAGCGGAGTGTGGTATCCGTACACTGATGGTACGAACGGTTGGGGCGGAAGCTTCTCTCTCGGTATTCTGCCGATAGTTTGTCCTTCAACAGGAATCCACTCAAACGTATTGGAATCGAATATTGCGATGTTCCCGAATCCAACAAGCGGACTGATCAATTTTGCTACAACATTGCCATTTGTTTCTGACCTCACTATTTCTGCAACCAATTCGCTTGGACAGGTAGTAAGCTCTAAAGTAGAGAAAAATGTAAGCAGCGGAATCATCAGCCTCGACCTCGCCCCATTTGGTAAAGGCGTTTATTTTGTAACAGTTTCAATGCCATCAGGCGAAAAAGTTATACGTAAGATCGTCGTTCAATAGATTATCACCATTTCTTATAAAAAAAGGCTACCACTTTATTGGTAGCCTTTTTTTTGTGACTAACTTTGCGTTAAAGAATCCTGAATGAAAAAGAGCGGTATAGAGATCATAGCGGCAAATACATTAACAGAACCCGGACTAAAAGCAATTGCAGAAAAAGTAATGGATGGACAAAGGATCAGTCCGGCTGAAGGGATCCTGTTATACGAAAAAGGTGAGTTGGGGTTCCTCGGGAGCCTCGCTAATTTTGTAAAAGAGAAGAAAAGCGGCAACAAGGTTTACTTCAACCGCAACATTCACATTGAGCCCACCAATATTTGCGTGTTCGATTGTAAGTTCTGCTCCTATTCCAGGTTGCTGAAGCAGAAAGAGGGCTCATGGGCTCTGTCCGAAGAGGAGATACTCGATATTGTAAGAAGCTACCAGGATAAGCCTATAACAGAAGTTCATATTGTTGGCGGGGTTCATCCTAAAATGGGATTGCATTATTTCGCCGGGCTGATTCAAAAAATAAAGGCTATACGACCTGAGCTGCATGTAAAAGCTTTCACTGCGGTTGAGCTGGAATACATGTGCCGCAAAGCTAAAGTGAGTTACGAGGAAGGTTTGAAGATCCTGAAAGATCACGGACAGGATTCTCTTCCGGGTGGCGGAGCTGAGATCTTTGATGAAAAGATCCGCGCCGAGATCTGCGAGGATAAATGTACCACTGAGCAATGGCTGGAGATCCACGAGACAGCGCATCGTTTGGGAATGCCCAGCAATGCGACAATGCTCTATGGTCATGTTGAAAAATACGAGCACCGGATCGATCACATGGAAAGACTGCGGAAATTACAGGACAAAACGAAAGGCTTCAATACCTTTATTCCCTTAAAGTTCCGCAATAAGGAGAATCAGATGAGTGATCTTCCCGAAGTGAACGTGATCGAGGACCTGAAAAATTACGCCGTTTCAAGGATCTTCATGGATAATTTCAATCACCTCAAAGCTTATTGGCCAATGATCGGAAGAAGCACGGCGCAACTCAGTCTGAACTTTGGAGTGGATGACATTGACGGTACCATCGACGATACAACGAAGATCTATTCCATGGCCGGTTCAGAAGAACAATCTCCCAAACTCAGTACTGAACAACTGGTAACGCTGATCCGCCAGGCAGGCAGATCGCCGATAGAAAGAGACACCATATACAATACGATCACCGATTATACGGATCACGAATTTTCAAAAGAAGCTACAGAAGCTTAAAAAAAAGCAGAGACTGGCCGCGGATCTCCACGGCTTTCATATTTAAAAATTTCAGGATGAGAAATACTATTATTTTATTTTTTGCATTTATCTGCGGAGGCGCTCTTGCCCAGGATACAAAAATAATTTCGAGCGGTCTTCTAACAGATTCGGATGCCATGAAGAAAGAAAAGGAAGACAGCCTTAAGCTCTGGAAAAAAGGCGGCCTGATCTCTCTTGTGGGGCAGCAGGTATCGCTCACCAATTGGGCGGCGGGCGGACAGAATTCCATTTCCGCCGCAGCGCTGGTAAGCCTTTTTACAGGCTACCGTAAGGGAAAGATCTACTGGAACAACAACCTTGATCTTGGTTACGGCGTGGTAAAGCAGGGAGATAACAAGGACTGGTGGAAGAACGACGACAGGATCCAGTTCACTTCTAAATTCGGAAGAAAAGCTTTCGACCACAGCTATTATTCAGCGCTGCTGGATTTCAAGTCGCAATTCGCGCCGGGTTACAATTATCCTAACGATAGTACAAAGATCTCCGATTTCCTGGCGCCTGCTTATGCACTGGCGGCTGTGGGACTGGATTATAAGCCGAACGATGATTTTTCAGTTTTCGTTGCGCCGCTAACCTGTAAAGTTACCATTGTGGCCAACGATTCATTAGCGAAGTACGGCGCTTACGGTGTGCAGAAAGAAGTGCGTGATCCGAATGGGACAATTACCACGCATTACCTGAAGCACAGAGAAGAATTCGGGGGATACCTTAAATTTCAGTACAAGCGCAATGTAATGGAGAATGTGAGCTTTTCCACGATGCTCGAGCTTTTCGCCAATTATCTGGTAAAGCCAGGCAATATAGACGTTAACTGGACCACGCTTACCACAATGAAGGTGAACAAATACATTTCAGCGACCTTAAGCACCAACCTGATCTACGACGATGACGTAACGATCACCGCGGATAAGAATAACGATGGTAAAGCCGATTTTAGCGGGCCTCGTGTTCAGTTCAAGCAGGTATTCGGCGTAGGCCTTTCTTACAAATTCTAAGAAGCTTTATTTTTCTTTTTTGATTTTTCTTCCTGAAGTTTTGGAAATTCAAGAGGTAGTTCCTCAAGCGTTTTTACAATTGTCTTTGCTACCAGGTAATCGCGGTACCAGTTCTGATCAGCGGGAATAATGTTCCAGGCTGCATGTTCCGCACATTTCTTAAAGATCTCATTGTAGACCTTCATGTATTTGTCCCAGCTTTTCGCTTCAATGGAGTCCCTGTCGCTGTGCTTCCAGAATTTTGTCGGATTGGTTTTTCTTTCGTTCAGGCGTTCTGTTTGCTCCTCTTTTGAAATATGCAGGAAAAATTTAAGAACGATTGTATTGCTGTCTTTAAGCAGGGCTTCGAAATTATTGATATGCTTATAGCGCGCTTCAATTGTTTTCCTGTCGAAGAGCTGATGGACAGTTGGAACCAGTATATCCTCGTAATGGGAGCGGTTAAAGATCTGGATCATTCCGTTCTCAGGAACATGCTTGTGGATCCTCCAGAGAAAATCATGCGAGCGTTCCTCCTCAGTGGGCGCTTTGAATGCCTGTACCCTGCAGCCAAGAGGATTTACCCCGTGAAATACGCTTTTCACCGTTCCATCTTTTCCGGATGCATCCATTCCCTGGAAGATGATCAGCAATTTAAATTTTGATTGGGCGTAAAGCACATTCTGTAATTCGGACAAGCGCGTATTAAGCTCCGGTAATTTAAGCTTTGTTTTTTCTTTGTCAAGTCCTTTCGGCGCGCGGGTGGAAATATCTGTAAGCTTGGTCATGATTCTGTTTTGGTGTAATAAGTAAATTCTCTAATTGTCCCGGGAGACGCTAAGGAATTTTTTTTATAAAAGCGACAATCCCCGGAACAAGCTCTCTATTCAAAGGAAGCGCAGGATCGGCGTAAATCGGTTTTTGAGCTTCAAGGTCCTTTACTTTACTTTCCTTCAGTACGTGATTCATATCAGGTATGATCTTCATGATAGCTCCTGGATAAGCTTTATAGAGCAGCTCTGCATCAGCTTCCGAAACCTGCACATCGGTGGAACCCTGCAGGATCAGTACAGGAACAGAAAGTTTTTTTATTTCTTCCTGCGGATCGTACCTGAACCAGGAGATCATATAAGGTTGAATGCCGGGTCTGAATAAGGCGTAGAGGCTGACCGGTACGCTTGAAATAGTGTCGCCCTTCTTTAAGGTGTCGATCATGGAGAAAATGATCTCCTTCACAGGCTGAACAACTTTGGATAATTGCTCTTTCAAAACTTCATCTGCGGGCCGCCCGACCCCGGCAATGGAAATAAATGCGCGTACCCTGCTGTCTTTTGCGGCGGCGATCATCCCAAGCAGAGAACCTTCACTGTGCCCTGCAACAATGATCTTGCTGAATCTTTTATCTGCAGCCATTAAACTGATCCAGTCATTCACATCCGAAACATAAGTGCCGAAGCGAAGGCTGAGCTCATCCTCAATTGCGGCGCTGCTCTCACCGATCCCTCTCTTATCGTAGCGCAGAGAGGCTATTCCGCTCTTTGCTAATCCTTCGGCCAGGAACTTTAAGGAGTTGTTTTCTGCGGATGATTGATTTCCGTTTCTATCGGTCGGACCCGAGCCTGCTATAATGATGACAAGCGGAACTTTTGCCTTAGCAGCAGGCAGGAGCAATGAGCCGCTGATATCGCCGTTCTTTGTTTTTAATACTACAGTCTGCTCCTGCGCCCTGAGAATGCCAAGGGAAAATAAGAATACAAGGATGAGGCGAAGAAACATCAGTCTAAAGATAAGTATTTAGTTCAGCAGGCACATTGCAATAAACTGATTTCTCAGGTAAAAAAACGCTAAATTAGTATTCAGTCTGATCCGATGAAATTTTATGCATTCCTTTTAATAGCATTGTTCCTTAGTTCCTGCTCCTTTTTTAAGGGCCGGGTAATGGAAAGAAAATACCGGCAGGGTTATTATTTTTCGCATAAAGGAACAAGAGAAAGTCCTGAAACAGGAGCTAAGAAGAGATTCATCCTGGTCAAAAAGCAGGATAAAAATAAAATGGAGCCTTCTACAGGATTTGTTCTTACCATAGCAGCTGCTGCTGTCAATACTCCAATGAACGTACTGAAGAATGTTACAATAAGAGGAGGAGAAAAAAACTATGAAAAGAAACTCAAGGATGAAATAAAGCTGAGATTGAACAAACGTTATCCTGCTTTAAAGAAATCAGCCGACGATGCTCTCGGTGAACTGATCTTTTACCTGCTCCTCCTCATTTTCCTGATCCTTACTTACCTTCTGGCCCTTGCACTTGTGGCTATTTTCCCCGTTTTGCCAATTAAGCCGGCATTATGGATCGCAGGTATATTCTGGGGCGTTCTGTTTATCCTGGGAATTATCTGGGCGGCTAATTCTTAGCAGAGGATCAAAGCTCATCCGAATAAATGACGGGCGCCTTTTCCCTCAGGTTATAATTCGAGGTCATCACTTCTCCATAAGCCCCTGCGCTCCTGATCGCAATAAGATCGTTACGGTAAGTTTCCGGAATGTAAACAGCTTTTCCAAAGCAATCGCTGCTTTCACAGATCGGACCCACAACATCATACCTTGCAGTATTTCTTTTTGTAGTAGTTGCTTCGGAAAGCTTTTCGGCAAGCGCGGAAAGGTTTTCTATTTTGTGATAAGCCTGGTAAAGTGCGGGACGAATGAGTTCGGTCATGCCGGCATCCAATATGGCAAAATGAGTATTGATGCCTTTTTTAATATACAGCACGCGACTGATCAGGCTGCCGCACTGGCCGACCAAAGCTCTTCCCAATTCAAAATGGATCTGTTGTCCTTTGCGTACCTCCAGGAAGTCGTGAAATATTTTAAAATAAGGCACAAAATCGGGAGAGAAAGCTGTATCCGGCTCTTTGTAATTTATTCCCAGGCCTCCACCAACATTGATGTGAGGCAGTAAAAAACCTTTTTGAATAAACCATTTATTGATCTCATTCACGCGAAAACATAAATTTTTGAATGGTGTCAGATCATTGATCTGCGAACCGATGTGAAAATGCAGTCCGCAGAAATTAAGGTTGGGAAGTTTTTTTATTTCTTCAAGAACCGCGTCAAATTCGTATGGATTAATTCCGAATTTATTTTCTTCTAAACCTGTTGTAATGTATTTATGGGTATAAGCATCAACATTAGGATT
>JBJMLS010000064.1:0-35752 GCA_045805185.1 Bacteroidia bacterium | reverse complement strand
GTAATTCCGCTCAAATACTTCGGTATACTGCTGTCCGGGACGCTGCCAGTGAAACTGGTAATTGAAAGGATATTTTCCGTAACGCTGGACCAATTTGCCATTTTTATATACCGCATAAGAGTAGTCTGTAAGCTGATTATTCGTTTTTACCGATTTGTCAAGGAGCAACTCTGGGAACCCGATCACATCCGGGCTTAGCTTCGAGTCGATCTCAAGGTAAACCATTGCGGGCTTGCGCTGCGACTTTAAGTTATCACTGATCGGAATTTTCGCCACATAACGGGTCCGTTCTCGCAAGCTCTGAATATAAAAGAGGTCGGGGCATACCGTTGAAGTCCCGCTCAGGTTGATCTGGTCATCAAAATAAGTGTTGTTCTCATGAAAAGGATTCACTGTTTTAATGAGCGGAACACAAGCTGAATCCATTACAGAAACCGAAACATCGTAACGCTCCCAATAGCCGCCAAAATAAACCTGTCTTAAACGCTGCTCGATATCCAGTGCAGGTACCGGAACCTCGTACACCATTGACCTTAGCTTCGCGTCATTTTTTATTTTTTTACTGATATCCGCAAACAGGTTCTCTGCAACGGCGTCCTGCTGATCAGCCAGGCGCTCTGCATAGATCTTACGCGTTTCTATCTCCTTATTATTTTCGTTATTCAGAAAAATATTGGTGGTGATAAAGGAAAACACTACAATGAATATCAGCCCGTATGAAAACGAATACGATATTTTCCTCCATTTAAAGATAAAAATGAAGACAAGAACCGCAGCGGGCCAGAGCGCTTTTAAAGGATCATGGATTCCGTTCGTGTAATTGTATATTACCTGGAGAATGACCGCGATGGCGAACACAAGATAAAGCAGAAAGGAAGGCCTCTTTCCGCTGAGAACAATTCCTGTGAATTTATCAGCCAGAATATAATAGGAAAAGAATAATACTGCCACGCAGGCAAAACCAATAAAGCTAAAACTGGTGAGGCTAAACAGGTTCGGAGCATTAAAAGAAATATTCGAATTCTGCACCATGCTGTTGATGACGCTATTGATACCATTAGCGCTGGAGAACAGTACAAGCAGACCCACACTATAAAAGATCAAGGATTTCTTTTTAGCGTTTATAACTATTTCAAAGCCTTGCCGGATTACAAGGGCAATGTAAAAAAACAACAGGGTATTGATAAGAATATCGCCGAAATAAGCAAACCAGAAAGAATCTGCATTACCGAAAACAGAAGGGTCATAAAACCCGGTCTCGTAAAGGACAGGGGGAAAATGAAAGAAGATCATTAAGGCTCTGATAGCGCATACCGAAAAGATGAACAAGGGTAGCGCATACCTGGAGCGGGTTTTAAAGAATTCCTTACGGAGCAGGATAACAAGAAAGATCAGGCCAAGAAAAAACAGAGAAACAGTTAACGCGGAAAGAAGAGGATTGCTATAAGCTTGCTCAGGTAATTTCAGGTCAAATAAGGGAATCCCTGAGCTGCTCTTTACGGTTGAGCCGGTCCCGCTTACTGTTTCTGAAAGCTCTGTGCCCCGGGGCAACTTATATTCCTCAAAGAATTCATTGGTGAGGTATTTGTTTTGATAGTTGAATTCATTCTTGAGCAGGATCAAACCGATCAGCTGCCGCGTGTTTATTTTATTGCCCGAATGCCGCAGCACTTCAAAATAGCCATTCCTGAGCTTGGCCACATTATTATCCAGGCAAACCTCTTTCATGTAGTTCTCAACGCTTGCCGAGTTGTCGCTCCAATACAGCAGACTGTCATTTTCATAAACAAGGTAAACGATGCCTTTTGTTTTAAAAATGTTCTCGCTCTCCGGCGTATTCTGGTAAAATAGTTCACGGGGCTGGTGCCGTTGAAGAAAAGCATAATACTCATCCAGCTTTTTTGTGACCTCTTTTTCCTTCTTGTGGAGCACTTTTTCGGTCTGCCTTACAAAACCCTCCGGGCTAACCGAATTAAAACGATCAAGGCATAATGCGCATGCAAAAAGAAGACCCAGGCCAAGCCATAATTTAACTGAAACTGTTTTTTTTATTCCTGGGGCTTGGTCCGGCATGACTTGAAAACTACGGCAAAATATTCAACCAAATATACCAATAATACCGCTAAGGTAAATGGTTAACAAAGCCTAAACAGGTTCTTACCGGGGCTTCGTGCCGGAGCTAACTCTGAACCTGGATAATTGTTCCCGTTAAGGTGGTTTAACTGTCAGAAAGTTTATATTTGTAAGAAAATATACGCTTTTGCTATGGCAAAAAATAATCCAGCAACAAAAAAATCCCTGCTCCCCGGTTTCAGCCTTTTTCCTTTTAAAAACGGGAAACAGCCTTATATTGTCCTTGCTGTTATCGGATTCATTCTGTATATAAATACCATATACAATGAATTCGCGCTGGATGATGGGATCATCATTCATAAGAATGAATTCGTGATGAAGGGCTCGGCAGGAATAAAAGATATTTTAACACATGACGCGTACTACAGTTTTTACAGGCAAATGAACGCGGAAGATCAGTTGGCCGGAGGACGATACAGGCCATTATCCGTAGTGAGTTTTGCAATTGAACAGAACTTTATTAAAACCTACAAGGATGGAAAAACGAATTCAGGAAGCTGGGATGTAAATAAGAATAACCGCCAGGATCCCGAAGAGGATGTGAATGGAGATGGACTCTTCAATGAAACCGACGCGCTTGTGAAAGGATGCGGATTAAGGCATTTTAACAATATGTTATTCTATGTGCTTTCCGTATTATTACTCTTCAGTTTCCTGAGAAATTACATATTCACTTCAAACCCTGATCTTGCTTTTCTAAGCGCGCTGATCTTTTGCATACATCCGCTTCACACCGAAGTGGTGGCAAACATGAAAAGCAGGGACGAGATCTTTTCCTTCATCTTCATCATTCTCACCTTTATTTATGTCCTGAAGACCGTTGGAACCGGGAGCCTCAAGCACCTCATTTTATCAGGACTCATGTACCTGCTTGCCTTGCTGAGTAAGGAATATGCGCTTACACTGCTTGCCCTTGTGCCGCTGATGATCATTATTTTCAGACCAGGAACCATTGATGTGAAAAACAAAAATCTCTGGATCCTTACCGGGCTCTTTTTTGTTTCAGCCTTTACCATGTATTATTTTGAAGCGCACGATAAAGGTTACTTCAAGATCATTCCGCTTTTTTTCACTGTTCTGATCCCTTTTTTATTTCAGAAGGATTTCAAGTCGCGGAACTTTGTTGCGATCATGAGCGTTATGTGCATCGCTTTCCTCATCTACCTGGCCATGCGTTTTCATGCAACCGTATTAAAACCCAAAGCGGCCGAGATCGCCGAAGAGATCCTGAACGATCCTTACCTGCTGATCAAAAATTCTCCCATGCAGATCTACGCGACAAAGATCTTCGTGCTGCTGAAATACATTACACTCTTATTTTATCCCTTCTCTTTAAGCTCCGATTATTCGTACAACACAATTGAATACCGAACTTTTGCAAGCTGGGATACGCTTCTTTCCATTCTCATACATGTTTCGCTCATCGTGCTTACTGTAATTCTTTTCCTCCGCAAGCACCCGCTTTCCTTTGCGCTCATTTTTTACTTTGCCAATCTGTTCATGATCGGCAATATTGTGTTTGATATCGGCGCCACAATGGGTGAACGTCTCATCTTCCATTCTTCGCTGGGCTTTGCCATCTGCATCGCGTGGCTGATGACGGATGGACTGAAAAAAATAAATGTTCAGGCGGCGCTTCAAAGAAATGTTGTGCTCGGCTTTTCCGTTATACTCATTGTGTTGTTCGGTTATAAAACGATAGCGCGAAATGCAGAGTGGAAAAACGACATTACGCTTTTTACAACGGATGTGAATACGGTGCCAAACAGTGTCTTATGTCTCGGCAATGCCGGCGCGCGCTGGATCGACCTTTCTGAAAAACCGGAAAATAAAGCTCATGAAAAAGAATACCTGGATAAGGCAATTGGTTACCTCAATCATGCGCTCGAGCTGCATCCAAAATACGTGAATGGCTACCTCAACCTTGGATTGGCTTACCTGAAGCTTAAGGATTACAACAAAGCCGAAGAGATCTGGGGGAAAGCTAAAGCGCTTTATCCGAATAACCCTTACCTGGCTACTTATTACCAATACCTGGCTGCAGCATATATGGGAATAAGCGCTGAACAGGGACAGGCAGGCAAATTACCTGAAGCCATTAAAACAATGGAAAAAGCCGCGCGGGTAAATCCCTCAGATCCGGAGATCTGGTACAACCTGGGCGGAGCAGCATTTACGATGAAGGATTACGATAAGGCAAGGATCTATTTTGAAAAATGTTTGCAGCTGAATCCAAATCACCAACAAGCGAAACTAGGATATGCCAGTTTGCCGAAGTGAGTCTGAAACTTCAAGCCTGATCCGGTCAACAGTATCTATACAGCATATTTTTTGGCGTACCCGCGGTTAGAGTTTATTAGGTAAACTGTGAACCATAAGATCAAAGTCAACAGCTTAACCATATTAACAAAAAAAGGAGGCCTTTCGCCTCCTTTTTAATAAGAACATACTATTCTTTATTTGTTTGTCAAGGCTGACCTCAAGGCATAAATCTTGGTAGCGATCGATTTGAACTTAGCCTCGTCGATCTCTTTCGCATCCTTGATCGCATTTATTTCCGTATGGATCTTGTTAAGCTCATCCATTAACCAGGCATTGTCTTTTTTATCCTTGAATTCGCTGAGCAGGTCAACCAGGTTCTTCAGATAAAAACGCTGATCCCATAATTGCTTGTACATTTTTCCTTTCTTAGCCGTGTCAGTTTCTACTTCAGCCTGCTTGCAAACAATATAAATTGCTTCCACCCAGCTTCCAATAAATATATGTGTAGCAGTTTGTACCCGGTCATTCGTGCGCAGGTAATCATCGCCTTTCACGTAGATCTCATCAATGATCTTTAACAGCGAATCCTTATTATCCATATTGTTTTCCGCGCGCCTTCCCACCATCTCTCCGAAAACGCTCTTCAATCCAAGCGCTTCTCCTTCCGTAACCGAAGCCTTAAAATACTTCATCATGTCTTCTCCTTTCTCATGAGCAATGGCATAACCCATATCCAGGTCATAAATTCCCAGGTTCACCGCCTTTGAAAATTCCGTTTTGTAATTCGCCGCACGTTTGGTGTCGTGCATAATACTGTTGTTGTAGGTTCCGCCCTCAGCAGCGATGTCATTCATCAGCTGAACCGGTGAAGGAATATTCGCGATCGCGAAATCGAATTTGAATTTTTTTACATCGTCTACGGTAACCGGCGTGGTGTCCTTTACCTCAGCAACCGTTGTTGTGTCCACAGTACTTGTGGCGGTTTCTGTTTTATCTCCACCGCAGGCGCTCAATGCAACAGCGGTTATAACTGCAATCGACCTCAGCTTTACTGTTTTCATATACTTCTGTTTAAGCATTAATTTAGGCAAATATATTACTTTTGTTTGTATAATTGATATGGAGCCGGACAGCCACGAATACTTTATGAATGAGGCCCTGAAAGAGGCGCAAAAGGCTTTTGATGCGGATGAAGTTCCCGTTGGGGCGGTGGTGGTTCACAACAAGCGCATCATCGCCAGGGCGCATAACCTTACCGAGCGGCTCAATGATGTTACCGCGCATGCTGAAATGCAGGCAATAACCTCTGCGGCAGGTTTCATAGGGGGAAAATACCTCAGCGAATGTACGCTCTACGTAACGCTTGAGCCTTGTGTAATGTGCGCCGGCGCTCTTTACTGGAGCCAGGTTTCAACAGTTGTGTTTGGGGCGAGGGATGAAAAAAGAGGGTACCTTCTTCAGCCAAACAACCTGCTTCACCCAAAAACTACGGTAGTTACAGGTGTTCTGGCAGACAGGGCCGCAGAGCTGATCCGCAGGTTCTTTGCGCAGAAAAGAAAAAAGCAGTGATCCTTGCGACCACTGCTTTTCAATTAAATTCCGTCCTTATTATTTCTGCTCCGCCTTATTAATAATGTGCAGTTTTGTTTCGCCAACCACTTTGAAAGCTGTTCTCCTGTTCTTCTGGTGAGCGGCTTCTTTCTCATCGTTGTTGGCCAATTTTGCTATTTCCTCATCACTGATGAGCGGCTTGGTTTCGCCGTAGCCTTTTGCAACAATACGCTCCGCAGGAATTCCCTTACTGATCAGGTAATCGACGCAGGACTGGGCCCTGCCCGCGCTCAGCTTCATATTATAAGTATCGCTTCCGCGCGTATCGGTATGCGCGTTCACCTCAATGCTTAAGTTATCGTTCGCATGGATCAGGTCGTAAATCTTATCCAGGATCTTTTTTGATTCTGGACGCAAGGTGGTTTTGTTCAGGTCGTATTCAATACCTTCGATCACAATATCTCCTTCCGGGATCTTGTTCAGGTTAAAATCCTGGTCGAAGTGTTTAGTTTCGGTCAGGCCCTTAGTCGCGAGGTTGGCCATATCTGCAAAATATTTACTCTTTTGCGCTTTTAAGAAGTATTCCATTCCTTCTTTCAATGGGGTCGAATAAAATCCTTTGTCATCTGTGATCAGCAGCATGGGCTCCATTTCTCCGTGTACATCTTTTATCGTAACGAGTGCGCTTGGGATCGGTTCTCCGGTTTCAAAATCATATACGTAACCGCTCAGGTCGAAAGAGATGGGCTCGTTCTCAAACTCATAAAGATCGTAGCAATGCCCGCTTGGACAATCTTCCCTGTCACTTGCAAAATACCCGTGCTGCTGCAAGCGGTCAATGATAAGGTAAGCGTCATCCTTGCTTGAATTTACGGGAGGACCCATATTCTTCGGTTGCGAAAAGGTTGAATCGTCTTCGCTGTATGGGCTTTTAAAGATATCCAATCCTCCTAATCCTGTATGTCCGTTGGAACTGAAGAAAAGAGTTGATGAAGGGCCATGATAGAAAGGAGTAACTTCATCGGCGGCAGTATTGATCACATCTCCCAGGCATTTTGGCGCGCTGGTTGTTCCATTCTCATCAATATAGCAGAACCAGATATCCATTCCGCCGTGACCGCCGGGCCTGTCGGATGAAAAGAATAAACGCGAGCCATCCATTGTTACATAAGGATGCGCGGATTTATATCCCGGGACGTTCACATTCACTCCCAGCTTGAGCGGCTCCATAAAATGGTTGTTGATATAACGCGCCATGTATATTGCTGACTCTTTCCGGTTCGCATCCGTCCAGCGGGTGAAGAAAAAATTATCATCAATGGTGATTTGTCCGGCTCCCTCGTGTATTCCGGAATTTACCGGCTTGGAATAATGAACGGCGTCCTGCCACTTGTCATCCTTTCGCTCAATAAAATAAAGATCGCAAAGGTATTCCGCATCATCGGTATTGAATCCGCTCACTACGTTTCCTTTGCGCGCGCTGGTAAAGATCAGGTTATGCGGCCCGCCATGATACATAGGCGCAAAGTTGGCGGTTCCCTTATTGATGTTCGTATCCAGCATGCTTACCTTGATCAGCTTATGCACATGGGTTGAATCGAGTGCATAATAGCAGCTGTTCATGCCGTGGTTCCCTTGTTTCTTTAGGGAGTCGGAAGCATTTTTCAAAGCTACCAGTGTTTCAAACTTATCCATCGCTTCGTTGTACTTCTTCAAATTCATCAATACGTTTCCGTACCAATAAACGTCTTCGGGATAAAGGTCAGGGCGTTTTGCTGAGATCTCGTAATACTTTAATGCATTATGGTAATCCGCGTTCAGTCGGTAGGATGCGGCCAGCTGATGCATTAGGAAATCGTAAGTAGAAGGTTTCGCTTTTTGCGTTGTGTCTACTTTGGACTTATCTTTCCCCTGTAAAGGCGCATTAAAAAGAGTTACCTCATAAGGCTTGGTAAGGTGTTTGGCCTCGGCAGTATCCGACAGCACATGGTTATAAAAATTTATCGCAGTTGGATAATCTCTTTTTGCAAACGCTTCGTTCGCATACCGTATCCACTCCCCTTTGGTCTGGGCGAACGCAGTTGATACGACAACTAAACTAAGTAAGAGTAGCGCTTTACGTAATCTTATTCTCATCATATTCTTGGACAATTTCTGATTGACTGTGGTTTTGATTTTTTACCCATATAGGTGAATGATATTTCAATGGCCCCGCGATTAGAGGAAACCACTTTCAGCGTGGAAATATTCACGTCGTAGCTGATCTTGGCAATGTAATTCGATTTACGTGCGCCAAGTGAAATGATCGCTGCATCTTTACTCCTGTAGACGAATCCCCCGAGAAGATAAACAGAGCTTTTATCCAGGTAATAACTGGCGTCCAGCGCATACGTTTGCTCTCCTGCAGTAGTTTGTTTCATGATGAGGCATTTCGGAAGTATGTAAAACTTCTCCGTCAGGTTTATGCGGATGCCGGTATGAATGTAATGGCGTATCGGAAGCGGGTTGCTCATGTCATAAAAGGTTTCCTTCGGCTGCGTGATGTTAAATGCGGAATAACCAATAAAAGGATTGATCCTGCTCGTCTCTTTCGCATAATAATACAGGAAACCTGCATTTACCTGCTCGATGGTCTGTGACCTTGAAGCCGGAGATTCTCCTGAAGAAATAGACTTGTCGAATCCGCCGCCATTAGTATTGTAATACTGGTTGTCGAAGGTGAGTTTGTTCATGTCAACGCTTTTTTGCGTGAAGCCTGCCTGCACTGCCAAAGACAACTGGTGATCTCTTTTTTTGTCAATGGCAATATTGTATGCGGCGGAACCCATGAATTGGAACACATTATAATTTCCTAATCCTGCGCGCATTTCAATTACCTGCCCTCCAAAGCCCCACTTCTTGTAAGGCGCATCAAAGGAAATGAGCGCCGTATTATAAGGCTTGAACGCAACCGCCTTCCACTGATTCCGGTATTGCGCGTGCAAACGCCATGGCGCATCCACTAATCCTGTCATTGCAGGATTCAGGAACAAAGGACCCGCGTCGTACATCGACAAGTGGAAATCCTGGGCCCTGACCGTGCTTACGGAAATAAACATCGTGCACACG
Organism: Bacteroidia bacterium; assembly: GCA_045805185.1. GTDB lineage: Bacteria > Bacteroidota > Bacteroidia > B-17B0 > Aurantibacillaceae > JAHEYF01. The sequence goes on along the minus strand of JBJMLS010000064.1, from coordinate 26,698 downwards.
GTAATAATATGAAGTATTTTTTTCATTCGCTTACTGCTTTGTATTATCTCAATAAAGTAACATCTCCTGACTTATGATATGCATCCCCGTTCTCCGTGGTTGCGTCAACTACCCACACATAAACACCCATAGGTTGCGGAGCGCCTTTATATGTTCCATCCCATCCGGTTTTCTGCTCAAAGCTTTCAAAGATCAGCTCCCCCCAGTTATTGTAGATCCTGAAATGACACTCGGTGAATGGTCCGCCAAGCACATAATACACGTCATTATGCCCGTCACCATTAGGACTGAATCCGGTCGGTACTTCCGGAGGCAGGGCAACAATGATCTCTTTGGTTACTGTATCCTTACAGCCATTCGCGTCAGTCACATACAATGTAACCGGGTACACTCCGCCAAAGTTGTAGGAATGGCTTGGGTTCTGGTTGAGCGCGTTGGATGAGTTGTCGCCGAAATTCCAGGACCAGGCTGTACCGCTTGGAGTGGTCTGATCAGTAAAATTGATCTGCTGTCCAACCAGCGCGTTATAATCATCCGCGCTGAAATCAGCAACGGGCTGCGGAAGAACGCTAACTGACTTGGTTATACTGTCCTTACAGCCTTGTGCAGATGTAACTACAAGTGTAACGTTATTTCCCGATACTACACTGAAGGAATCAACAGGATTTTGCTGGGTGGAAGTTCCATTGCCAAAGTTCCAGTTCCAACCTGTGATCGTACTTCCTGCAACTGTAGAAGCATCGCTGAATTGAGCAGGCTGGTAAAGACAAGCTGCTCCAATTGTGAAATCGGCAACCGGAACATTATAAACAGTTACCGGCTGAATTAAGGTATCCGTACAGCCGTTGTTGGAAGTTGTGACTAGTGTTACGGTGTATGAGCCTGAACCGGGATAAGCGTGTGAAGGTGTCTGTCCTGTAGCGGTTGCGCCGGCATCACCAAAATCCCATTGCCAACCCGAAACAAAACCAGAGCTAACAGTAGAAGCATCTGTAAAATTCATCAGCGCTCCCGGACAGACAATTGTGCTTGTAAATGCGCTGCTTGGCCCGGCTATAATATCAATCTTAAGTGTGTCAAGCTGGGATTTACATCCGTTATTATTTGTAGTGTGAAACACAAGTGAAACCTGGCTTCCGTCAGCGCTTCCCATGGTATAGGTTGCGGCAAGGGCCGTTGTATCCGGCAGGAATGTTCCGTTGCCTGAACTTGTCCAGTAACCTGCTCCTGTTGCCGTAGCAGCATTGATCGGCATTACATTGGAAGTACAGGCCGTATCGTTTGCACTGGTAACCGTGAGAGAAGGGACCGCGTAAAATACAAGCTTGAGTGAATCGCTTGCCTGTGTGCAAAGACCATTGCCTGTACTACTCACATAAAGCGTAACAATGCCGGAGCTTACATCGACAGCTGATGGCTGGTATTGCGTACTCATGGAACTTGCCGTATTAAATGTACCGGTACCATTAGTGGTCCAGTTAACACCAGTTGCAACTGTAATTGCCGCAGTCAGATTCACAAGACTGGTATCCTCGCAAACCTGGAGCGTATCACCCAATGATTGTATTGTAGCTGTTGGTCCCGGAACAAATGTGATCCTTACAGTGTCACTCTCAGGAGGACAAGAGCTGATCAATCCCTGGCCGGTCAATACTACATCCGCGTAACCCTGTGTAATTTCAGCGGCAGAAGGAGTATAAACAGGATTCAATGCGTTGGGGTTGTTAAAGCTTCCCGGACTTGCTCCTGTTGTTGTCCAGATCCCACCGGAAGCAAGGGCAACCGAACCGTTCAGCTGGATAGCCGGACTATTTAAACAGGAGGTGGTATCTGCACCGGCATTAGCAAGTGGCGCCGGAAGTATGATTACAGTAACCGAATCGAAGCGGCTTTGACAGCCTCCATTATTGATAGAATTGTAATATACAGTAACCGATCCGCTCAGTGCATCATTCACTCCTGGCGAATAAACGGTAGAAGATTGCGTGGTATCAGCAAAGCTGCCATCACCGCTGCTCGTCCAGATCCCGGCATTGGTTGAGCTGGTGCCGGATACGGAGAATGGAAGGGATACACAGGAAGTATCGTTTCCTGAAGAGGCGATAACATTAGGGTTGTTTGAAAAATAAATATCGATCGTATCCGAATTTGGAACACAGGTTCCGTTCCCGGTACTTTGCAGCTCAAGATGAGCAACACCAGCTGCAAGATCCGCAAGACTCGGAACATACTGCGCATTCGTCAGGGATGTCGGGTTAATAATGGTTCCGCTGGATCCGTTTATCACATTCCATTGTCCGCCTGTTGCAACGGTTACACTACCATTAAGTGGAATGTACGATGTATCCTTGCAGACAAAAGCATCAGGACCGGCAAGAACGCTTGGACCGGTTACATAGCTGATGCGGATGGTATCGCTGTTGGCAGGACAGGAAGTAATAAGTCCTGTTGGGGTAAGTGTCAGTTCCGCATAACCCTGTGCGATCTCCTGTGGAGATGGCGTATAAGTTGGGTTGAGCGCGGTCGAGCTGCTGAGCGTTCCAGGATTTGATCCGAGAATTGTCCAGTTGCTTCCTGTAGAAAGTGCGGTTTGCCCATTGAGAGTAACCACCATATTGTTCAGGCAGACTATTGTATCATTACCTGCATCCGCAAGAGGCGCCGGCAATAAGGTGATCTGAACCGAATCCTTATAGGTCCTGCATCCCGAATTGTTTGTGGTATTAAAATAAATCGTGACAGAACCTGCGGTAGCATCGTTTACACCGGGAGTATAAATTGTTGTATCCTGTGTACTGCTGGCAAACGAACCATCTCCACTGGTCGTCCATATTCCGCTGCCTGTTGAACTATTCCCGTTCACAACGAAAGGCTGCGTAACACAGGAAGAATCATTTGCGGAAGTGGCAGTGACTGTTGGAGGCGGGCCAAAAGTGATTTTTACTGTGTCGGTAGCCTGGTTACAATTCCCATTAATAGTAGTGGTAAGCACCAAAGTTGCAGAACCCGCAAGTATATCTCCGGGACTCGGAACATAAGTAGCGCTCGTTAGTGAGTCGGGATTATTTATAGTTCCCGTTGCTCCGGGACCATTGCTCCATTGACCTGTAGTGGATATTGTAACAGATCCGGAAAGTGGAACGGATACTGTATCCTGGCAAACAAGAACATCCGCCCCCGCATTGGCGGTTGGTTGCTGTAACAGCGTTATCGTTATGGAATCCTTAACTGTTTTACAACCTCCGTTATTGGTAGTGTTGAAATAAAGCGTAACAACCCCGCTTGTCGTATCGGCTGCTCCTGGCGTATAAACTGTGGTAGCAAGACTTGAATCTGCAAAAGTTCCATCGCCTGATGTGGTCCACATGTTTGTCCCGGTTGAGCTCGTACCATTAACAGTAATTGGGAGCGGTACACAGGAAGAATCGCTTGTGCCTGAAATTACTGCAGTTGGAGGAGGATTGAAGAAAATACTCACTGTGTCGTAAGACGGTCCACAGGTGCCATTGCCAGTAGTAGTCTGCAGCTGCACAAAGGCAACGCCGTTGGTTAGGTCTGCGGCGCTCGGTATATATTGAGCTGTAGAAAGAGACGTTGAATTGGTAACAGAACCTGTTGATCCCAGTATTGGCGTCCATTGGCCGCCAGTGGCTATTGTAACTGATCCGTTAAGAGGAATGTAAAGCGTATCCTTACACACAAAAGCATTTGTTCCCGCATTAGCCGTCGGCCCGGGCGTAAACGTAAGCTGCATGGTATCGGTACGCGCAGGACAAAGCGTGCTTCCTGTGCTGGTGAGTACAAGCGTTGCGAATCCCTGTGCAATTTCATCCGGAGTTGGGGTGTATGTTGGGGTAAGCACGTTTGCACTCGGACTTATTGCTCCGGAAGTAAAACCGGGCGGCGCAGGTACAACTGACCAGGTTCCGCCTCCGGCGTTCAGAACTGTTCCGGCAATGCTTACAGCGGGGTTGTTGGAACAGCTGATCGTATCGTGCGCATTTACTATAGGCAATCCCAATACAGTTATTGTCTTCAGCATGGTATCCTTACAGCCGGCCGTTGAAGTTACGATGAGGCTGACCGTGTATTGTGTGGCAGATCCTCCATAACTGAACGTATGCGTTGGATTCTGCGCCGTAGAAGTATTGCTGCCGCCTGATCCGGGATCGCCAAAACTCCATTGGTAACTGCTTATGGTCGCATTGGAAGCAACCGTAGATCCGTCGGTAAAGGTAATTCCGTTTGTGACACAGGTGGAGTCTGTACTGGTATAAGCGGCGTTAACGCTCGAAATACTGATCACCTGTGTAGCCGTATCCGCGCAACCTGTACGGGGATTGATGATCAGGGTAACTGTAAACGGGCCTGTTCCTGTGTAGGTGTAAGGAGATGGATTCTGAACAACGCTGCTGTCATTTGTAACAAGCGGATCGCCAAAGTTCCAGAGATAATCCACAGTTCCGCCGGTGGCTCCCACAGTGTCACTGGTATTGGTAAAAGAAATACTCTGTCCCGCACAACTGGTGCTTGTCGTGAAACTGGCCTGGGCCAATGGCGGACAGGGTATGGCAATGTATTGATAATCCCTTATAATATACCCTATCTGTACCCCATCACGGTACTCTTTACACATTACGCCTACAACAAAATATCCCTGGGAAGTTGGGGTTCCGCTCAAAAGCCCATTAGGACTCAGGGTAAGATTTGCTCCTCCCATCGGATTGTTTGGCCCATATCCAGGGGCCCAGCCCACAGAGTTAAACGTTGCAACATTTCCTGAATAAGTCGGGGCATTTCCTGTACATGCACCGCCACCACCGGGGTTAGCGTTAGAACATCCAATGTACGGACTATAGAAGCTGTACACTAAAGAGTCGCCGTCTGCATCAGTGGCTGAGTGATTGTAGTTGATCGGCTTTCCTACACAAACGTATGTCGGCGGCGATGATGACCATGTAGGGCTGCTATTGCCTAATACCACATTATTATCGGGTATGTAGGTATAAATGGTGAACCCGTCATTCAACGGACTACTCAGGTTTGTGATCAATGCATTCCGGCAACATCTTCTATAGTAGAGATGGTAGCCTCCAACGTTCGGCGGAAGATTATTGACCACCGTTGTGTATATCGCTTCTTCAATGCAAACATTAGGATTAACGGCACAAGTGTCAATATAGGGATTAACAACCGAAACAGTTGAAAGCGCCATTGATATATCTTTGCTTGTCGCAAAGGTAGCCCCGTTATTTCCCCTGATTTCGATCAAAGCAGGATTATCAAATCCCGTTGCGCTTGAACAATCCCGATACATCTTCAACGTAATCCGATAAGATGCGCCCCCTAAGTATTCATAAGTTAATGATCCTCCAATAATGTGCGTAGCATAAGTAGATACGCTTACAAGCAAAAAGAGAGAAAGGCATAACAGTTTTTTGTAAAGCTGTCGCATGAGAAATATTATTTTTTGTTAAATCTTTTTTACAGAATTTCAAAGATAAAAAAAAAATTAAAATGGCCGACATTACCATCGCTTGTTTTCAAGCTTTTATCGAATTTTTCGCAGCTCTCCGGAAGGATTAAAATTTATAGGTCAATGGCCTTGTAAATGAGGAAAGTATGCAATTGCCGGCTGAATCCGGATCAGCAAAGTCTCAAATGCCAGTTAATGCCCCATCAGGGATATGAATTGGTTATTTAAATGCCAATCGTAAACAGAAACATTTTTGAAAAGCGGGGGAAATTACATTTGCTTCCGCAGCCGGGCAACCGGGATATCAAGCTGTTCGCGGTATTTGGCAATGGTGCGTCTCGCAATGTTGTATCCTTTTTCCTTTAGAATCTTAGCCAGGGCGTCGTCTGTGAGCGGCTTACGCTTGTTTTCTGCAGCAATGCATTCTTCAAGGATCTTTTTTACTTCCCGGGTAGAAACCTCTTCACCACTTTCTGTACTCAAAGATTCTGAGAAGAATGATTTTAGAAGAAAAGTTCCGAATGGCGTCGTTACGTATTTGCTATTAGCAACACGGGAAACCGTAGAAATATCCAGACCTATTTTTTCGGAAATATCCTTTAGGATCATTGGCTTCAGCCGGGTTTCATCACCCGTCAGGAAATATTCGGACTGGTGCCTCATGATCGCATTCATGGTGATCAGCAGGGTCTGCTGCCGCTGCATCAGGGCGTCAATGAACCATTGAGCGGTCTCTATCTTGCTTTTCACAAAGGTGGAGGCTTCCTTACTGGTCTTGTCTTTGTTCCTGGAATATTCGGTCAGCATTTCGATGTATTCCTTGCTCACTTTGAGCTCTGGCATGTTCCGTGAATTCAGGCTGATCTCCAGCTTTCCATCAGCGTTTGAGATCACAAAGTCAGGTACCACATCGCCAACCGCAGTTACATCACTTCCGGTCGTGTTTCCAGGCTTAGGATTCAGATGCGTAATTTCTTTCAGTACATCTTTCAGCTCTTCCTCTTCCAGGCCAAGCCGTTTCAGGATCTTATCGTAATGCTTTTTGGAGAATTCTTCCATGTAGTGCTTTACCACATCAATAGCAAAGTGGATCTCACGTGTTCTTGGATTCTTTCTGTCAAGCTGGAGCAGCAGGCATTCCTGCAGGTTACGCGCTCCCACTCCCGCGGGGTCAAAGCTTTGAATGACCATGAGCACTTTTTCCAGCTCTTCGGTAGTAGTGGATATATTCTGTGAAAATGCAATATCGTCGACAATTGAATCCAGGTCGCGGCGTACATAGCCATCATCGTCAATACAGCCGATCATATACAAGCCAACTTTGTATTCCTGCTCTGTAAGATCCCTCAATCCGAGTTGCTCCTCCAGCAGATCATGAAAATCTGGCCCGACGGAAAGCGGCGCCTCTTTGTGCTCATCATCTTTGCTGGTGTTGTTAGTTTCGTATTTGTAATCTGCACCTTCATCCTCATCGAGGTAATCATCAAAGGTAACTTCGTCATCTGCGCGTTCGATCGGCGCCTCTTCGGCATCTATTGTATTCTCTTCCGTATCGGCGCTTTCTTCGGCCTCTTCAAATTCATCCTCAAATTCGTCCTGTACTTCTTCATCATTGTCCTCTCCTTCCTCAAGCGCCGGATTTGCTTCCAGCTCTTCTTTGATCCGCTGTTCCAGGGCCATGGTTGGCAGCTGCAGCAGCTTCATAAGTTGTATCTGCTGAGGAGAAAGCTTCTGCTGAAGCTTAAGTTGTTGGGATTGTCTTAGAGCCATAATCTGTTGCGAATATACAAAGAGAAACGTCTTTACCGCAGCATTTTTTATTTGCGCAGCCCATTTGTTTTGCGGATAGTATTGTGTAGCTCAGGACAGTCGCGGTCTTGCGCCCAGCTTATAAAATTCGGTGATGGCATTATTTGTGTGGGAGAAGAGCCGTTTTTACTCTTTTTTTGAGCTCAGCTGATGCGTTTCTCAGCATTCCTGATCCTTACACTGAGCATCAGTCAGGAATCAAAAAAAATCCAGAATCCACAAGTCCGGAAGCCCCATCCCCTGTTTATTTACCCATCCGGCGCTTTGGTCATTGCTTTCCTTAAACTCGTCTAATCTTTTGGTGTTTAGCTTCCTTAATTTGTAAGTTTACTTTAATTAAATACCTTAGCCAATTCTTTTCTAACACATGGATAATAAGGATATACTTCTCGAGGTTAAGAACCTGGTAACGGAGTTCAAAACCGAAGATGAGATTATAAAAGCGGTTAACGACATTTCTTTCACGCTTCACCGCGGCGAAACAATAGGTATTGTAGGCGAATCGGGCTCAGGAAAATCCGTTACATCTTTATCAGTAATGCAGCTGATCCCTAATCCTCCGGGAAGGATCGCGGCGGGAGAGATCCTTTACCATTCACGCTCCAGGGGAACGGTTGATCTTACAAAGGTTTCTAATAAGGAGATGCGTAATTTCCGTGGCAACGAGATCGCAATGATCTTCCAGGAACCGATGACCTCGCTTAATCCTGTCTATACCTGCGGCGATCAGGTGATGGAAGCAATAATACTTCACCAGAAAGTGAGCAAGAAGGTCGCCCGCGAAAAAGCCCTCAGTCTTTTCAACCAGGTACAGCTGCCGCGCCCTGAGCAAATGCTCGATACTTACCCGCATCAGATCTCTGGCGGACAAAAACAGAGAGTAATGATCGCTATGGCTATGAGCTGTAATCCAAGCATTCTCATAGCTGATGAGCCGACCACCGCGCTTGATGTTACCGTACAAAAAACAATACTCGACCTTATGCTGCAATTGCAACGCGAGCATGACATGGGTATTATGTTTATCACTCACGATCTTGGCGTTATTGCCGAGCTTGCCGATAAGGTGATCGTGATGTACAAGGGGAAAATTGTTGAGCAGGGACCCGTTCTGGAGATCTTCAGTAATCCGAAACACCCATACACCAAAGGACTACTTGCCTGCCGTCCACCATTGGGAAAACGCCTGCATTTTTTACCTACCGTAAGCGACTTTATGGAGCTCAACTCTTTTGGCGAGATCATTGAAAAATCCAAATCTGTACAGGAAGTGCTAAAAAGCGCAGAAATAACAGCGGAAGAGCGTACAGCGCAACACAAAGAATTGTACTCACGCTCCAAGATCCTCGAGCTTAAGAATATCAAAACCTATTTTCCGGTTAAGAAGGGTGTTTTTGGAAAAGCAAAAGACTTTGTAAAAGCAGTGGATGATATTACCCTTGACGTATACGAAGGAGAAACCCTTGGCCTGGTTGGAGAATCAGGATGCGGAAAAACTACGCTGGGAAGAACCATTCTTCGACTGGTAGAACCCACCGCAGGAATTATATCCTACAAAGGACAGGACATCACGAACCTCAACAATAAAGAAATGCGCGCATTGCGCAAGGACCTGCAGATCATTTTCCAGGATCCTTATTCTTCGCTTAATCCCCGTATTACTATAGGCGAAGCCATTATGGAACCAATGAAGGTTCACGGAATCCTGAACAATGACCGTGAACGCAAGAACAGGGTAATGGAACTGCTGAAGCGTGTGAACATGACCGAGCAGCAATTCTACCGCTATCCGCACGAGTTCTCCGGAGGACAGCGCCAGCGAATCTGTATCGCGCGCGCGCTTGCGTTGAACCCGCAATTCATTATTTGTGATGAGTCGGTTTCCGCACTCGACGTTTCGGTTCAGGCGCAGGTACTGAACTTACTGAACGAATTGAAGAAGGAATTCAAGTTCACCTATATTTTCATTTCGCACGACTTGTCAGTTGTAAAATTCATGAGCGACCGTATGGTAGTGATGAACAAAGGAAAAATAGAAGAGATGGGAGATGCCGACCAGATCTACAATAATCCGAAAACAGATTATACCCGCAAGCTGATCAGCTCAATTCCTAAAGGACAATTGGAAGATATTAGGGCAAGCATACAGGAAAAGAAGAGCTACAACGAAGCGCATGTATAAAAGCAAATTATTTTAGTATGAGTGGCCACAATTTCTGTGGCCATTTTTATTTATCCTCATTTCAAAATCTCCATTACCTTTACCCGCTGAATGGAGAAATACGATCACATTATTGTAGGACAGGGAATAGCCGGCTCCGTACTTGCTACTCAATTGTTGAGGCAAAAAAAGAAGGTGCTGGTCATTGATTCACCCGCTCTTCCTTCCTCTTCAAAAGTTGCGGCAGGGATCTGGAATCCTGTAGTGTTCAAACGTCTCACCAAAAGTTGGATGGCAGATGAGCTGCTCCCCGAACTTTTCTCTTTTTATATTGAAGCGGGGAAGAGAAGCGGAAATGCATTTCTTCATCCGCGTAACATTGCAAAACAATTTACAGAAGAGCAGGAAAAAACATTCTGGCTGAAAAAATCAGCAGGTGAGATGCGCAATTACCTGGATGAGCTTATTTATAACAGTCATTCCGTTTCAGGAAATGATTATGCGCTGGTGCTGAACAGCGGCAACCTGGACATGCTGAAGTTCCTGGAAAGCACAAAGCAACTATTGCAACAACAACACGCGCTGCTACAGGAAAAATTTGAACATGACCTGCTTACAATTAAGAACGGAAGCGTTCAGTATAAAAACGCCGAAGCAACCTCCATTATTTTTTGCGAAGGCTACAACTGTATTCATAATCCTTACTTCAACTGGGTTCCGTTTAAACCTGCCAAAGGAGAAGTGCTCACTATCAAATGTGCAGGATTGAATCTGCAGCAGATCATCAATAAGGGTATTTTCATTCTGCCGCTTGGTAAGGACCTTTATAAAGTAGGCGCCACTTATGAATGGGAAGAATTGAATGGATCCGCTACAGAAAAAGCAAAGCTGGAGCTGGTCGAAAAACTGGAAAAAGTAATAAGTCTGCCTTATACAATTACCTCCCACGAAAGCGGGATCCGTCCATCCACAATTGACCGGAGACCAATAATTGGAAATCACCCTGAATTTCCTGTTTTAAAGATTTTCAACGGCATGGGAACAAAAGCCGTGATGCTTGCACCTTATTTTGCAAAACATTTTATTAATTTTATGGAAAATAAAGAGGCGATCGGTCCGGAAGCAAATGTTGACCGTTTTAAGAAATATTACAAAACTGTAAGCGGGAACTGAACACGAAAACCATTTAACCGCTGAATTATATCCGGTACAAAACTAATATACTGTCCTGATGGATCTGTTGAAATTAAAAAGCAAAACACGCCTGATCGGTCGCAGGGAGTATGTTGATTTTCCTGAGCTGAATGTATTTGGAATTGAGGCAAAGATCGATACGGGAGCGTACACCAGCGCGCTGCATTGCCATGACGTTAAAGTAAAAAACCTGGAAGGCAGTCCAACCCTTTGCTTTAAGCTTTTTGATCCCACCCATCCTGAATACAATGAGCAGGAACACCGTTTCCAGCATTTCACAATTAAAACCATAAAGAATTCCTTTGGCGAAGCCGAAGAGCGTTTCGTGATCCGTACGATCGTCAGCATTGGGAAAAAAAAGATCCGTTGCGCCATTTCTCTTACCGACAGGGTCAACATGCGTTATCCGGTACTGATAGGCCGGAAAATGATAAAAAATAAATTTATCATAGACGTCGGAAAAATTCATACCGGCGGCGTTTCCTGTTTCGGAATAAATACTTAATTTTAATTCTAATCCTTTTGCCCTGAACTAAAAATCCTTTTTATGAAGATCGTTATTCTATCGCGTGGAAAGAACATTTATTCCACACAACGTTTATTAGAAGCTGCTGAACAGCGCGGCCACGAACCACTGCTGTTGGATCACATGAAATGCGTCCTTGTGATCGAAAAGGGTCGTCCGCATATTTATTATAACGGTAAAGAAGTTACTGATGTGGAAGCTGTCATTCCACGGATCGGCTCCAGCGTTACTTTCTATGGAGCTGCTGTCGTTCGGCAGTTCGAGATGATGAAGATCTTCACCGCGGTTGAGTCCCAGGCCCTGGTACGTTCCCGCGACAAGCTGCGCAGTCTGCAAATACTTGCGCGCGCCGGATTAGGCATGCCCAAGACTGCTTTTGCAAGCGTGCCCAAAGACATTGATAATTTATTGGAAACGATCGGCGGGGCTCCCTGCGTGATCAAATTACTGGAAGGCACACAGGGCATCGGCGTCATCCTCGCGGATAATAACAAAGGAGCTAAATCCGTTATCGAAGCCTTTCTGAAACTGGAGGCGAACATGCTTGTACAGGAATTCATCAAGGAAGCACAAGGAGCCGATATCCGCGCCTTTGTAGTAGACGGACAAATAGTAGGCGCCATGAAGCGTCAGGCCAAAGATGGAGAGTTCCGTTCCAACCTGCACCGCGGAGGTTCGGCCAGCCTCATCAAGCTCAGCGCTGAAGAAAAAGCAACGGCGATCAAAGCTGCTAAAAAGCTAGGACTGGGTATTGCCGGCGTGGACATGCTTCAATCCTCAAGAGGACCTTTGGTAATGGAAGTAAACTCTTCTCCCGGCCTTGAAGGAATTGAAAAAGCTACGGGAGTTGATATCGCCGGGAAGATCATCGAATACGTGGAGCGGAACGAATTTACCGCCAACGAGGGTTAATCACGCTGTCATATTTGACACGTTGCAGTCTCTACAATTTACATTTTAACTACACTTATCAGGGAAAAACATACGCCTGCTAAATAATAGTCTGGATTATGATAAACTTTTCTATATTTGAATAACAAATCCCTTAATTAAATTATTATGAAAAAAATGCACTTAATGTTAGCCGGTTTATGTTTAAGCCTGGCCCTAGGAATGAATGCGCAGAAACTGGAAAAGTTTAAAGCGGATCTAGGAAAACAAACCAAAATGGGTAAAGAATTCCGTATTCCTTACACCTCCATGATCAGCTATTACGGCTATGTTAAACCGGGAGCGGCGCCGGATGAGACCCGTGAAGGGAAAAAATACTATTACCTGTATCTGTGGATCCCTGCCGCGGCTCCGGAAATCGGGATCCGTATGATCTCGCCGGTTCCTGAAAAAATGGCAAAGCCCGAAAAAGAGGATATCGTAGCTGCGGATTATACTGCAAACATGGCGGACAAGACAAATTACTTCGATACCTGGATCTCTTTAGAGAGAGCAGACGGAATAACTTCTACCGCTGATCTGGACAAAGCAAAAACAGCTAAATGGAACCGTTACGATCAGAATGATGATTCAGGAGAAATGCCTGCTCAGCCATCAGGAAGCAAATACAATTCACTAATGCGCATTACCAGCGAGGTCAGCAATCCATTAAAGGCTCTTGTAACCGGACTTTACCGTATCGGCTTTACTACCTACAAAGTGGGTGAGGTTCAGGGTAGTTTTCTTGCACAGGTAGGCGCTCCGGTAGATCTGCCAGGAGTAGCAATTGCAAAGGATATTGAAGCTTTAAAAGCTGCCACCAAGAAGAAATAAGCAATTATCTTAACTAAAGATTAAAGGCCAGTAACTCTGTTATTGGCTTTTTTTATTTTCTTTGTATCCATGAGCGAAGAGAAAGAGTTTAAAATTAACGGGACCATTATTGCACCGGGGGAAAACAAGCAGGTCATTCTGAACACTTACGAGCTTCATACGCAAACCGCTATTGAAATCCCTATTTACGTTTACCGCTCTAAGAACCCTGGTCCTACTATTTTACTCAGCGCAGGCATGCATGGAGATGAGACCAATGGTATTGAGATCGTTCGAAAGATCATTTCGCGGGACGAGGTAAAAAACATCAAATGCGGGAGCCTGATCGCAATTCCCGTGATCAACATTGTATCCTTTTTATTCGGCTCACGCGATTTGCCAGATGGCCGCGATATGAACCGTTGCTTTCCTGGTAACAAAAATGGTTCATTGGGAAGCCGCATCGCAAACGACATTATGAAGCAGATCATTCCGCTTATCGATTTCGGGGTTGATTTCCATACCGGCGGCGCCAAGATCAACAATTACCCGCAGGTACGTTGCGTATTTGATTTTCCCGACAACCTGGCAATAGCAGGTATGTTCTCGGCACCTCTGATTATTGATTCGGTTTACCGGGACGGCACCATGCGTAAAGAAGCCGCTAAAAAAGGGAAACCGATCCTTGTTTATGAAGGTGGTGAATCGCTGCGTTTTGATTATTTAGCCATTAACGAAGGCGTGAGCGGTTGTCTCCGCCTGATGAAGGCGCATAAAATGATTGATCTTGAAATTCCCGGCAACCCTTCTGTTAAATTAACAAGGAACACCTGGGTGCGTGCAAAGATTTCGGGACTGTTCCATTTTAATAAGCCGAACGGATCCTTTGTCAGCAGGGGCGATCTTTTAGGTGTGATCTGCAATCCTTACGGAGGAATTGAAGAAAAAATTGTTTCACCAAACGACGCATACATTGTAGGGGTGAACAATCAACCCGTAATTAATGAAGGGGATGCCCTGGTGCATTTGGGAATGGAGATGTAAAGATTAACGATCCTGGCTCTGCTCGATTTCGCAGACTCCTCCTGGTTTGTCATTTCAAACGTAGCCGAAATCAATTGCCCTCGCGCTTGTTCCCGACTACGCGCGAACTGACGGCACACAGTCTGTCCAGAAAGTCACTGTCAGGAGAAGTATTAAAATGTCGAAGTCGAATTGCCATCGCACTTGTTCCCGACTGCGCTCGAACTGACAGCCCACGGTTATTGTCCGGAAGATCACTGTCAGATCGAGTCGTTGTCCTGAGCGCAGTCGAAGGGGTAGTCTAGATCGGTAAATAAACATTTCATATACGTCTTATAACTCACTAAATAAACAGCAGAATGCCAAAAACACTTTTACCTCTTCTTTTATTCATTTGCCACTTTGCATTTTCTCAATCCATTGTCGACCCGCGAACAGGGATCCCCATCATTTTTGTGGAAGAAGAAAACATGTTCCCTGAAAGCTGGTACGGGGGAGAGATCAATGGGAAAGGTTTTTCACTCGACACTTCAGAATATGAACGCAGTGAAAAAATGATCCTCAAGGCTCTTTCAAAATATCCTGTTCCGGTCCTCACCAAAAACCTGAAGAAAATATACATAGTACACTCTATTCAGTTTTACGGACAAACTTTTGGGGGCACCAATTCCAACGACAGGGTGTATGTAGGAAATAAAGGCGTCGAGATGGGTTATACGGATGAATACCTGGAGCAAACTTTTCACCATGAATTCTCCAGTGTGCTCTTAAGAAAATACCCTTCCTTCTTTGACCAGGAAAACTGGAAGGCAGCGAACAGCGAAGACTTTTCTTACGGCAAAGGCGGAGTAGCGGCTTTGAAGAGTGGCGAGTCAGACCAGGATTTTGATTCCACATTGAATAAGCAGGGCATCCTTTGTCAATATGGCAAAGCATCAGTAGAAGAAGACTTCAACACCTTTGCAGAAAATCTTTTCCTTTCAAGCGACAATTTCTGGGATATTATCGCGCGTTATGAAAGGCTGAACAAAAAAGCACAGCTTATCATTAATTTTTATAAAAAACTCGACCCCGTCTTTACAGGGAAATATTTTGAGAAGATCTCCGGGAAATAAACTTAAGGTATTTGAATGTTTTTGCCCCGCCGGGGCAATAATAATCCTACACCTAACCTACTAATAATATTTGGCTCCTCTGGAGCCGGCATTTGTCAACAAGCAAAAAAACCATAAGGAGCTTTGGAATACATAAATCCGAAAAGGATAGTGCATCAGCCCTGCGCCTTCGGGCCTCTGGTGTAAAAAAATATTTCAATACGTCTTCAGGTCAAAGTACCTTGTATTCGGATAGTGCGCATTGAAATAGCCATAACCACCTTCAACATTCGTAGGGTAATTGATCGGCTCACCCGTTAAAAGGTTAATGAAGGAGCCGGAGCGCTTGAATGAGCTCAGGAAGTCGTAATAACCCTTACTGATGTGGGAGACCATAACTGCTATGGAATCCTGGCGCGTTACCTTTTCCAGCCTTTTCCGCGTGGAGAATTTTCCATTGTTGAATGACGCATCATTCAACAGGTCGAAATAGGATTGAAAATAATTACTGCCCAGCGAAAAAACCTGGTTAATATCGATACCCGGACTATTGGCGCCATTTACCTTTTTAATGTAGTTCACCACATAATAATTTTCCTCACTGGTATTATCGCTCAGCTCATAATACACATCAACCACTGTATCTCCCGGATCTTTAATAACGATGGGATAGACGGTGTCAAAAGAAACTTTGGGAAGCAAAGTGGTAGAGGAACTGACCTCAAGCCCAGTTTCCACATCAAGCACATGCAGGGTATAAGAGCCGTAAATGTATTGCAGCGTATTAATGCTGGCGTAAACTCCTGCTGAGAGCATAAACAAAGTATCGGTATTTCCCAGGTAACTCACGGTCACCAATGCGTTCTTTACCAGGATATCATTCAGGAAATTCTGCGATACCGTATCCGCGTCCTGGGCGCCTTTTCCGCTGAGGGCGCTGAAGCTGCGCGTGACCATTACGATCATTATTTTGTTGGGAATTACCTGCGAAGAGATTACCAGTTTTGGCTGGGCAGGCTGCACATCAATATCAATTGGCTTAGGCTGACAGGCAGCCAGCATCACGGCAATAATTCCTGACAGAAAATAAATAATTTTGTTTCTCATCTTTTCAAATTTTAAAATTATACGCTATAAAAGGTATAAATCCGAATATTCCTACTGCCTGGTATTTGTATCCGCCCTTTCCATCGCCGACAATTTCAACGCGCTGCGGCTGCGCCCTGTTGTATACATTGTATGCGCCCAGGTGCCATTCGCCGCCATACCTGAAAATTTTTCTGCCCTCCCTTGTCTTAAAGATCAGGCTCAGGTCCAACCGATGCGAAGCAGGCAGTACCACGCTGTTCTTATCTCCGTAGATCGGCAGAATATCAACTCCCGTAATGGATGAATTTGGCATCACATAATTCCCAATAACTGCCGTGAACCTCTGGCCAGTTGAATACACCCAAACCGCAGAGACCGAAAAACGCTTTGTAAATTCATAGGAAGCAACCACTGAAATGTCGTGGCGCTTGTCATACTTCGCATAATAAGGCCTGCCATGATTCAGATCCTTGAATTGCCGTCTCGACCAGGAAATGGTATAACCGATCCACCCGGTCAGCCTCCCTTTGGTTTTCGATAAAAACACCTCGGCGCCGTATGCCCATCCCTTGCCTGTTACCAACTCATTCTCGTAATTGTCATTCAGGATCAAAACGGCGCCCTCTCTGTAGTCGATCATGTTCCGCATCCATTTGTAATAGCCTTCTATGGTAAGAATGGATTTCATTTTTTTCAAGTGACGGTTGTATGAGAGAGCGAGCTGATCGGAAGAAAGCGGCCTGATGCGTTTTGTTGCGGGATACCACAGGTCGGTGGGCAGCGCCACGGCCGAGCTGGAAACAAGGTGCAGGTATTGTTTCATGCGCGCATAGCCAAACTTCAGGGAGTTGTCCTCCGAAAAGGCCCAGGTCAGCGAGAGCCTTGGCTCAAGTCCCGCATACAGCACACCCTGCGTAACGAGGTTGGAATAGCGCAATCCATAATTTATCTTAAGCGCCGAATCAACCCTCCAGTCATTATTCGCATATCCGCCGAACTCCTGGGTATTGATCCTGTTTCCTTCCCGTGAACGGATATAATCGGAGATCTCGCCTGCAGTATTCACCACGTTGGGACGAAAGGTATGATTGATCAGGAACAAGCCGAACTTGATTGTATTCTCCGGGTTGCGGTAATAATTGTAGTCCAGCTTTCCACCAATATCCGCGATCCGCGATTTGGCAAGAAAAGAATTGCCAGGAACGATCGCCTCCACATCGTACCTGAAACGCGTATGAATGATCGAAACGTTGGAGAACAGCTTTGAATTGTAAACATGGTTCCATCTCCCCGTCATCGTATAGTTTCCAAGCTTAAAGCCTCCCTTAAAAAAACCGCTGTCGCTGCCCCCGCTTGCTTTTAGCACATCATCGCCGTAATAGGCGCTCAGGTATAAACGATCCTTATCATTCAAAATATAATTCAACTTAAGATTTCCGTCATAAAAATAATAGGGTAATAGATTTTTATGGTATACTGCTTTAACCACCTGGTCGATATAGGAACGTCGCCCGGATACCAGGAACGACATTTTGTCTTTTTTGATCGGTCCCTGAACGGTAATATGCGAGGAAAGCAATCCTATTCCCCCGTCAATTTTAAATTTCTGCATGTCGCCGTCCTTCATACGTATATCCATGACCGACGAAAGTCTTCCGCCATATTGCGCGGGGAAGCCTCCTTTGTAAAGCGTAATATCTTTCAGCGCATCATTATTAAAAACAGAGAAAAACCCGAACAGGTGAGAAATATTATACACCGTGGCCTCATCCAGCAGGATCAGGTTATCGTCTCCGTTTCCACCCCTCACGAACATTCCGTTCTGCCCTTCATCTCCGCGTTTTACTCCCGGCATCAGCTGCATTACTTTTATGATATCCGTTTCCCCGCCGATTGTAGGTATATTTTTTATCTGCTCAATTGGAATATTGATCGCGCTCATCTGCGTGGATCGGATCTGTTCTTTTTCAAGATCCTTATCTGCAGTTATGACCACTTCCGCCAGCGTTGTACTTTCCGAGAGTTTAAAATTAAACGTGAGGCTCTTATCCAGCTTTATTTTTTTCGTTATGCTTTTATAGCCGATAAAAGAACAGCTCAGCTCGTATTCTCCCTTAGGCAGGGTAAGAGAATAAAAACCATACAAGTTGGTGCTGATCCCTTTATTGGTTCCTTTAATAAAAACAAGGGCGCCAATGGCAGATTCACCGCTCGCAGAATCGATCACCGTTCCGCTTACGGTAAATTGATCCTGCGCCTTTATTGATGCGGGACTAAAAAAAATAAGGATCACTATGAAAATGAGAAGAAAGCGCATTGCCAAGGTTAAAGTTATTAAAAAGAGGCCAGTCCCGTTTTTTATAATCCAGAATATATTGTATATCTTTGTGGTAGTTCTTTAACAATGTTCGACGTAAGGTTTGAAAAAACCCGGCGTCTTACAAACTTATCAAGAAAGGCAGAGGGATACGCCCTGTGATGCCTTGGCAACCCTGGTTTTGCTTGTTGACAGTGAAGTGTTCGGAGTATAGTGTGCTCCTGACCAAAAACTCCCAACTCTCAAAAACAAGAAGGTGCCAATTCGTTCCCGCTTATGGCGGGAAAAGATAAGTCAGATCGATTTTATGGTTCAACATGCATCAACATAAAAATCCCTTCTGGCTACAGGAGGGATTTTATTTTTTAACAGGGTTTAAGTTTACCCGGATAAACAAAAAAGTGATTAGTGATAATTTACATAGATTCAGCGATCGCGTAGACAATTACGTAAAATACCGGCCGCATTATCCGGAAGAGATCATTGCATTTCTTCAAAGCGAAAATGTTTTGAAGGATAACGACAGGATCGCAGATATTGGAAGTGGGACGGGAATCTCCTGCGAGCTATTCCTCAATAAAGGCTTTACTGTATTCGGCATTGAACCCAATGCGGAAATGCGCGAAGCCGCTGAAAAAATTTTAAGCAGCAACAGGGGTTTCAAAAGTATTAATGGTACAGCAGAACACACTACACTTGAAAATAACAGCGTAGAGCTTGTCGTGGCCGGACAGGCATTCCATTGGTTCGACAGGGAGAAAAGCAAAAAGGAATTCCGCCGCATCCTTAAACCCAGGGGTAATGTAGTACTGATGTGGAACGACAGAAGAACCGACAGAACGGATTTTTTAAAAGTATACGAAGATTTCCTGCATACCTGCGGAACTGATTATGCAAAAGTAAACCACAAGAATGTACAGGATGAGAAAATATTTGACGAATGGTTTGGAAAGGGAAATTACAAAAGCAAGTCTTTCTACAACTTCCAGGATTTTGACTTTGAAGGATTGAAAGGCCGGGTTCTCTCTTCGTCATACATGCCTGCGGAAGGACACGTGAATTACGATTTCATGATCTATTGCTTAAAGAAAATATTCCTGCGTTACCAGGAAAAAGGTAAGGTACGGTTTGAATACGACACAAGAATTTATTACGGTCCACTTGCTGAGTTACATCACCCGGCGAAATAAGCAGAAAGAAAAATATGACAGACATCAGGAAAGAACTGGAGAAGAGAGTACTCGTTATTGACGGCGCAATGGGTAGCATGATCCAGCAATACAAGCTGGAAGAAAAAGACTTTCGCGGAAAACGTTTCGCAGACTGGCACAAGGACCTGCAGGGAAACAACGACCTGCTTTCCATTACGCAGCCCGGAATCATAAAGACGATTCATAAAGAGTATTTAAAAGCGGGCGCCGACATTATTGAAACAAATACTTTCAGCGCCACTACTATTGCAATGGCTGATTACGAAATGCAATCCCTGGCCTATGAGCTGAATTATGAATCGGCAAAGATCGCCAAGGAAGCTGTGAATGAATTTCTAAAGGAAAACCCTGGCGCCTCATCGCTACGATATGTCGCCGGAGCTTTTGGACCGACGAACAGGACGCTTTCACTTTCTCCCAATGTAAATGACCCGGGCTTTCGCGCCGTTACCTTTGATGAATTGGTTGAAGCTTATACAGAACAAGCCAAAGGTTTGATCGATGGCGGTGTCGATCTGCTTTTGGTAGAAACTATCTTTGATACGCTCAACGCGAAAGCAGCTCTGTTTGCTATTCAGAATTACTGCGAAAAAATTAACCGGAAAATGCCGGTAATGGTATCAGGTACAATTACGGATGCCAGCGGCCGGACTTTATCAGGGCAAACCACGGAGGCATTTTTGAATTCCGTTTCACACGTGGATCTCTTAAGCGTCGGGTTGAATTGTGCATTAGGCGCAAAAGACATGCGTCCTTACCTGGAAGAGCTCTCCACCAAGGCGCCTTTTTACGTGAGCGCTTATCCGAATGCAGGTCTCCCTAACCAGTTTGGCGAATACGATCAGGATGCTCATGAGATGGGTCACCAGATCGAAGAATTCTTAAAAGCGGGATTCTTAAATATCGTCGGAGGTTGCTGCGGTACAACGCCCGCCCACATTAAACGCATTGCGGAACTGGCGGCAATTGCAAAGCCACGGAAAAAGCCTGAAGCTGATACGCTCATGCACCTCAGCGGTTTGGAACCTGTTACACTCCGTCCTGAAAGTAATTTTATGAACGTAGGTGAGCGGACCAATGTTACCGGCTCAAAGAAATTTTTAAGGCTGATCAAAGAAGAGAACTTCGAAGAGGCGCTTTCCATTGCCCGTGAGCAGGTAGAAGGAGGCGCTCAGGTGATCGATGTGAATATGGATGAAGGTATGCTCGACAGTGAAGCGGCAATGACGAAATTTTTGAACCTGATCGCCTCTGAGCCTGATATCTCGCGTGTGCCAATTATGATCGATTCATCCAAATGGACCGTAATAGAAGCCGGTCTGAAATGCGTGCAGGGAAAGGCCATTGTTAACTCCATTTCCCTGAAGGAAGGAGAGGAAAAGTTCATTGAGCAGGCGCATAAGATAAAACAGTACGGCGCCGCAGTAATTGTCATGGCCTTTGATGAAGTTGGCCAGGCCGATACCCTCCAAAGAAGAATAGATATTTGTAAACGCGCCTACGATGTGCTGGTGGATAAAGTTCATTTCCCGCCACAGGATATTATTTTCGATCCGAACATTTTTCCTGTAGCGACTGGAATGGAAGAGCACCGGCTCAACGCGCTTGATTTTTTCAATGCAACAAAATGGATCAAGGAAAATCTTCCCCATGCAAAAGTGAGCGGAGGCGTGAGCAACGTTTCCTTTTCCTTCCGCGGGAATGATCATGTGCGCGAAGCTATTCACGGAGCATTCCTGTATCATGCAGTAAAGAACGGAATGGACATGGGAATTGTGAATCCTTCGCAATTGCAGATGTACGACGATATTGATAAAAAACTCTTAGAGCTGGTGGAGGATGTGCTGCTGAACAGGAGAGATGATGCAACGGAGCGCCTGGTAGAGCACGCGGATTCTTTAAAAGGAATTACAAAGGACAAAGCGGAGAAGGACGAAGCCTGGAGAAAGGGAACAGTTGAAGAGCGTCTCAGTCACGCCCTGGTTAAAGGTATTGTAGAATACATTGACACAGATACAGAAGAGGCCCGGCAGAAATTGGGCAGGCCGCTTCATGTAATTGAAGGTCCGCTGATGGATGGAATGAATGTAGTAGGCGATCTTTTTGGCAGTGGAAAAATGTTCTTACCACAGGTAGTGAAAAGCGCGCGCGTAATGAAAAAAGCCGTTGCCTATCTCGAACCTTTTTTACAAGCGGAAAAAGAAGCCAATAAACTTGCAGGAATTGTCGGGGACGGCAGGCAAAATGCAGGAAAGATCTTAATGGCCACTGTAAAAGGCGACGTACATGACATAGGCAAGAACATCGTTGGCGTGGTGCTGGCCTGCAACAATTATGAGATCATTGATCTTGGCGTAATGGTTTCCTGCGACAGGATCCTGGAACAGGCGCGTCACCATAATGTAGATGTGATCGGCTTAAGTGGATTGATCACCCCTTCGCTCGATGAAATGGTGCATGTAGCAAAAGAAATGGAACGCTTAGGATTTAAAACGCCTTTGCTCATTGGAGGGGCCACTACTTCAAAAGTACATACCGCAGTAAAGATCGCCCAGAATTATTCCGGTCCGGTTGTACACGTGAATGATGCCAGTAAATCCGTTCCGGTTGCCAGCAGCCTGATCTCCGATGAGCTGCGAACAGCATTCATGGCTGAAGTAAAAGCGGATTACGAAAGAGTAAGGGAACAAAATAAAAATGCGCAGGGTCAGAACAAATTCATTTCGCTGAAAGAGGCGCGTGAAAACAAATTTCCAATTAACTGGAAAGAAGCCAGGATCCAAAAACCCTCTTTTACCGGTAATAAAACCTTTAATGATTACAGCCTCGCTGAAATTGCGGAGTATATCGATTGGACCCCATTCTTTCACAGCTGGGAGATGAAAGGTTCCTATCCGAAAATATTTAATGACCCTCAGCGTGGAACGGAGGCGAAAAAATTATTCGACGACGCGCAAAGTATGCTGAAGAAGATCATTTCAGAAAAATGGCTGAAAGCAAACGCCGTCATTGGACTCTATCCCGCAAATACAGTTAACGACGATGACATTGAAGTATATGCTGATGAAACCAGGAGCAGAGTGCTCACCACTTTCCACAGTATCCGTCAGCAAAGTAAAAAACCTGCGGGACAATACAATGTTGCGCTTGCCGACTTCATTGCGCCAAAAACTCCCGACTACATTGGGGGCTTTGCAGTTACCACCGGCATCGGCATAGATGAATGGGTGAGTAAATTTGAAAAGGACCACGATGATTACAGTGCGATCATGCTCAAGGCGCTTGCCGACAGGCTTGCAGAGGCCTTCGCTGAGTTAATGCATAAAAAAGTAAGGAAAGAATTCTGGGCCTATTCAAAAGATGAAAGTCTCAGCAATGAGGATCTGATCAAAGAACACTATGCGGGTATCCGTCCGGCGCCGGGCTATCCTGCACAACCGGACCATACCGAAAAGCCCCTGCTATTCAAGCTACTTGAGGTAGAAAAAAACTCGGGGATCACCCTGACCGAAAGCCTGGCCATGTTGCCTACAGCGGCCGTCAGCGGTTTGTATTTCGCGCACCCGGAATCGCATTATTTCGGCGTGGGGAAAATTACCAAAGAGCAAGTGGAAGATTATGCCAGGCGTAAAGGAATGAGCCTTGAAGAAGCAGAGCGTTGGTTGGGTCCTGTCCTGAGTTATTAACCAATTTAATTTGCACATCATGAAAGATTTCGAAACCAACAGCTTTACAATGAAGGTTCATACCGACGGACTCGTTGAATTCAAAGTAAAACGAAACGTCACTATGCAGGAAAGCGATGTCTGGGAATCACAGGATATGTCGGTAGAATACCTGCAGGGCAAAAAGGTTTATGTGCTGATGGAAACCGAAGACAATTTTGATGTCACCGTAGACGCGCGCAGGGCAGGAGCCTCAGAGAGATACGCCCGGCACGTGAACGCGCTTGCCTTATACAGTACCCGCCTACATGAAACCATTCTCGGCAACCTCTTTCTTAAAGTGAGCCGTCCAAGAGTAAAAACCAGGTTCTTCGATAACCGCGATAAAGCTTTGGAATGGCTGAGAAACCAGATGTAGTTTTTGCTTCAGGCTTACTTTAGAAGGCTAATGTTAGCTGAATACTGCCTGGTAAACTATTTTGCCTTTGCGAATATTAGTTTACATTTGGCCATCTAATCCTTCTTCATGAAAAAGCTGATCCTTGCTTCGGTAATCATTTTAATTTTTGCGGCGTTTAAATTTCTTCCGGCAGATCCCGGGTCGCTTTGGCTCCGTTACCCGTCAATCTCTCCTGACGGGAACACCATTATTTTTTCATTTAAAGGCGATCTGTACAAAGTAAGCGCTAAAGGCGGTTCCGCAGTTCCACTTACAGTAAGTGAAGGGCATGATTTTATGCCAGTCTGGTCGCCTGACGGAAAATGGATCGCCTTCGCATCCGACAGGAACGGCAATTATGATATTTACCTCATGCCTTCGGAAGGAGGAACTGCAAAACGACTTACCTGGTATTCTACCAACGATTTTCCAACTTCATTTACGCCGGATGGCTCAGCGGTTCTGTTCACTTCTCCACGCATGGATGGCGCGAAAAACCTGATGTTCCCTTCCGCTGCTTTACCGGAACTCTACAGTGTTTCGGTTAAAGGAGGAAAAGAGACCCAGGTGCTTTCCATTCCTGCCGAGGATGCGAAATGGGACAGATCAGGTAGCCGCCTTGTATTTCACGACAGGAAAGGATATGAGGATACCTGGAGAAAACATCATGTTTCTTCCGTAGCGCGTGATCTTTGGATGTATACCAAAAAAGAAAATAAATACACACAGCTGACCGATTTTACGGGAGAAGACAGGAGCCCGGTATTCAGCCCGGATGAAACCGAGTTATTTTACCTCAGCGAAAAAAGCGGAACTTATAATGTATGGAAAATGAAAGTGAGTGATCCTAAACAAAGCTCACAATTGACGAAGTTCGAAAAAAATCCGGTTCGTTTTCTTAGCGCTTCTTCAAGCGGTAAGCTTTGCTTTGGATACAATGGCGAGATCTATACACAGGAATCCAATGCAGAACCGCAAAAGATCAGTATTAAAATTGAAACCGATGAGCGTTACACCGATAGCAAGACCGAGTCATTTACAACAGGGGCTACCGATATGGAAGTTTCTCCTAATGGCAAAGAAGTCGTTTTTGTGGTACGGGGAGAAGTATTTGTCACTTCCGCTGAAGGTGGAGTAACAAAACGCATTACCAATACACCTGAACAGGAAAGGTCAGTGAGCTTTAGTCCCGACGGGCGATCCATACTATATGCTTCAGAGCGCAATAAGATCTGGGGGCTTTACCAGACATCACTTACACGTAAGGAAGAAGGGCAGTTCTTTAACTCAACTGTGCTCAAAGAAGAGCCGATCCTGGTATCAAAAAACGAATCCTTCCAGGCAAGTTATTCTCCCGATGGAAAAGAGGTCGCTTTTTTTGAGGACCGCACAGCAATAAAAATAATCAACCTGAAAACAAAAGCCGTACGAACCGTTCTTACGGAAGACAGAAACTATTCGTATACAGACGGTGATCAGTCTTTCGAGTGGTCGCCCGACAGTAAATACCTGCTCGCGCAATTTTTGCAGGATGGCAATTGGCTGACAGAGGTTGGATTGATCGATGTTTCAGGAAAAGAAAAGATGGTGGATCTTACACAAAGCGGATTCGGCGCCAGCTCACCCAGATGGATGATGAATGGAAAAATGGCGATCTGGTTCTCGAACAGGCACGGAATGAAAAACGTGGCCAGCCATGGTTCACAACTGGATGTATACGGAATGTTCTTTACTCAGGCAGCGTACGACAGGTTCAAACTGAGCAAAGAAGATTATGCTCTATTGAAAGAAAAAGAAGACAAGGAAAAGGACAAACAAAAGGATAAGAGCAAAAGCGCCGACAGTACGCAAAAAACAGCTGAGCCGCTTAAAATTGAATTAGCAGGAAGCGCCGATAGAAAGGTCCGGCTCACCATGCATTCTTCCGATCTCGCAGATGCGATCGTTTCCAAAGACGGTGAACAACTGTATTACCTCAGCGCTTTTGAAAAAGGATTCGACCTTTGGGTGAATAAGTTCAGGGAGCGCGAAACAAAAATATTCCTGAAGCTCGACGCCCAGCATGTTTCCAACCTGCGCATGGATAAAGAAGGAAAGAACTTTTTCTTTATTGCCGACGGGAACATTGTAAAAGTGAACATTGAGAAAGCCGAGAAGAAGAACGTTCCCTTTAATGCGGAAATGAACCTGAACACCGTTGAAGAGCGCGCCTATGAATTTGAACATGCCTGGAGACAGGTGCAGAAAAAATTCTACGTTACCGATCTGCAAAAAACCGACTGGAACTATTACAAGGAGAATTATTCGCGTTTTCTCCCTTACATTAATAACAACCGCGACTTTGCGGAAATGATGAGCGAAATGCTGGGAGAGCTGAATGCTTCACATACCGGCTGCCGTTACAGTCCGAAGTTTAAAAACCCTGACGAGACCGCCAGCCTTGCTGTTTTTTATGATGATATGTACACTGGAAAGGGAATGAAGATCGCCGAAGTGATTGATAAAAGCCCCGTGATCCAGGATAACTCGCAGGTAAAAGCAGGAACCATAGTTGAGAAAATAGACGGGCAGGACATCAGTGACGAGGTCAATATTTACCAATTACTGAACCGCAAAGCAGGGAAATATACGCTGCTTTCTTTATACGATGAGCTTACAAAAAAACGCTGGGAAGAAACGATCAAGCCGATCACTCCTTCGCAACTTAACGAATTACTTTACCAGCGGTGGGTGAAAAAAATGCAGGAGCTTACGGATATTTTATCCAATGGACAGATCGGCTACATGCACGTAAGGGGAATGAACGATGAAAGCTACAGGGCCTTTTACGACGAAGTGATGGGCAAGTACACCGCTAAAAAAGCGCTGATCGTTGACACGCGATTCAACGGAGGCGGCTGGCTGCACGACGACCTGGCAACTTTCCTGAGCGGAAAAAATACATTGAGTTC
>JBJMLS010000063.1:0-4209 GCA_045805185.1 Bacteroidia bacterium | reverse complement strand
GCGATGCGGCGCTTCGAGTCGATGACGTCGAAGTGGATCTCCTCGGACTCGTCCTGCGCGACGGTCGGGAAGTAGCGGTCGAGCAGCGCCGAACTGGGGGCCGGCAGACCCTCGACGACGCCGATCAGGGCGTCGGTGCTGTAGTTGTCGGCCATGAGAAAATCGCTGCGGAGGTAAGAAAAATGCTCCAGAAGAAAAAAACCGAGAAGGAGATCCTGGATGTAATCAATAAAAAATCCCAGCTTAATCTTTCCGTAGAAAATGTAATGTACCTGAAAGGAGAGAATAAAATGATCGACGATAATTGGAAGACTGGTATTAGCGGCGACATTAAGCAGGATGGTAAGGTATATGTTCTTGTAGTGAACAAGCTGCTTCCTAAATCGCCAAAAGCGTTGAATGAAGCTAAGGGAATGGTGACTGCTGATTACCAGAACTTCCTGGAAAAAGAATGGCTGGCTTCTCTGAAGAATGGACATTCAGTGGTAGTAAATGAAGAAGTATTGAATACTATTAAATAATTTTTTAAGTGGTTATTTCGGAAAAGTTCTGCCTCCGTGCAGAACTTTTTCTTTAGGCATCAAGTGAGAAGACTTCAGATATATAACGTTTTTTTTTGTACAGCTTTCCTGCTGTTCCTGTTTTCCTGTTCCCGGCATAAAGAGGAGGAGAGCCGCGAAGCTCCCGTGGCAAGCGTTTTTGATACAAAGCTTTACCCTTCTGATCTGAAGAATATTGTTCCTGCCGACATCTCAAAAAAGGACAGTATTGCACTCATTAAAAATTACATCGACAAGTGGATCCAGGAGGAACTTGTGCTGCGGTATGCGGAAAAGAATCTTGGAGAAGAACAGAAGAATATTGAAAAGCAGATCGAAGCTTACAGGAAAAATCTTCTGACCTATACTTACGAAACCGAATTGGTAAGGCAGCAATTAGACACGGTGGTCAGCGCGGGTGAAATAGAGAATTATTACAATGCCCATATTTCAAGCTTTCAGCTGAGGGATAATATTGTTAAAGTTTGTTATGTAAAAGTGAACCGGAAAGCGCCGAATATTGATAAAGTGAAAAAATGGTACACCTCTCTTAATCCAAAGGATCAGGAGTCGCTGAAGAGTTATTGCATTCAGTTTGCGGAGAATTTCTTTATTGATGACAATACCTGGCTCCTGTTTGACGACCTCAGCAAAGAGGTGCCAATAGAGGATTACAGCCCTGAGCTCTTCCTTAAAAACAATAAATCGATTGAAGTTTCTGATTCGGCAAATATTTATTTTTTGAGCATTCGGGGCTTTAAAATAAAGAACAGCGTTTCACCGTTAAGCTTTGAAAAAGACAATATCCGAAACATTATCATCAATAAACGCAAGCTAAAACTTGTTGATGATATGAAGAAACAGGTGTACCAGAATGCGAAGGAAAACAATAACTTTGAAATATATCAATAACAGGGTGAATACCATAATGAAAAAGATCTTCTCACTTCTTGCTTTAATCTGTGCGGCAAATTGCTTCTCTCAGCCGCAGAACATAGATAAGGTAATTGCAGTTGTGGGTAAATATGTAATACTTCGCTCCGATTATGAATCCCAGCGACTGCAATATATGTCGGAAGGGATCACCATCGATCAGAAGACCCGTTGCAGGATCATAGAAGAATTATTGTATACCAAGCTCCTGATCGCGCAGGCGGATAAGGATAGCGTAAACGTGAAGGACGAGCAGGTGGATGCGGAGATCAACCGCAGAATGACCTATTATATTGAGCAATTCGGATCAGAGGAAAAATTCGAGGCATTCTACGGGAAAAAAGTTGATCAGTTCAAAGAGGAATTAAGGGATGATGTAAAACAGCAATTGATCGCGCAACAAATGCAGGGAAAGATCGCCGGCGATGTAAAAGTTACACCCGCTGAAGTCCGGGCTTATTATAATACAATTCCTTCCGATAGTTTGCCGCTTATCAATTCCGAAGTTGAGCTTGGACAGATCACCAAGAAACCGCTTATCTCCGAAGCCGCGAAAGAAGAGGCGCGCAAAAAACTAGAAGGTTACCGTCAGCGTGTATTGAACGGAGAAAGCACAATGAGCACTCTTGCCGCTTTATATACCGAAGATCCGGGATCTGCAAAAACAGGCGGGCGTTATGATGGGATCATGCGCGGAAGATTTGTTCCTGAATTCGAAGCAATAGCTTTCAGGTTAAAGCCCGGCGAAGTCTCTGAGATTTTTGAAACTCAATTCGGACTGCACTTTATGCAACTTATTGCCAGAAGAGGGGAAATGGTGGACGTAAGACACATCCTTGTAACACCTAAAATTTCTGCTGCCGATGTTGTCAATGCTAAAAGTAAGCTGGACAGTATTTACATGCTGCTGGAGGAAAAAAAGATCAGCTTCTGTGATGCAGCAATGAAATACAGCGACGATAAGGAAACAAAGAATAACTGTGGCACCATGGTAAATATGCAAACAGGTAATTCGCGTTTTGAAACCGATGAACTTGGGCAGATCGACCAGAACCTGATCTTTCTCCTCGACAAAATGAAGATCGGCGATTATACAAAGCCTACGCTTTACCAAATGCAGGACAGCAAGCAGGCTTACCGGATCATTTATCTGAAAACGCGCACAGAGCCGCACCGCGCCAATCTAAAAGACGATTACCAGCGTCTTCAGAACTTTGCCGTTGTTAACAAGCAAAAAAAACTGGTGAAGGACTGGGTGAACAAAAAAACGAAATCAACTTATATAAAATTGGATCCGGAGTATATGGATTGTGCGTTTGAAAATAGCTGGAACCTTCAGCCGTCAAAATAAGCGGCTACATTTTTTGTATATTCGTGTAGTAAAACGGTAAATATTTTTTTATGGATTATAAGAACGATGTTGAAGCAATTGATGCTTTTGTAGTGAAGTATAAAGAACTGAACAAAGAGATCGGAAAGATCATTGTTGGGCAGGAAGAAACTATAAAAAATGTGCTCATTGCTATTTTCAGTCGCGGTCACTGCTTGCTGGTTGGCGTACCCGGTTTGGCAAAAACCTTATTGGTGAGTACGATCGCGGATGTGCTTGGTCTTTCTTTTAACCGGATCCAGTTCACTCCCGATCTTATGCCGAGCGATATTGTGGGAGCGGAGATACTTGATGAAAGCCGCAATTTTAAATTTATCAAAGGGCCTCTCTTTGCAAACATAGTTCTTGCCGATGAGATCAACCGTACTCCGCCTAAAACACAATCGGCCCTGCTTGAAGCCATGCAGGAGAAGCAGGTTACCGCTGCCGGAAAACGTTACGAGCTAGGAAATCCTTTTTTTGTTCTCGCCACGCAAAATCCAATAGAGCAGGAGGGAACCTATCCTTTACCGGAGGCGCAGCTCGACCGTTTTATGTTCAACGTATGGCTGGATTATCCAAGCTTCAGGGAAGAGATCAACGTGGTAAAGAATACAACAACAGATGTTAGACCCGTTTTAAATAAAATACTATCCGCAGAGGAGATCCTTTTCTTCCAGAACCTGGTGAGAAAGATCCCGGTACCGGATAATGTATTGGAATATGCGGTAAAGCTCGCAGTTAAAACGCGGCAGAATAATGAATTTAGTCCTGAGCTTGCAGGAAAGTACCTTGCCTGGGGAGCGGGTCCGCGCGCATCGCAATACCTGGTTGTAGGCGCTAAGTGCCACGCAGCAATCAATGGGAAATATTCTCCGGATATAGAAGATGTTAGAGCGGTAGCCAAGCCGATCCTGCGTCACCGCATCGTTCGTAATTACAAGGCAGAGGCAGAGGGAATGAGCGTAGATAAGATTATTGACGAATTGATGAAATGATAAAAATGGGAAAGCAGGTTAAGCCGAAAGAATTATACTCCCAAAGGACCATCGAGAAATTTACCGATTATGTGAACGGGGACAGTGGCGGCTTGAATTACCTTATCGAAAACCAGCACCGTGATCTGATGGCCATGCTCGATGCCATCCGTGGCGATGACGAAGCCTTCAGGCTCCTGATGAACTCAAAGCGTTTCATTCTTGCTGCCTTCGTTAACGCAATCTGGGAAGATAAACAAGCCTTTCAGTTATTGTTAAAATTTGCGCCTGAGTGGGCGGCAATGGTAAACATTATCGAAGGTGATGAAAAAGCCATTAAGTTTCTTCTTATGAATAAAAAAGAGCATTACGTAAATCTTGCTCTTTCCAT
>JBJMLS010000062.1:0-18409 GCA_045805185.1 Bacteroidia bacterium | reverse complement strand
TGCGCGTAATAAATGGTAAGCGCGGAATAATTAAAAAGTTCGCGGTTACGGAATAGAAGTCGAAATTCTAGTATTTTTTATCAGCCTGGTTTATAAAAACCGGGCTTTTTTTTATCAAGTTTTATACAAAATGCCGCAATTGTGTTATAGTAAAATATTAATTATCAATTATATATGAATTGGTGTATTTTTATTAACAAAAGCAATTTTTTTTTCAAACTTTTCGATGAATTGACTAAATTAGTACATAGAATGTTGGCTTTCTTACTCGCATGTTCTGCCGCAAACTGTTCTGTAGTGTCCTTTGAACTGTTTTTTTAAGTTATAGGTTAAGTGTATTGTAAATTGAAATGGAACTGAGCTCCAATTGCATTACTGCGAGCTTTCCTGCTGTTAACTTTATTTCTGAGCTATGAAGACCAAACATGTTATCTCATCATTAATATTTGCTTTAACGGGACAATGTTATGCCCAACTGGTATTTAACTCCGGTGGTCAGATAAAAATCAATGGGGGTACGGCGGCCTCAGAAATATATGTTGTTCTGGCCTCTCCACCTGCGACCCCGATCACTACCATAGGCGGCGGTGTTAACGGAATCATAATGGAAGGTGAATACAATATCACTAAGTACAAGCTGGGAACATCCACAACGGCTATTACTGTTCCTTACGTTTCCTCTGCGCAGGAATCTTTTCCCTTGACCGTAAACGGAATTACCGCTGGTACAGGGTCCGGAAGCATTGAATTTTCTACAAAAGTTGCAGCGACCAGGGCCACAGGTTTTGACAATACGGCCTACCTGCCTTCTGATGTATTGAACATGCAGGGCGGAATTCCTTTTGTTGCAAATAATTCGGCTTATACCTATGACAGGTTCTGGATCATTGACGCAACGGGTTATACCACCAAGCCCGGTGTTAACCTGAACTTTACCTATATCAATGCAGAGGCGGCAGCGAATGGTGGAAATACGATCACCATTCCTAACCTACAGGCGCAGGAATGGGACAATGCCGCGAATACCTGGAATAATTTTGCACCGGCCGGTACAAATGTTACCGGCGCGAGCGTGGGAACGGTTACAAATGTTGTGGTGCCGTCGAATAACTTTTTTAGGTCATGGACATTGAATGACAAGACGCAGCCGCTCCCGGTTGAATTGAGCAGCTTTAAAGGAGAATGCACCTCAGGTGAGATCGAATTAAGCTGGTCGACCGTTACAGAACATAACAGCTCTTATTTTACTATTGAAAAATCACTTAACGGAATTGATTTTTTTGTTCTTGATCACGTGAACGCGGCTTTCAACAGTAATCAACTCCTGAACTATTCTTACAGGGATGATTCAGGCAATTCCGGAACCGTGTATTACCGTCTTTCAGAAACTGATGTAAACTCGGCATCTGAAACCTTTACAACTATTTCTGTTTCTCCCTGTGCTGACCTGGCGAAGGAAAGCGCCGCAGTTTTTTACGATGGGGAAAATATTAACCTGAACTTATTTTCCTTATCTGATCAGCTGGTGCTGATGAATACCTATGATGTTGCCGGTCGTTTGGTTTCCGCTGAACACTTATTTTCATTAAAAGGGCATAACTCCTTCAAATTAAATTCTGTCTTGTCACAGGGCGTTTACCTTTTTGAAGTTAAGACAGCGAAGACAGTCGTTGTGAAAAAAGTATTGATTGAAAAATAAAATAAACACAGCTATGAAGAACAATTATTTTTTTGGTATCCCGCTTTGCATCTTTTCGCTAAGCCTCAGCGCTCAGAATGTGGGTATAAACTCAACAGGCGGAACTCCTAACAGCTCTTCTATTCTTGATATGAATACAGGGAATACCTTTACGAGTCCTAATGGAAAAGGTGTTATTTTCCCGAATGTGGCTTTAACCGGAAATACTGACGCTACAACTATTGGAACCGGAAACGTAACCGGTATGATGATCTA
This sequence comes from Bacteroidia bacterium, assembly GCA_045805185.1. GTDB lineage: Bacteria > Bacteroidota > Bacteroidia > B-17B0 > Aurantibacillaceae > JAHEYF01. The sequence goes on along the minus strand of JBJMLS010000062.1, from coordinate 16,455 downwards.
CAATACGGCAACAGTCGGAGCAGTTACAAGTTCAACAGCGGTTTCTCCGGGATATTATTATTGGAATGGGGCCAAATGGGTGTCCATTAATGGTGGGAACGGCGGTATGGACTGGTCACTTCTCGGTAATGCAGGAACTACAGGGGGAACCAATTATATTGGTACATCAGATGCACAATCCCTTGACTTTAGAACAAATGCCACATTACGATTCAGGGTTCCCAATGCCGATCAGGTCCATGCAATGTCTTTAGGCACCAATGCACTTCCTTTTTATAGTTTCGCTGCGGATCCAAATACAGGTATGCTTAGTCCAAGTGCCGATGCATTGACTTTCTCTACAGGAGGTATTGAAAGGTTCCGGATGAACTCGAACGGCGAAGTTATTACTGGAAATACGGCTTCACCTTACGCCGGAGATTTGTTGGTTGGTTATGCCAACGCTGCCAATCCTTTTGGAGTGAATGGATATACGGATCAGAATGGGTCCGGAACCTGGGGCGAAGTTCTTTTAGCGGGAACTACCAATTTTTCTGCTGTGCAGGGGGTTTACGGCGGATCAGGATCAGGAGCGGGGGTATTAGGCAATTATAACGGAACTAATGTCAGTAACACGCGTGGCGGCGTTGTGGGTACTGTTAGCAATGTTGCTACCGGTGGGGCCGCTGTATACGGAAGTCATGGCGCGACTTCAGGTAATGCCCATATGGGAACACTCGGAACATATAACGGGTCAGCTTTTGGTATTGGTGCATATGGCGTAGGTTTCGGGGGAGGAATAATTGTAGGTAATAACGATATAGCCGTAGTTGGCTGGAGGGCGAATAACGCCAACTATAGCGGTTACTTTAATGGGAACCATACTATTGTAAATGGAACGAAATCCGCATCGGTAGCAACCAGTAAAGGAAATCAATTGTTGTATTGCGAGGAGAGTGCAGAAGTATGGTTCAGCGATATGGGTAACGGACAACTTAGCAATGGCGAGGTAACTATTCAATTGGATGCTTTGTTCCTTGAAACAGTAGTAATTGATCAAAACCATCCTATGCATGTCTTTATCCAAATGGAAGGCGAGTCCGAAGATGTTTATGTCATACCAGGAACAACCAGTTTTGTGGTCAAGGAGAGAAACGGCGGAACTTCAAATGCAAGATTTTCATATAAAATTTATGCAAAACGTGTGAATTTTCAGGATCACAGGTTTGGAAATGATCCAGTTTGGGGACCTGGCGATACAAGGCAATTTGCTCAATATGCCCCACCCCCTCCGGTTGATTATGAAGAGTGTGTAAAATTCTGGGCAGAACAAAAAAAGAACTGGAAACCAACTCCTATGCCAGTGGGTTTTATCGATTATTTAACAATTCAAAGAGAAGCTAAGCTGTTTGAACTTACAAAACATAAATAAAAAGAGACGAATAAGAAAAAAACAAGGCGTTCTCAAAAAGTAAAATGAAACCGACCAGGGATCTTTAAACGTTTCTGGCTAAGGCCTTCACGATTCTTTATGCCTGCTTCAAAATCATTTTCTTCAACGTCTCCACCCAGGCCTCATTATCATTTAAGCTTTTTACCAGCTCAATCTTTTCTCCTCCGTGTTCACGGAATATTTCGTTGTATTCGGTTCCGATCTCATAAATGGTTTCGAGGCAATCGGCAACAAAAGCAGGAGAGAATACGAGCATGCGCTTTATTCCCTGTTTTGCTTTTTCTTTGATGACCTCGTCGCTGTATGGTTTGATCCATTTGTCGTTCAAGCGCGACTGGAATGAAACGGTGTATTTTTCAACAGGGATGTTTAGTTTTTTTGCGATCTCGCGTGTTGTGTAAAAACAGGAAGCGCGGTAACAATACTGGTTGCTGCGATTAATGGTGCTGCAGCATTTATCGGAAAGCTGGCAATAATCGCTGCCGTAATGCGCCGATCCTTTTTTAATGTGACGCTCAGGCAAACCGTGATAGCTGAACAGCACGTGATCGAATTCGCCGATATTGAATTTCTTTCCTTCTTCGACAAAGGCATTGATGTAGTTCTCGTCATCGTAAAATTTACTGATGATGTTGAGCGAAGGGATCACTTCCCATTCTTTCAGCTCATTGAATAATTTTTCGAGGGTGGAACCTGTACTGCTGGAGGCATATTGCGGATAGAGCGGAAGAATGATGATCTTTGACGGTTTTTCTTTCCGCAATTTTTCCAGTGCGCTTTTTATATCGGGATTCTGGTAGCGCATTGCAAATTCCACAATGTAGTCATTGCCCAATGCTGCCTGTAATTTTGCCGTTACATTTTTGGTATGGATGAGCAGGGGAGAACCTTCGTCTGTCCAGATCTGCCTGTATAACTTAGCTGATTTGGAAGAACGGAAAGGAACGATTATACCATTCACCAGAACAAATCTTCCGAATGCCGAAATGTCAATCACTCTCCTGTCGTTCAGGAACTCGGTGAGGTATTTCCGTACGTTTCCGGTTGAAGGGCTATCGGGGGTGCCGAGGTTGATGAGGAGTACTCCTGTTTTCATTTTTTTTACACCAGAGGCCCGGAGGCGCAGAGAGTTTTTAGTATTTATGTTTACACCAGAGGTCGCCGAACGCAGAGGTTTTTTTAGTAGAATTAATTTACACCAGAGGCCCGGAGGCGCAGAGACTTTTTAGTATTTATTTTTACACCAGAGGTCGCAGAGAAGTTTATAATGAGATATTTTTAGTATCCCTGTTTTTATTTTTAGTACACCAAGGCCCAAACGTATAGGAAATAAGTTTTGCGTTTTTTGATTTTTTATCGGATAATTAGCGACAAAATAAAGTCTTTATAAAACAATAGTACTCTGCGCCTCTGGTGTTAATTGATTACATGTGAATGGAGCGCTTGGCAGTTGCATCCAGTGCAGCTTCTTTTAAACTTTCCGTGAATGTTGGATGCGCATGGCAGATCCGTCCGATGTCTTCGGCGCTTGCCCTGAATTCCATGGCAACAACTGCTTCAGCGATCATATCGGCAGCACGCGGGCCGATCATGTGAACGCCAAGCACTTCATCCGTTTCTGCATCCGCAATTACTTTGATAAACCCATCCGTATCCATGCTGGCGCGTGCGCGCCCACTCGCTTTGAAAGAGAAGCTTCCTGTTTTATATTTTTTACCCTGCTCTTTTAACTGCTCTTCGGTAAATCCAACCGCTGCAACTTCGGGCCAGGTATACACAACACCCGGTACAAGATCGTAATTGATGTGCGGTTTTTGCCCTGCCATTAACTCGGCAACATAAACGCCTTCTTCTTCAGCTTTGTGCGCAAGCATGGCGCCTTTTACAACATCGCCGATCGCATAGATTCCCGGAACGTTTGTTTGCAGATGCGCATCGGTTTCAATACGTCCGCGGTTATCCAGCTTTACACCGGCTTTGTCGAGTCCTAAATTATCGGTGTAAGGACGACGACCAACACTCATGAGGCAATAGTCGCCTTTGAGCTCCAGCTTTTCGCCTTTATCGTTATCGGCAGTCACAGTCACTTCATTTTTCTTTACAGTGGCTCCTGTTACTTTGTGCTTGAAATAAAACTCAAAACCTAAGTTCTTCTTCAGCACGCGCTGCAACTCTTTCCCAAGTGATTTGTCCATCATGCTGATAATTCCATCTGTAAATTCGACCACGGAAATTTTAGCTCCAAGACGCGCATACACGCTTCCTAACTCAAGCCCTATTACTCCGCCGCCAATAATGATCATGTGCTTAGGTACCTCCTGCAACTCCAATGCTTCCGTTGAGGTAATTATTCGCTTCTTGTCAATCTCAATTCCTGGTAAAGAGGAAGGCTTTGAACCGGTGGCAATGATCGTCTTTCCGCTTTCGATCTGTTCCTTGCTCCCATCCGCCTTAGCGATCTCAATTGTGTTCTTATTTACAAAAGATCCGTGTCCGTTATAAACAGTGATCTTATTTTTCTTCATGAGGTAATTGATCCCATCGCAGGTCACCTTTACAACTTCCGCTTTTCTCTTGATCATTTGCGCCAGGTTCACTTTCAGGCTTTTCAGTTCAATGCCGTGCTCTGCAAAGGTATGCTCCGCATTGTGGTAATGTTCCGAAGAATCGAGCAGTGCTTTTGAAGGAATGCAGCCGACATTAAGACAGGTGCCGCCCAGTGAATTGTAGCGTTCGATAAGCGCTGTTTTCATTCCCAATTGCGCACAGCGAATTGCCGCAACATAGCCTCCTGGCCCGGATCCGATAACGGTAACATCAAATTTTTCCATAATATGTTATATTGTAAGGTTGACTAAAACAGGAACGAAAATACGAAAAATATAGGTTCATGACCAGCGCTTTTTAAAGCGTAAAAAGTTGGAAATTAAAATAATTGCAATAGCGAGGATGGTTGCCGCTTTTGAAAGGAGATCTCCGTATTTTACATAAAAAGTGAGCTCATCATTGGGTTGCAGGGTGGCGCGGATCACCGCTTTCTCCCACCAGCCTGTTGCCTGGCTCACCATTCCGTTACGGTCGATAAAGCAGGAGATCCCGGTATTTGCAGAACGTGCAATAGGCGTGCGGGTCTCTATGGCGCGCAAAGCTCCGTAAGCAAGGTGATGTTTGTAACCGGGTGTATCCTCCCACCACCCATCGTTAGTAACTATAAAGATAAGGTTGGCGCCTTTTTTAAGATACCCGCCCACAAATTCACCGTAAACGCTTTCATAACAGATCACCGGAGCTATCTTTACCGACCCGCTGCTGAATACTGTTCTTTCTTCCTGGATGCCTAAGCTGCCAGTGGTACCGCCCAGGTCAATGGCCAGTTTTTCAAGCGGTTTAAATAATGTAGGGAAAGGCATTTTTTCTACTCCGGGAACCAACTTTGATTTGTGGTAGATCTGCACTACAGGAGTAGAATCGATTTGAATGGCGGAATTGAAATAATCGTAATACTCATCGGTGTTGCTGAACTTACGTGCGGTAACAGAGGGCTTTTCATTTTTGTAAGCGTAAAGTGTATTTGCCCCGGAAACTATTTTCAGCTTTGGAAATTTTTTGATGATATTCTCCTTCAGAAATTGAATGGAATAAGATTCCTGGAGCTGGCTCTCCCAGATGTTCTCTGTTAAAAAAGTTTCAGGCAGAACAAGATAATCGACATTAGCATCCAGCTTGCCTTCGAGTTGCTTTAAGAGTGCTTCCAGTTGAATTTCCGGTTCCAGTACGAATTTATCATTGTAGGGATCGACATTGGGTTGTACAACCATTACATCAATTCCTTTTGCTTTTTGTTTGCTTTCACCAGTAAGAAAAAATGAAACACACAATGGAAAAGCAAGAAAGCCAATAATGATCAGGCTTTGACGCGTCAGTTCTTTTTTTGGAACCGGCATTTTCAGGATCAGCTTTGTGATAAGGATATTGACGAGAAGCACCCAAAGTGTTCCTCCGCAGGTCCCTGTGAATTCGTACCACTGAACCCATGAGTTTTGAAAAGCAAATACATTACCGAGTGTGAGCCAGGTCCAGCTAATGTCCCAGATCGTATGCAGGTATTCAAATCCCATCCATAAAGGAATAAGTAACCAGATTGTCCAGGGTTTATTGATCCGTGCAGCGGCATTGTGGTAGAGCATGAACACGGTACACATCAGGAAGGAATTGCTGAAAACGGCCATTGCTGCTCCTCCCGCCGAAGCATATACGATCCACCAGGTACTCGCCAGGTTCCAGATAAAAAAACTAAGAAAGGACAAGCCTGTAAGCTTTAGCTTCTTTCGTTTTGCATCAAATGAGTTGGAGAGATTTTCCTCGGCCAGAAGCAAAGGAACAAAAGCGAAGAAAATAAGAGCTGTGCAACTCGGCAGCCAGGCGAGGCCGAGTAAGGCGCCGCTTAAAATCGAAAGGGATAATGAAGGTAAACGTTTCAAGAAAAAACTTTGCGTAAAAGTAAGGATAGCTTTCCTGGTTTCAAAATACAAGCTCAACGCATGAGCACCATTTTCCCGAACCCTTTTTTAATGTAATCGTCGGCCCCTGATTCCCGGTGATCAATGGTTTCACCGTTCAGGCGACTAATAACGCGGTAAAGATAAACGCCATTTGCAAGCTGATCGCCGAACTCATCCTTGCCATCCCAGGCGTATTCGGTTATATTGCGACCGATGTGCAGCGGACCGATCTGATCCTGTGTGATCTCGCGTACCACTTTTCCGGTGATCGTCATGATCTGGATCTTGAATGTTTCCGGAGTCTCGCTTCCTGTAAGCGTAAAAACAAAACGCGTGGAAGTGCTGAAAGGATTCGGATAATTCAATACCTCGGTAATGCTTGCTTTATTCACCACTTCAAACTGGATCTTATAATTGCTCGAGCCGCTCACGTTGCTTGAGCGATCCTTTGCCTGTATGGTAAATTCATATTTTCCATCATTCAGCAAGGCAGGATTAAAAAGGATCTTACAGCTGTTATTGGGCAATTGGGCAGGTGTGAACTGAAGATTACCATTAAAATAAACTCTTTGCTCCTGTACTGCCCCGGGATATCTCAGGTAGACTGCAAAATCAGCAGTGTCGTTCAATGCGAGAAACTTATTTTCATCTTTCAGGGTGACCAGTACATTCGGCTTTGAAGAGACAATATCGCCGTTCAGGATGTGCACGCCATCGAAGGTCACATCAAGAAGGGGATTGATCTTATCGCGGTTCACATTGAATGTTAGTCTGGCGATGTTATTGAAATGGTATTGCTCCAATTGGTTCTTCGGATGATTGAGCTGGTTCACATCGATCCAGAGCGCATTAGCGCCGGGATAACCGAAAGTATTCACCTGTATGGTATCTATAAAGAAAGAGCCGGGAAGAAAGGGCGCTTTTTTTAGCTTGTACGGGAGGGCATGACTGGCAAGATTCACATCTTCCACCCAATAAGCGATCAAAAGACTATCCGTAAAAGGAATATCACTGATGTTTTGCACAGGTATCTGAACAATGATGTTATCTCCTTCCTGCACTGTTTGGTTGTTGAAGCTGAAGCCAAGCGGAGGATTTAATGCGGCTTCCGGAACCTGGTCGTAAATGACCTGCCATTTTTTTAATTGCGCCGGCGTATGCGAAGAATCGTCGCGCTCATAAGCAATTAGTTTAAGGAAAGGATAAGTGGAAGCGTTTACGTAATTGTACAGGTCAGGCACGTTGAGCGAATCTTTTGAGATGCTTGCAAGGGTGTCGATGTCGCCATTCATTTTTATACCAAGCAGTTTTACATAAATGCTGTCATCGGAAGGCGTTTCGAGCGAGGAATAGTTCCAGTGAAGGGACCTCCACATGGAAGAAGGCCCAATGATCTCTGAGGCAATATAGCCGCTGTTCCAGTTTGTTGCAATGGTGTCGCTGTAGCTGATGATATCGCTGTAACGGTTCCCTTTCACAAAACTGGCCTGCCCGGGTGAATAACCTTTTTTGCCAAAGACGATAATGGGAACTGTATCCGCAACATAACGGATGCTGTCAAAGCCGATATTATCAAAGGCGCTGTAAAGCGAAGGTGAATAGGTGCTTGCCCCGATGTCGCCATGACTGTATGCAAGTACCCAGTTCCCGGAAGGGATATCGTTGGTAAGAAAGTTTTCCATTTTCAGGCGCCAATCGCTCACATCGCCGCAGTAATTTGTGGGACCAAAATCAATGGCGTATTGCGTTTGTGCAACGCACTGGCAATTCTGGTAGGGACCGAACCAGGCAGCCGGAGCAGCGCTTACCGTATCGCTTGAATACTCAATGCCGGTTATGGAATCGAACACGGCAAAGCTCCACCCGTTGCTTCCCCCACAGGTCCACAAATGTTTTTGCACGTTATTGATGTAATAACCAATAGAGGCGAAGTTCAGGTATGGCTGATTGCCGTCTTTCACAAAGATGGATCTCACATCGTTTGCGAAACTGAAGCGTCTTGCAGGCTTATTATATTTCACAAATTCATATCTGTCGTTTTTGAATTGATGAAAATGAGCCTGGGCCCAACCGTGTTTTCCGCTTATGACCTGGAAAGAACTTTCGCGCCAGTGGATCTCCAGAGGATCAATGGTGTCTCTTCCAACCCTCCAGAAATAAACAACGCTGTCGTTGCCCAATAGAGATACAGGCAGTGTAACAACTCCACCCGCTGAGCTAACAGTTGTATTATATAAGGGAGAAGAAAAGGTATCATTGGTATCGAGCTGGATCCTGTAGATGCTAAGCGCTGCAAAAGGATCGGCTGTCGAAGCCTTCAGTGTAATGGAATCTGTGAGCGGAACAATTGCATATTGGTAAGGATAAACTGGAACGATATCACCACCGGGAATGAAAAGACTGATATAACCATTCGTAGAATTGTTTGTTTCCGAAAGTTCGTTGATCGCATTGAAGTGATCGATGTGAACATAAAACTGGTTGAGCCCGATCCCGTTGAGCACATTTCTTTGGATGCTGAAATAAACGTGACTTTGGAAAAAAGGAGCTTTGATCTTTTTCAGGAATGTCAAAGTACTTCCCGAAGGCAATACGCGTTCAACATAGACAATGAAGGAATCGTTTACGGCCTTGCCGATATTGGTGACCTTGATGTCGATGAGGATAGTGTCAATTACCGAATTGATATCAAAAGAAACATCCGTATTTGTGATCTCATAATCAGGAAGGCGATGCGTGTAGGGATGAACAGCAGGATCTCCGTGCAGGGTCATTTCCATACAAGTGGAAGCAAGAATGCTGTCATTGGGAAAGAAGGGGGAGGTTTCCAATCCCGCAACAGAAGCTTTGCTAAGCTCCCCATAGGAAGATCCATACTTTGCATAGCTCAGGTTGCGGTAAAATTCATTGGTGTAATAATGCAGCGCATAAGCAACGCCGGATGCGACCGTTGCAAGAAAGCCGATGGTGCCATGATCTTTGGCAAGTACAAAATTCTCGCTGTTGGAATATACATCGTTGGTGTGAATATCCCCCGAATAGCAGGAATTAGCAACAAGGAAAGGAAACTTTGGTGAGTTGTTATAAGCGAAAGGATCGTCAATGTTCTGCTCGAATCCTACATAGGAACCGTGTCCGAAAAAAGTGATGAGGCTCACGCCGTTCTCAATTACCTGCCGTATCGAGTCATTGGTATTGATCCCGATAGGAGCAGTGCTCGTTTTTTTGAAGGTATATACTTTAGCTCCGTAAAGGGTGTCTTCTGCAAGCGCTTTATCGAGATCCATGAAGAGTCCAAAGGTATTTTGCTGGATCGCATCCGCGCCCCCCACAAAATGCAAAACATTTTTTTGCCATTCAGCCGGTGATTGCGATTCGCTAAGCATTACTTTATCAAGGTATTCTACGATATCGGTATCATTTTGAGCGGCGAGTCTCCCGGTAGAAATATAAGGCGCTAATGAAGCCGGATTGCCGAGACCCTGGGTCAGCAAATTGTCGGAGGAAGGATAACCAAAGGACGGCAGCTGCCGCAGTGAGAACGAAGCCTGGTCCTTTACACAAAAAGGTGCGTGAACGCTTTTCCCGATAAGGAATAAATGTGAAGGTAGCGAAGGAAATTTTGTACTGGCGAACTTTACGAAATTCCGTATGGCATAAGGATGACCCTCGACTCCAAAAGCAAACTGGTCATACAGCTCATGTATTTTAGCGGTGATCACATTGTAATTTCCTCCTGCTGCACTGCTGCGGTATGTTGCATACAGCGCGGCGCCTGCGCTGAGCTTTGAGCTGGTTATAATAAGGTAAGCTGAATCTGCTGCAAGGTTCTGGTAATTGATAAAGCTCCCGTTCCCGTTAACCGGGATAAGCTTGCTTACTTTAACTGTATTGCTGTCCGAGCTGAGAAAACAGAATTTATTTGCTCCTGTATTCGGGACCAGCGCCCTGAAATTACTCCCGCTGGCAATGACGGTCATCATACGGTGATTGCTCAGATCAATCAATCTTACAGGCGAGGCGAGATTATTAAAATTACTGATGTTTAAGTAAGATTTTGCCTGGTTTCCGTCATCCGGTAAATACATTTTTTCTTCGCTGAGGTTATTCAGGTTGAATGTTTGAGGATATACCAGCTTGGCGTAATACACATAGGTGCTGTTGCCCTTGAATAGCGCAGGCGTATATACGCTGTTGATCCTGATCCCTGTAGTATTGCCTAATTGCGCGTTGCTGAGGTTGAATGTTTTCCGGTAAACGCTGAAGCCGTCAAAACTGTTCAGGTCAAGCTGGTTCCAGCTTCCGTTCAGGTCGCTGTACTCAACAGTAACCTCATGATCGTTGTGATCAAAGCTGGATTGCGAAGAATAATTCTGATCGGATGCCCCGGCGTAAACTGTACTTACGTAGGTCTGAGGTCCTGCTGTATACAATCCTGCGGTATTAAAGCTCAGCGATGTGGTTTGGGTAGAGGGATTGTTTTCATCTATGCGCATCACCGAATTGGCCCAGCCTTCTCCGAACATATAGCGGGGATCGGTAGAGTTGGTAGAGAGACTCACTCTTCCAATATTGTAATCGTTGGCGAAAGCCTGGATATTTTCTTTGATGTAATAAGGACTCGGAGTATATGAAGCAAAAGAAGTATCGGTATCAACTGTTAAGCGGAGATTAGAAACGCTGCTGTTCCAGGTCAGAAATACTGCTCCCGTATCACTGATGACGCTGTAATATGGATTTACGAGAAAAGGTGAATTAACGAAAAGCGAGGAGTCGTCGCTACATTTATTTTTTTCAGCATAGAATAAAATATAATCTCCGGAATTAAATACGTTATCATTTTCTCCCTGGATATGAATGTAAAGCTCAATTCCTTTCTGGAAAACCTGTATGTTCTTCGGATTAATAGCGCCAAGAGGAATTCCTGCGGTAGCAAGCGCGGCAGAGTCAATGCGGTAAAGGCCATCGTGATCAATTTTAACCTTATAATAAGACTGAGAAAAGCTGATCCACTCATTATTATAGGTCTGCGCCGCTGAACCCAGCAGTAAAAAAAGAAAAGTGATGGAAAGTAAAAGTCTCTTCATACTTTTCGCTTCTGTTACTTCGCTTTTTTATTGATGTCTACTTTGAGAGAAAATATATTGCTGTATAAGGCCACTGATTGATCACCGATATCGGTCAGCGCATAATCAAGTGAAAATATTTTGTATTTGATCCCTACGCCAATATTCGGTTGAATGGTGGTGATCGGCTTTCCCAGCACATCTGTTGTTTTTTGAATGTTCCCTAATCCGGCGCGCAGGAAAACAAAATTCATGTAGCCTGCTTCAATTCCGATCACCGGATCAATGCTCATCACCTTACTTTTGACAAGTACATTTCTTTTACCGTCGAAAGTATTGATCAGGTTCATTTCGGCAAGCAGGGATATTTTATCTTTCCAGAGACTGAATTTCCTCGCTCCTCCTAAAATCAGTTTGGGAACCGTTACTTCAATCGAATTTTTTGGGATATCATTACCCGTTGTAGCGAAGACCTGTTTTGTTGCATCGTCGATGTTATAGCTCCATGCGTTAAAGGTCCCGGTAATATCGCGTCCAACTGCGGAAAATTGCCATTGCCTGTATTGATAGCTTGCCGACGCGTCGATCCCAAATCCCCAGGATCCTCCGAAGTCACCGATCCGGCGGCGGATGATCTTCGCGTTTCCGCCAACGTTAAGACCTTTTACCTGTGTAATTCTTCGCGCATACGAGATCAGCGCTGCAAAATCGGTAGCGCTGAATTTAGAGATCTTGTCGTAATCCACGTTTCCATTCGCATCAATGAGCTGAGTGGTATTGGGAATGTTGTCCACGCCAAAACGGATCAGGCTTATAGCGCCGGCGCTGTTACTATCGATACGGGCCGCAAGCGCGCCATAATCGTATTTGGCAATGCCTGCGAAATATTCTGCATGCATCAATCCAAGCTGTAAGTTTGAATTAATGTTCAAAAGTGAAGAGGGGTTCCAATAACCTGCCGTGACATCTTTCGAGGAAACTACACTTGCGTTAGCCATGCTCAGCGCACGCGCGCCAACTCCTACTGATAAAAACTCGTTGCTGTATTTTGGCACCTGTGCCAATAACAAAACAGGTGAGGAAACAAGTGCGGAAAGAAGTATTTTTTTAAGCCTGTTCATAGAGTCATAAAGTTAAGGTATTTATCCCAATTGCGCCACAAAATGTGGAATGCCCAAAGCGGAAAAATTTGTAATTCCAATGGAACCCGAAAACTATGCCCTTAACGGAAGGGGCTCGTGCTTATTGTTTGCTCACGGGATTATTTTTATCCTTTTCCTTTCCCTTTTTCTCAGGGAGAGTATTGAATTTTATAAAAGGGATCCTGATCCTAATGCTATGGTGCTTTTCGAATGCGCCGTAACACAGAATGGTGAGTGCGATAATGCTCAGGGCGCCATAGAGAATACCGTAATACCAGAATCCGAAGAAGCTGAATTGGTAAGCACGGGCTGGATCATTTTTTTTATAAATAACGGTGATGCTTTCCTCTTCGTCAAGTTTCAGGTCTTCAATTCCTGTTAGCTTATAATTTTTACCATTTACCGAATATTCGATAATTGGAAAAAAGCGATCGGGATCCTTTGACCTGCCCTCAGGATAGATCACATCGTATTCGGTACAGGTACCCGGCGTGGTTTCACTCCCGATGAGGAACCAGGTTTTGTTCAGGAAATAAAAAAGAAAAACGAGGCTCACGCCAGTTAAAAAGAGCTGATGACGTTTTAGTATAAGCATGGTTTAGTCCCTGGCCAGATATAAATATGGCGCAGGTGATTTAGCGGATCGAAGCTCCAAGCTTTTCGGTGTATGCTTTTATCAGTTTCTGCATCACGCTATCTACCTGTTTGTCCGTGAGCGTTGCATTTTCGTCCTGCAGAGTAAAGCTTACTGCGTAGGATTTTTTTCCTGCCTCGAGCTTGTTGCCTTCGTAAATATCAAACAAATTCACTTTTTTCAGTAATTTCCGCTCGGTCTGGTATGCGAGATCTTCCACTTCTCTATACTTCACGGATGTATTCAGTAATAAAGCAAGGTCGCGGCGTACTTCAGGGAACCTGGGTACTTCTTCGTATTTCAATTGATCTATTGCGGATAAGGCGTGGATATTGTCCAGCTTAAGATCGGCGTAAAATACTTCGGCGCTTATGTCAAATTGCTTCACTATTGATTTTGATAAGGCCCCTGCCTCTGCAAGCAGCTTTTTGCCGGAATAATAGCTCAAGCCCTGCGAAAGCGTTTCACTCTCGTTGATCTCCTCTGTTTTACTTACTTTAATATTCAGGCGCTTCAATATACTTTCAATATAACTTTTCAGCTGGTAAAATGTTACATTATCATTATAACCATAAGGATTCTCCTCCTGCTTGCGACCCGTAAGAAAAAGAGCGGCGTGCTTTTGTTCGGTATAATTAAAATCATCCTGTTGGGCTTTCAGGTAGGTACGGCCGAATTCAAAGAATTTCAGGTTGCTGTTCTTCCTGTTACTGTTATATGCCACAGCTTCCATTCCGCTGTAGACCATGGAAGCGCGCATGATATTAAGATCCGAGCTCAGGGGATTCAGGATCTTTACCAGGTTTTCTTTTCCCGGATAGTACGCTTCTTTGCTAAGTGAAGTGGACATGATCTCACTAAAGCCATTGTTGACCAGCAGACCGGAAATGAGCTGATCAGTTTTGCCCGGATCCTTCTTGTCAGCATACGATACGGAGAATTTTACCTGCTGCGCCACTTCCACATTGTTGTAGCCATAGATGCGCATTACTTCCTCGATCACATCTGCTTCGCGGGTAACATCGGTTTTATACAAGGGAACATTCAGCAAAAGGCCATCGTTTCCTTCGGATGCGATCTCCATTCCGAGCGAAGTAATAATGTTCCTGATCACTGCGCGGTCAATTTCCTTCCCGATCAGCCGCGTACAATTCACATAAGAAAAAGTAACTTTATAAGCTTCCTGTTTTTCAGGATATACATCGATAAGCTCGGAGCTCACTTGTCCGCCTGCAAGCTCACTTACCAAATAAATTGCACGTTTCAAAGCTGTCAGGGTCATTTCAGGATCGGTACCACGCTCGAAACGGAAAGAAGCATCCGTTTTTAAGCTGTGAAATTTTGAGGACCTGCGGATGCTTCCGGCGTCAAAATAAGCTGATTCCAGAAAAATCGCCGTAGTTTCATGAGTAACACCGGAATTCTGGCCACCGAATACGCCAGCGATGCACATTGGCTCTCCGGCATTACAGATCATGAGATCATTTTGATTTAAATTTCGCTCAGTGCCATCGAGCGTCACAAATTTTTCTCCTTCTTTCGCCTTTCTCACTATTACTTTATGACCTTTGATCTTCAAGGCATCAAAGGCATGGAGTGGTTGTCCCAGCTCGTGAAGCACATAATTGGTAATATCCACAATGTTATTGATGGGACGAAGGCCGATCGCACGCAGGTAGTTCTTCATCCAGTCCGGAGATTCTTTTACAGTGATCCCGCTGATGGTGATCCCGCTGTAACGTTTACATAAAGAAGGTTCAGCGACTTCTACGCTTGTGCTGAGAACTCCTGATGCTTTTGGGATCTCAGCGATACCGTTCAGGTGAACCCGGTACTTATCGGTATTTTCCGAGCAGTTCAGAATGGCCGCGAGGTCACGGGCCACGCCTAAATGAGAGGCGGCATCGCTGCGGTTGGGAGTGAGCCCGATCTCGAACACATGGTCTTCTTTTAATTTAAAATAGTTCGCGGCGGGTGTGCCGACAACTGCCGAGGGATCGAGGATCATTATTCCTGCATGACTTTCTCCGAGGCCGATCTCATCTTCGGCGCAGATCATTCCTTCGCTTAAGGCGCCGCGGATCTTCGATTTTTTTATTTCAAAAGGTTCTCCGGTTGTGGGATATAATTTAGCTCCTACCGCAGCGATCACTACTTTTTGTCCGGCGGCTACATTTGGCGCACCGCATACAATGCTAAGCGGCTCAGCTAGTCCAATATTAACTCTGGTCAGGCTTAAACGGTCCGCATCCGGATGTTTTCCGCATTCCAGCACTTCACCGATGACCAGACCCTTTAATCCTCCGGGAACGGTTTCGTATTTTTCAATTCCCTCTACTTCCAGTCCGCATGCGGTAAGATGAACTGCAATTTCTTCTGCGGAAAGGTTTATATCGATTAAGGTTTTAAGCCAGTTGTAAGAGATCTTCATGTTTAAATAAATGTACGCAAATGTAAAAAATCCTCAGGCTTTAAACTAATATTCGGATATTTGTAAGCGAATTAACGTGTATGGCAGAGACAGGAAACGATATAGAACTAGCAGCGCAACTGCTTGGAAAGGGAGAACTTGTAGCCATTCCAACGGAGACCGTGTATGGTCTTGCCGCCAATGCATTGAATAAAGAAGCCGTACTCAAAATATTCCAGGCGAAGAACAGACCTTTTTTTGATCCGCTGATCATTCATGCCGGCTCCATTGATCAGGTAAGAAACTATGTAAGAGAGTTTCCGCAAAAGGCTCTTGATCTCGCCAATGCCTTCTGGCCCGGACCGCTCACGCTCTTATTGCCCAGGACAGGTTTAGTTCCCGACCTGGTAACTTCAGGACTTGAAACCGTTGCGGTTCGGATACCTGATCATCCGCTTACGCTTGAGCTGTTAACGAAGATAGATTTTCCGCTTGCGGCTCCCAGCGCGAATCCCTTTGGCTATGTTAGTCCGACAAGCGCAGCACATGTATTGGAACAGCTGGGTGATAAGATCCCTTATGTCCTCGATGGTGGACCCTGTTCTATTGGAATAGAATCCACGATTGTTGGATTTGAAAATGATGAAACACTTATTTACAGGCTCGGGGGACTTGCCCTCGAAGAAATAGAAAAGGTGGCCGGACAGGTAAAATTGCAGATCAATCAGTCGTCGGATCCTAAGGCGCCGGGACAATTGAAGAGTCATTATGCTCCGCGGAAACCGTTACTGATGGGTGACGTGAACGCACTGGCTGCCTTGCACCGGGGAAAGAAGATCGGGGTAATCAGTTTCACTGCACCCTATCCTTTCGCGCTTACAAAAATACTTTCGCCCTCGGGTAACCTGGAGGAAGCAGCATACCGTCTTTTTGCGGCAATGCGTGAACTTGATGGGAGTGACATTGACCTGATCATTGCGGAAGTATTCCCGGATGACTTCCTTGGACGCGCCATCAATGACCGCTTAAGGCGGGCCTCTGCCTGAGCCTCTGATCCCTTCTATTTGTTAAACCTTTTTGCCGCTAAGCAATTAAGATTAAATTTACCACAAAATATTAATGATGACTAAAGTTCAAAAAGCCCTGATCTGTCTTTGCGCAACATTGTTGGTTGCCTGTTCCGGAGAAAAGAAACAGGAGGAAAAAAGCGCGCCGAAGCCGGATATCCTTGTTGCGAACCTCGACACCACTGTTGATCCTGCTGTTGAT
>JBJMLS010000061.1:0-29701 GCA_045805185.1 Bacteroidia bacterium | reverse complement strand
TAATTGTCCCAGGTAACTTTTGATATAGGATCAGGAAGTTCCTGCAACCATGGATTATTGCTCTGGTTACCGTTACCAATACCTACTTTTTCGTATACTGTTATTTCAAGCGCGCCTGTTTTGGCTGCACCCGCTTTTGAAGCATGTGCGCTATAATCGACAACAGGAAGCTGAACCACTTCTGGAGTGCTTGCTTTTTCTTCCTTGCCTTTTGCCTTTGGCGCCAATGAATCCGTTACTGCATCAACAATAGCAGCAACACCGCTCATTACCGGTTTTCCGGATGAATCCTTAGGCATTGGAGCGATCACCATGTCAGCGGCTTTTGCCACATTCACTTTAAGCGTTCCATCGTGCAGGCTATGCGCCCAAAAATCATAGAAGTTGCCGTATTTACCCTGCATTGGATAAACATGATTCTGCCAATAGGCCTGAACGTAAGTTAAATAATCCGATTTTACTCCTGCCCATAATAATAAAGTATCCTGCGCCTGGCGGGTTCCGCCGTAACGCGGCTGAGAGAATAATGGGGAAATTGCAGGTTGTTGTAAGCTGTAATGTCCGCGCTTTGGATTTGCATCGCCCCAGCTTTCCAGCCAGTGGTGATCAGGACATACATAATCTGATGCTGCTGCAGTTTCATCCATGTACTGGGAAAAAGAGATCTTGAGGCCAACTTTTCCATACGCTGCGGCAAAACCTGATTTTGCAGAAGCGGTATACATTGGATTGCAATTGTAAGTGATGATGGCTCCGACTTTTCCGGAAGCCATATCGCCAACTAAACCAACGAATGCTGCGTCATCACCTTGCTTCAGGTTGCTGTGCATTTCAACGTCAACTGTTTTGCCGTAATTATCCAGCATTTTGTTGATGCCATTAATTAATACCTGCACATCTGTATCGTTCAGTCCGCAAACCACGAGGGATGCGCCTTTATTTTTAGATAATTCCTTTGCTATTTTAGAAATGGCAACATTTGCTTCCGCGTTACCGGTTGTTGCATTTCCCGCAGTGCTGTTCCCGGTAGCCTTTGCTACTTCATTATAAAGGGCCACAACTGCCTTACCGATCTCGGAAGGTTTGATCATATAACGCTCATCAGCGTTGGCCCCTGTAAGCGATAGGTTAGCCTCGAAATGGTAATGCTTGCTCATCTCCGGCTTTTCCTTTGTTGGCTTGCGTGTTCTACCGTATTGAGCGGAGAATTCAACCGGGCTCAGCCAGCTTCCCAAAAAGTCGCAGGCGAAACCAACAATGGTTTTTGCTTCACTGAAATCGTAAGAAGAGATTGCTTTCTTCGCCCATACTTTTTCGTTCGCGTTGCGTAAAGCTGCGTAAGAAACCGAATCGTACTGGTAAAGTTTTGCACTTGGGTATTTTGCGGTGAACTCCGCGATAACTGCTTTCGTTGAAGGAGAGATAATGGTAGAAGAAAGGATCGCGATCTCTTTTCCTGCCGCAGCCACTTCAGCGATTTTTTTGCCGATAGCGGCATCTGCATTTTTCCAGGTGGTCGGGGCGCCTTTTTCGTAAGGACCGGTTATACGCGCATTGTCGTATAAGGAAAGAACGGAAGCCTGCACTCTTGCGCTGGTAGCTCCCTGGCTCACCCTGGACATGTGGTTGCCCTCGATCTTGATCGGACGGCCTTCGCGTGTTTTTACAAGTACAGATGCGTAATCATGCCCATCGTAAAATGTAGATGCATAAAAATTCGCAACACCCGGAGTTACCTCTTCAGGCTTTACTACGTAAGGAATAGATTTGATCACAGGAGTTTCGCAGGAAGCAAGCGCTGCTGCAGCCGTTGTAAAGCCCATCACCTTTAAAAAATCGCGGCGGCTCGTCGTATTATCAGCATTAGCCTCGTTTCCTAAGAACTCGTCTATTGGCAGATCCTCAGCAAACTCATTGTTCGCTTTTTTCAATACCTCAGGACTCTCGTGTAGCTCGGGTAATCCTTTCCAATATTTTTTAGTTGTACTCATTATATGATGTAGCGTTTACGTTCTTAAATAAGATTAATAATGGCATTTACCGCACTCGATACCGCCAACCTGCGATACAGTGAAATTCTTTAAGTGCTGATCCTTGTATTTTTCCTTCATATATGCATGCAGCTTATCGTAGTACGGATTTCCATCCATGGCTACTTCTGTTTTGCGGTGACAGTCGATGCACCATCCCATAGTAAGCGGAGATTTTTGTTCCGCAACGGTCATCTCTCTTACTTCACCGTGACAGGTTGTACACTCCTGCTTTCCTACTACTACATGCTGTGAGTGGTTAAAGTAAACGTGATCGGGAAGGTTATGAACTTTGATCCATTTGATCGGGTTCTCTTTGGTGTGATCGTAATTCCCTGTCTTGGGATCAAAACCTGCAGCTGCATAAATTTTTGCGATCTCCGTTTTTCCTGTTGTCGGGCCTTCCTGGATCCCTTTGTGACAGTTCATACAAACGTTCACAGTAGGAATTCCTGCGTGACGTGATTTCTCAACTGAATTGTGGCAGTACTGACAAGCGATAGCATTGTCGCCAGCGTGGATCTTGTGAGAGAATTTGATCGGCTGCTCAGGCCTGTAACCTGTTTTTGTTTCTTCATTGTAGTAAACACCGATGTCCCAAAGTCCATCCCAGCAACCTTTCATTCCAAGAAAAACGATTACGATTCCCATAACGCCAAGGAAACGACGATGACGTGCGCACCAGTCTTTTGCTTCAACCATGAAAGGAACAGACGGAACTTCTTCTTTTCCTTCTTTACGGTTCACCACATTTTGCAAGGACATACGAACCGCGCGCAGAACGCCGATCAGTAAAGCAAGAATAACGATCAGGGATAAAATGATGTAGAGTGGGTCGATGCCGCCGCTTGTTGGAGCTGCCGCAACCGGACCGCCTGTTGTCGTTGTTGTTGTTGGGCCAGTGGTTGGAGGCGGAGGATTTTTTATGAACTCAACAACTGCAGTGATATCTTCATCGCTCAGGGTTCCTTCGAACACGGTCATGTCCTTACCGCCATTCTCTTTGAAAACTTTTACTGCATGCGCATCGCCTGATTTGATCAGCGCTTTGTTGTTCTTCACCCACCTGAACAACCAGTCTCCCGGAGGAACTTTACCGGCAATACCAGCTAATCCGGGACCGGTTAATACCTGGTCAGTGAGCGCATGGCAAACCGCGCAATTTTGTTTATAGATGGCCTTACCATCGGCTGCTGAAACGCTTCCGCTACCGAAAAAGCATACGAATGCCAAGCCCAGCAAGAGTTTGAGAGAAGTTCGGGACATATTTTTAATCATAAAATTAAGAGCTTTGTTTATGACAAAGTGATGACAAAAAGCACCACTAATTGGAGCGCAAATTTAAAAGAAGATTGCATATAAACGCTCGAAAACGTTAAAAAAATTAACAGTTTCACTAATTTATAACGATTCTAAATAAGTGTTTTTTTGGTGGGCGGAAAAAGGAAATTTGTCGAAGAAAAAAATGAATTTTTTACGAGCGCAAAAACCCGGGCAAAGGCTAAACAAAAATGAAACGGGATCAAAAAGCTTATCCTGGTTTTAAGCTCTCCGGATTTTATTACTCGGATTCGTCTTTATACGTCTTAGCAGCAGGCTTGGTAAACCTCAGCCCCAGCATGATCTCATGAGTTCCGCTGCTATAGTTGCGAAGTCTTGTTGTAGTATAATCGTAGGAATAACCGAACATCAGCCAATTGTTATACATACAGCCAACCAGCGCAGTAAGTGCGTCGTTGGTTCGGTAATTTGCACCGATCCATATTTTTTTCCGGTAGCTGAAACGCAATCCCGCATCAACTTTAACCGGCGCAGGTGTCACATATTTTACCATTACCGAGGGTTCCAATTGGAAATCCTCACCAAGATCGAACTTGTAACCGATAAGCCCATACATGTGCGGCTTGATCCTGCTCAGGTTCGAATGCGTCATCTGATCGAATTTTACCTGCGCATCGTAAAACTGCGGCACGGAAAGGCTCAGGTAAAATTTATCGCTGTGCAGATACAGTCCGCCGCCGAAATCAGGCACGAGCGCCGATTTGTAAACGATTGGAATTACCGGATCATCCGCATCGTGTAAATACAATTTGTGGCCGTCGACAGAATATTGCAAAATCCCCGCGCTTAAGCCCAGGTTCAGCCTGAACGTTTCGCTGAGCTTCAAATGATAGGAATAGGCAAGCTGTAAACCAACGCGCCTTGTCGGACCAACGATATCTGTAAACAATGTTCCGCCAAATCCCATCTTACGGTTGGCTGAAGGGCCGTTTATAGAAAGTATATTCGTACGCGGCGCATCGGTGATCCCGCTCCATTGATAACGGTTATTACTCACGCAATCCCAGTAATCTTTTCCTTTTCCCGCAATGGCAGGATTGATCGGAAAATCGTTCAGCATGTATTGCGTATACTGCGGCAATTGCTGCGCATCGAGCTGTACAATGCCTGCCAGCAATAGCATAAACAGAAGACACTTTTTTATATGTTGAGTTTTTATCATTTTTTCTTTCGGACATTTGCCCGCTTTCAATTGCATTATTTAAATATAGTGATTGGACCCGTATAATGATCAGGATACTTAGGGTCATTTAATTTCACCACGTAATAATAAGTTCCGATAGGAAGAGGCTTGCCCTTATATGTTCCATCCCAGGTATCATCATAGTTTTGTTTCTGGTACAACAGATCACCCCATCGGTTGTAGATCTCCACTTCATTGTCGGGGAACCTCGACAAGCCGATCATCCAGGTATCATTCTTACCATCGCCGTTCGGTGAAATACCATTCGGGATCTTTATTTCAGGTAATACGGTTATTTTTACCGTGTCTGTTGCCGTACAGCTATTCGAATCACTTACGATCAGGATGTAATCCAGCGTTAATGTTGGGGAGGCAACCGGGTTCGGTGTAAAAGTACTGCTCAATCCCGTTGTGTCAAGTCCGGACCAATGGAACACCAATGGACTTGTTCCTCCGGCCCCTGCAGGGTTTCCACCGATAACAGTATTCTGACCTGTGTAGATCTCGGCATCAATGCCTGCATCCGCAGTGGGAAGCGGGTTGGAAGTGACGCTGATCGTGTCAACATCCGTACAGCCATTTGTGTTGGTAACGATGAGCTCATATTGTGTAAGCCCTGATGCCGGGTTAGCGCTAAAGGTAGGCGGCCCGACCGTCGGCACGCCGGGCACAGTGTCCCAGGCATACGTTAAGGTTCCACTGGAGGTAAATGAATTCAAGGCGCTGATCTGGATCGCTCCGTTCTGACAGAAGCTTGTATCGTTGCCAGCATTGGCAATAACAGTATCGGTTGAGGCTACATTGAAATTTGCACTGTCCTTGCATCCGTTAAGATCCGTTACTGTAATGGAATAAGAGCCGATAAGGATGTTGCTGAGGTCTTCAGTTGCTGCTGCTGACCCTCCGCTCCACTGGAAAGTATAGCCCGGGGTTCCACCGCCTGGAGTTGCATCGATTGCGGCATTCGGCGTAGTGTTACATACAGAATTGGTTACAATACCTGTTATATCCAATACAGGAGGGGCAACCAGGGTATCCGCTTCGCTCGTTGTACATCCGTTTACATCGGTAATGACAACACTGTAATTCCCTGAGCATAAATTGGCAGCTGTATTCCCTGAAGGACCGGCTGGAGTCCATGCATAGGTGTATGGCGCTTGTCCGCCAAAAGGAACAGCAGTAATGGAACCGTTGCAATCTGCATTACATTTCAGAGAAGTAATGATCGGCGCACTAACAGTGAGCAGAGCCGGCTCAGCAACGGTAACAGCAAGTGTTTTTATACAACCTGCTGCATCGGTTACAGTAACAATATATTGACCCGCGCACAAATTGCTTTGTGTTAATCCGCTTCCTAATGCTACGCCGCCGCTTGTCCAATCGATCGAAGCATAAGGTGTGCTACCTCCTGTAGGATTTGCCGTGGCGGAGCCGTTGCACAAGCCGCCGCAGGTAGCGTCAACAGTATTTGCTGTAAGGTTCGGGCCATTGGTATTATTAAATGGAACTATGACTGTATCCGCGCAACCGCTTCCATCCGTTACCACAACGCTGTATGTTCCGGCTCCAAGACCGCTTACCGTATCGTTCACAGAAACCACCGGCGCCAGCCAGTTAAAAGTGAATCCGCCGCTACCACCTGAAGGCTGAATGACGATCATGCCATCACTCGCGCCGCAAGCGGAAGGAGGGACAGTGATTGTATTCATGATCACCGGATTCACCGGACTTACTGTTGCCTGCGCTGTAGCAATGCAATTCAAGGAGTCCTGCACTTGTACTGTATAAACACCGGTACAAAGTCCGTTAAGAGATGGCGTTGTTTGCGCACCCGGAGGCCAGGAATAAACTACAGGACCACTTGCACCGATAACCGAAGTGGAGACAGCTCCATCGCACACGGATGCACAGCTCTGACCTGTAGCAGTAGCTGTAATAGCAAGCGGAGAATTATTGCTCACCGGTATGGAGAATGAGGAAAGACAAGTATTCGCGTCCGTAACCTGGAGCTGATAAACGCCTGCACAAACATTGCTTAAGGTATCATTCGCGCTTCCGGATCCCCAAAGGTAATTGTACGCAAGCGCTCCGCCTGAAACAACAACGCCAATTGTACCGTTGCACTGACCGCAGCTCGGTTCATTCACCGTGGCAATACTTAAAACAAGCGGACTTACTGATCCTACGTTCGTAAATGTTGAGCTTGTACATCCCGCCGCATCGGTAACACTTACTGCATATTGGCCCGGACATAAATTATTGATATTAGATCCGCTTCCTACAGCGATTCCCCCGCTGGTCCAGTTAATCGTATTGTAAGGAGCGACCCCGCCGGAAGGAACAACTGTCGCGGTTCCGTTGCACTGGCTGTTGCAAATAACATTAGTGGCGCTTGCATTTAATGTTGGTCCGCCCGAGCTGTTGAGCGCGACATTAACTGTATCCGAACATCCGACAGCATCCGTAATGATCACGGAATATACTCCTGCACAAAGCGCAGTAACTGTATCATTGCTTGCACCTCCGGGCGACCAGGCAAAGCTATAATTCGGTGTTCCTCCCGAAGGCTGGATCACGATCTGTCCATCGCAGGCGCCGCAGAAAGTGGGTGGTGTGATAAGAGGATTTGCGGTGATAGCAGAAGGAGCGCTAATGGTCACCTGCGTTGTTCCAATACAACCAGCTGAATCCTGGGCCTGCACAAAATAAGTTCCTGCACATTGTCCGACGATGGATGAGGTGGTTTGTCCGTCAATGGTCCAGAAATAAGTGATAGGTGCAATACCGCCTGCAACTGAAGTGCTGATGGATCCGTTGCAGGAATTGCTACAGGTTGGACTTACAGGAGTAGCCGTAACTGTAGCTGAATTGAGACTGCTTACCGGAACGAAATAAGTATTTACGCAATTCGCAGCATCTGTGATCTGAACATTATAAACACCAGCGCACACGTTTGTGATGGAAGAAGAAAGAGAGGCCGGTCCGGTTCCCCAAACGTAAGTGTAAGGTCCTGCCCCGCCACTTGGAGCGAGAGAGATCTGTCCGTCACATTGTCCGCAGTTCGGATCAGTGACCGTTGGATTAGAAAGAATTTGCGAGGGCTCAGTGATCGCGGTGTCTACTACCAGCAAACAACCTGCATTGTCGGTTACGGTAACCGTATAATTACCGGCACAAAGATTAGAAGCGGTTGTACTTGTCTGGGAAGCCGGATCGCTCCACACAACCACATAAGGGGCCGTTCCACCATTCAGGTTATTTAACGCTGCTGTACCTGCACATACGCCAAAGCAAGTATTATTTGTCACCGTCAACTGGTAAAGCATTTGGGTATTTGCATTGACGTTGTAATTAAAAATATAGGTACACAGATTGGCATCGGTGATCGTTACAGAATAAGCGCCGGGGCCTGCATTGTTTATAAATGAGGTTACAGCTCCTGTGCTCCAGAGATAAGTATAAGGAGCTGTTCCGCCTGTCGGCGCCAGAGTAATTGTTCCATCGTTGATCCCGTTACATGTAGCATCCACAATCACTTCATGATCGTCAAGAGCGCCGGGCTCATGGATATCAACCGAAGTTATGGTGATACATCCTATCGCATCTGTCACCGTAGAAAGATAGGTCCCGACACATAAGCTCGCTGCAATTGAATCCGTATCCGTTATGGGAGCGCCCCAGCCGTATGTAAACGGCGCATTTCCGCTAACTGAAACCACGGTTGCAGTTCCGTTGCAGGCTGCGGGACAAGTAACATCAGTAGAATCCACATTTACAAGCGGGCCGTTTGAATTGCTGACCCCAACCTGCACAGTATCTTTACAACTGTTTGCATCCGTAATTTCTATGTCGTAAATACCCGCACATAAATTATTCAGCGCTAATCCTGTAAAGCCCGCAACCGCTGCCGGTGATAACCAAACCACGCTGGTACCAACTATGCTGTTAATGGTAATGCCTCCGTCGCAGGGCACTACTCCACAGGCTGCAGGACTGGTTGATGCCGACAAGCCCACCTGCGGAGGTTGTGTAAGCGTAATGGCGGAAGTATCCTTACAGCCTTTGCTGTCGGTTACTACCAGAACATAATTGCCAATGCAGAGGTTATTCAGAACCGGGTTTGATCCCGGAACCGGCGACCAGCTATAGGTATAACCCGGTGTTCCCCCGGTTGGGGCAGAAGTGAGGAAACCATCGCAGCTGCCGAAGCAGGTTGGCTGCGTAGCCGTAATGTTCCCAAGTAAGATCGGCGGATCTACCAGGGTGGCAGTAATGGAAATTGTACATCCGTTGGCATCAGCAACTGTTGCTGTATACACATTCGCGTTTAAGTTGATAGAAGTAGCGCTGTTATTTATATTGGGCGACCAGGAATAGGTGTATCCTGGTGTTCCTCCACCCGGAGTTACCGTTACCGTTCCATCGCTGTAACCATTACAGCTTGGATTGGTGTGAACTTCACTTGCTGTAAGAGCAGCTGGCGTTGCAATGCTAAACTGAACCGTATCCGAACAGCCGTTGTTGTCGAAAACAATTCCCTGGTAATTTCCCTGGCAAAGTCCGCTGACGCTGCTCGCTACTGAACCGGTGCTCCACTGGAAAGTATAAGTTCCGCTACCGCCACTTGGACTGAAGGAAGCTGTTCCGGTACATCCGGTACTACACAAATTGTCTGCTTTTACAAAGCCGCTTATTAATGCAGGATTTTGTCCGATCACCGCTGTATCCTGAGCCGTACACCCGCTGGCATCGGTAACCGTAATGGTATAGGATCCCTGCGCAAGCCCTGCTACAGAAGGTAAAACCGAGATAACAGAAGTTCCGTCGAACCAGGAATAGGAATAGGCAGGTGAGCCGCCACCCGGAGTAACTGTTGCAGATCCTGTAGAAGGCCCCGTACACATAATGTTGTTGTGCGACTCTATTGCAGTTAATGCAGGCGGCTGCGTCAATATAAAGTTGTACGTGTTAGCGCAACCGTTGGCATCCGTCACAATGACCGTATGCGGGCCTGCTGTTAACCCTGTCATGGATGAATCATCTGCGATCCCATCAATGGTATAAGTGAAAGGAGAAGTTCCTCCTGTCGGGGCAAAAACGATCGAGCCGTTATTTCCGCCGTTGCAACTGATCTGCGTGATCACCTGGTGTGGAGAAAAGGCTGAAGGCGAGGTGATCGTTACGTTTTCAATCGTGATGCAACCGTTCGCGTCGCTCACCTGCACGGGATAAGTATTCGCACATAAAGCGTTGGAAGCAAGAGGCGGCGGACCTGTTGGGGCTCCACCCGGCCAGGTAACTGTAAACGGCCCTGCTCCTGCCCCGGCCGTATCAACCGTTGCAGTTCCCAGGCATTGACCCGGACATAAATTATTTACGACGCCGAATTGTTCAGTTATTGGGCCGGTTATATTACTTAAGCCTATTTGTATCGTTGTATCACAGCCGGTAACCTGGTCGGTGATGGTTACTGTATAAACGCCTGCCGCAAGTGCGCTTATTGTACTTGTAGCGCCTCCCGGAGGATTGGCCCAGCTGATCGTGTAGGATCCTGAACCACCGCCTGGCGTAGCGGTTATGCTTCCATCGCTGCTATTGCAGGTTGCCGCCGAAGTCGTAACTGCGGCGGTAAGCAGAGGGGCGTTAGTAATGTTTACGATCTTGGTGATCTGGCAACCATTGCCATCAGTTACCGTAGCCGTATAGCTTCCCGTACATAAGGCGCTTGCCGTATTGCCGCTTTGCCCGTCCGACCAGCTCACCGTATAAGGTGGTGTTCCGCCGGCAGGAGTAACTGTTGAAGAGCCCGTGCAATTACCGGCGCATACCACTGTAGTGGAAACCATGCTCGCGGTCAATACCGGCGGATCACTAAAGGTTACTGAGTCAATGCTGGTACAACCGATCTGGTCGGTAACCGTTATGGTATGGGTACCGGCGCATAAGTTTGTTGCAGTCTGCGAATTTTGAGTTAATGGATTGGTTGGCGCCTGAGAGGCCCATGCATAAGTTACCGATCCGGTAGCGCCGTTAACGTTGGCGGTTGCAATTGCATTACAGGCGCCGTTACAGGTCAATAATAAGGTGGAAGTAGTAATGGTAAGCGTTACCTGTGGAGGAACGTTGAAAACAGTTGTTGCGGTACATCCGTTCGCATCGGTAGCGATCACGGTATGGTTCCCGATACATAAGCTGGTCAGCGATGTTGTTGCGCCAATGTTTACTCCATCCAGCGTATAGGTCACCGCCCCTGTTCCACCTGAAACAGTTATGTCTGCGGTTCCGTTACAAATGCTGCAGCTTGAGGTTACATTGATCACGAGTACGCTCAAAGGCGGCGGTTCCGTTACGGTTGCAGAGCCTGTTCCCGTACAACCCAATCCGTCTGTCGCGGTTACAATATAGGTTCCGGCGCATAAGCCGCTTGCTGTCTGCGTATTTTGCACAGGCGCAGTGGCCCAGCTGTAGGTATAGGTTCCGTTACCTCCTGCTCCTGTGGCCGTGGCCGTTCCGTTGCAGCCGCCATTACAGCTTGCCGCCGTTGTACTTGTAGTAACAGATACAGCGATAGGATCATTGAGTGTAACGCTCGTGCTTTGTGTACAGTTGTTGGCGTCGGTTACAGTAAGCGCATAAGTTCCTGCGCAGAGGCCCGCCTGATTTTGATTGGTAGGACTGGAGCTAGGCGACCATTGAATGCCGTAACTGGGGCCGGGGTTAGGCGTACCTCCGGAAATAACAGTAGTGATCGTTCCGTTGCAACCGCCATTACAGCTGGGATCAACCGGAGTAGTGGTAATTGTAATTTGTGGAGGCGGAGTGATGGTGATTGAATCTTTTTTGATACAACCCTTGGAATCGGTGACCTGCAGCACATAGGTTCCTGCTCCTACTCCTGCTAAGCCAGGAGTTGTGAAGGTGCAGGCAGGGGGCGCCCAGCAATACGTATAGCCAGGTGTTCCACCGCCGACAACACTGCTGATATTAGCGGTTGTGGCCCCGAAACAATTCAGTCCGGTAGCAGTAAGGCTAAGCGTTAAAAGATTGGGATCAACAAAAGTTATATTCGTATCACCGGTACAGCCGTTGCCATCGGTAACCACGAGTGAGCAGGTTCCCGCGCACATCCCCGAAATAGTTGGGGTGGTATTGCCATTGCATTGCCAGTTATAAGTGTAACCACCACCGCTTCCGCCTATGGGATTAGAAGTAGCTGTACCATTACAGGCATTTTTACAGGTAGGATTGGTGACTGAAACGACCGGGAAAACATCGGGAGGATTAACCAGGGTCACTGCTGCCGATCCTGTACAGCCGTTATTATCCGTAACCGTTACGCTTACCGGTCCCGCCATTTGTCCTGTATGCGTGGCGCTGTTGGTATTGACCGCCGTTGACCAGTTATAAGTGTAAGTTCCACCGGGTGGAATAGGTGTTCCGCCCACAACGCTTGCCACAACCTGTCCGTTAGCCTGGCCAAAGCAGGCCGGGTTGGTCGGCGTTAAAGTAACAACGATGGGTGGCGGCTGTGTAATGGTAAATAATACTGTATCGTTACAACCGTTCTGATCCAAAACAATTAAGGTGTAAGAACCAGCTGCCAGGCCGGATACTGTTGGGTTGGCGGAAGAGAAAAATGCTCCCGGAGGCGGCGAAGATGAATTGTACCAGTGAAAAGTAAAGGTTGGACCTGTACCACCCACATGCGAGCCCGTTGCCGTACCCGTGGAGGCACCATTGCATAAGGGGTTTACGGTGGTAACGCTGCCTACCAATAAGGCCGGGGTCGTTTGCGTATAATTAAATGTTTTGGTACAGCCGTTCGCATCGGTTACCGTACAGGTATAAGTTCCTGCGCATAAATTGCTCGCTGTTGATGAAG
This sequence comes from Bacteroidia bacterium, assembly GCA_045805185.1. Taxonomy (GTDB): domain Bacteria; phylum Bacteroidota; class Bacteroidia; order B-17B0; family Aurantibacillaceae; genus JAHEYF01. Next base: position 17,265 of record JBJMLS010000061.1, on the reverse strand, counting down.
TTGCCGTACTATTTACTGTTGATGGTGCCGCAGGTGTTCCTGTCCATACAAATGAATAAGGCGGGGTTCCACCTGCTACTGCCGAAACACTTGCCGTACCGCTGCATACATCCGCGCAAAGCAGGGGCGACATTACCGATTGGGTTCCTGTTATTGCAGTTGCTGCAATTATGGTAAGACTGCCATTTTTAGAACAGCCCATGCTATCCGTAACCACAAAAGTATGTGTACCTGGACATAAATTATACAGGGTATCATTGGTAAGCGCAGCATTTGCATCCCATACAATGGTATAACCCGTCCCGTTTGGTCGGGGAACAGTATAAGGAGTTCCACCTGAAGGAGCGACCCAGACTTTGCTGTTACATACCCCCGCGCAGAGTTGATTGGTGTTTCCTCCGTTAGGGACAATAATGCTGGGCTCAAGCATATCAATAGAATCTTTTCCTACACAGCCATGAGGGTCGGTGGCAGTAATTACATTACTTCCCGCACATATATTAAACAATGTGTCCTGAGCGTTTTCCAATAAATATATAGCTGCTTGTGGGGGAGACCATGTTATACTGTAGGTGTGATTTCCCCCCACTATTGCGTAAGAAATTACACCGTCGCAAACACCTGAACAGCTTGGCATCGTATAAACATCGAAAACAACAGCGATCTTAGCTGGGCCAGGTATATTAACAATAGCGGTAGCGCCAGGTATCGCATTTCCGTTAACATCAAAAACCTTCACAATAAAACTTCCTGCGCATAAGCCAGTACAATTAAACGGACTTGAGTTAACAGGGAAAAAAGAATTATTTGGAGTTCCGTTCCAGTTAATTGTATATGGAGGACCAGCCCCTGTTCCTGTCCAGCTAATTGTAGCAATACCGTCACAAATACCATTACATGAAACAGAGTCAATGTTAGAAGCGGTTAAGCTAGTTGGTGAGGAGGGAAGAGGGATAATTTTGAAAGAAGAAGGAAAACCAGATACAGAATTCGAAGGATCACTGGTCTTATATTCTATATTTGAATTAACAACGGTATAACTCACATTGACGCCTAGATTTACCTTGTTCTTGATTAGTAAATAAGCGGCATTCAGGTTTAATGTAAAAGCTTTATTCCCTGATATTAATTCATCTGAAACAATACCAGTCCCATTGATATTAATTTTCCCTTGCTCGAGGTAAATACCTTTCCCTGTCTGCTGAATAAGATTAGAAGCAAGAGTCCATTCTCCTGTTCCGTCAAAATAAATATTTCCTTTGGGCATGAAAAAGCCGAAATTCAATACTGAAGAGGTTGAAGTAGTAAAGCGTATTTGCCCCTCATATTGCGGATCGATTGGTCCCTTAAGATCCAGAGAGCCGGAAATGATCAGTTTTTCATTGGATGTTCCTGCAAGTATGAAGGGAAGCATCGCCTCTGATACCTCGAAATCACGACAATTAGCAGTTCCAACAACAGTAACAATGGATTTTGAACGGAAAGATCTCAGGTCGAAGGTCACATCATCAGTAGCGCCGGGAGTTTTAGCCCCCCCAATTCCGCCGCTTTCAAAAGACCAGTGTGCGGGATCGTTAAAATTACCGGAACCGCCCACCCAATAGAGTTTAGCGGCTTTTGTAAGACCAAAACAGGAGAAAAGCAGGAAAAGTAGTAAAGATCTCTTCAAAATCGTGTTATTAACAGGTAATGAACAATTAACTTTTCCTACGAATATAGCGAAAATTTTGTTACCCTGTTTTCGTTATCCGGGTTTTTTTCACCGGCCAGTTGTTGAAATAGAAAAAAACTTACGGATTTTAAATACTCAGAAGATTGAATGTGAAAAAGTGAAAGATTAAATTCTGAAAAACTAATAATCCGCCGGACGATCTCATCCGGCGGATATAAAGATCATTTGAATTATTCAATAACTATGCGCTGCTTTTCCGTTGTCCCGCCTATCCTGGCCGCAACAATGTAAACACCTTTCATATACCGGGAAACATCGACTGTAAGCTCACCTGCAGGCAGATCCTTTGCTTCGTAAATGATCTTACCTGTTATGTCCATGATCTTCATATTGTCGGAGCTGTTGTACAGGGAGATCGTGATCTGTGTTGTAGCCGGGTTAGGAAATACACTGAAATTAGCGGATAAAGGCGTTCCTTCTTCGGCCGGGAAATGCCCGATCCTGCAGCAATTGGCGCCTTGGTAAGGATTGGTAGTCACCGTAAGCGTAGAGGTGGCGGTGGTACAATTGGCATTGCTTACTGTTACCGTATACGTTTTTGTAGTGGCCGTATTGCACCAGGTAGCTGTCGGCTGAGCAATGGTATTGCTTCCGCTAATATTACCGGCGCCGCTCGGAGACCAGGAATAGGTCATATTCGTTACTGTTGGCGTGCCGATCACAACTCCGGTAGTAGTGCAACCGCAGCAATTCGTATTCTGGTCTATTTTGTTGGGTCCGGCTAAAGCAGGGCAATTGGCGCTGATCTTGCGGACGCTGTAGGATCCCTGATCAGTAATAAACATATCGCCAGAGGAATTTATAAATAATCCATAAGGAAGATCAATACTTGCTGAACCCGGAACAACTCCCTCGCCCGAATATGTGCCAGGAGAAGTATAGTCCGAAATGACACCTGAAGTATTGATTTTACGAATTACTTGATTTCCTTGGTCTGCAATAAAAAAGTTTCCAGACCCATCTATTCTTATTTCTCGAGGGGTATTAAATGTCGCTGAGCTAGCCTGTCCACCATTTCCTGTATGTCCCGAACTTCCTTGAGTACCGGCAAACGCTGTAATAACTCCATTACTTATTTGAATCTTTCGAACAATAATGTTTGCACTCTCAACAACATAAATATAAGTCGCATCTATAGCGATTCCTTCAACGCCACTCATATTCGCTGATGTTGCTGCCCCATTATTTCCGGAATAACCCGCTGTTCCAGTTCCAGCGACAAGATTCATATTTCCTCCTGGAATAAATTTACGAACCTTAACGAGTCCATCGCTAAAATATAAATCGCCAGTGGCGGCGTCATATGTTAAATGATCTGGCCTGTTCAACTGGGCGCTTGTTGCAAGACCTCCATCACCACTAAATCCACTGGTCCCGGTACCTGCTACAGTAGAAATAACACCGGATGTATTTACCTTCCTTATTCGATAATTGAGCGCGTCACATATAAATACATTACCAGAGCCGTCTACAGCTACACCCACAGGATTGTTAAGCTTAGCTAAAGTTGCTTGTCCACCGTCACCACTAAATCCTGAAGTGCCTGTTCCAGCAAAAGCGGTAATTACTCCGGTTGAACTAACTTTTCTAACACGATGATTCGCGCCATCTACTATATAAGTATTGCCTGAGCCATCTGTTGCGACTCCGTTAGGTCCCGTAAAAGTAGCTGCGGTCGCAAGTCCACCATCACCCGTGTTTCCTGAGGTATTCGGCGTTCCCGCCATTGTCCATACCACCTGTGCGTATGCCATGCTTCCTGCAAGGAATAGAGCCAATAAAAGTGCTTTTTTCATGTTGTTATTTTTTTAGTAGGAAAGAATTTTCCTATGGCTAAGTTTAAACCATAATATAAATTATACAAACAGACTTTTTACTATTTCGCTTGTTTTAAAGGTATTTTAGTTGTATCTTAATTAATGCCGTAATCTGTCAGTGAAAACTTTTAAGCTTTCTCTTAAAATTCACCTTAAACTGTAAGCCTCATCTTACACAATTAGGAGCTGAACTCCTGCTGTTTATTTCCCTATTTTTGTAGCGTTAAAATAAACCCTTCATGAGCCTTTCCGAAGAAAAAAATCCCTGGATCACCAAAAAAACAGAGGTCGTTTACGAATCGCCCTGGATCAAAGTCAGCAAGAGCGATGTGCTTAATCCCGCCGGAAATGACGGAATATACAGCGTAGTGCATTTTAAGAACCTGGCCATTGGAATTATTCCGCTTGATGAAGAAAACAATACCTGGCTGGTCGGGCAATTTCGTTACCCAACGATGAGCTACAGCTGGGAGATCTGCGAGGGAGGAGGTCAGCTGGACGGAGACCCTGTAGCATCTGCAAAACGGGAACTGAAAGAAGAAACGGGCATTATTGCCAGCGAATACAAAGAAATTATGCGCATGCACCTGAGCAATTCGGCTACCGACGAGCTGGCCATTGTTTACCTGGCTAAGGGATTAACTTTTGATGAAGCGGAACCTGAAGAGAGCGAGCAATTACAGGTAAAGAAAGTGCACTTCTCTGAGGCTTTTGACATGTGCATGAAAGGTGAGATCACGGATGCGATAACAGTAGCGGCGATCTTTAAGGTGAAATACCTGATGGATAATAAGCTGTTGTGAGATGTCGCGCAGAGACGCAGGGTACGCAGAGGATTGGCGTGGTTTTCTCGCAGAGCCGCGCTGAGTTTGGCGCAGAGTTCCGCAGAGCTGTTGGTGAGATGTCGCGCAGAGACGCAGGGTACGCAGAGGTTTGGCGTGGTTTTCTCGCAGAGCCGCGCTGAGTTTGGCGCAGAGTTCCGCAGAGCTGTTGGTGAGATGTCGCGCAGAGACGCAGGGCACGCAGAGGTTGGCTTGGTTTCTCGCAGAGTCTCGCTGAGTTTGGCGCAGAGTTGTTTGCGTAATTTATTAGTAAAATTCTTTGTGTTCTTTGCGCCTTCTTAAATCTTTGCGGTTAAATAAAAAGGCGCGCAGAGATTAGTCGTCTCACCGTACCCTGAGCGGAGCCGAAGGGTAAAAATTTACCGGTACATTACTTCTTTCACCGCCTTCACCGTTCTCGCTACATTCGGAAGGGATTCTTCAATGAGCGTTGGCGCATAAGGAAGCGGCACATCGGCTGTAGTGATGCGGCGGATCGGAGCGTCCAGGTAATCGAAGGCCATTTTTTGCACCATATACGTGATCTCGCTGGAAATACTTGCCAAAGGCCATGCTTCTTCAACGATCACCAGGCGGTTGGTTTTTTTCACGGATTCAATAACCGTATTGTAATCTATGGGGCGAACGCTGCGCAGGTCAATGACCTCCGCGCTGATGTTCTCTTTCGCCAGCTCTTCCGCAGCTTTCAGGGCAACTTTGGTGATTTTCCCGAAAGTAACGAGGGTCACATCGGTTCCCGCTTTTTTGATATCCGCCACCCCGATCGGGATCACGTATTCTCCTTCAGGGATCTCGCCTTTATCGCCATACATCTGTTCACTTTCCATGAAAATAACAGGATCATTATCACGGATCGCTGATTTGAGCAAACCTTTGGCATCATAAGGATTGGAAGGAACAACCACTTTTAGACCCGGGCAGTTGGCGTACCAGCTTTCAAATGCCTGGGAATGCTGAGAACTTAACATTCCCGCGCTGGCGGTAGGCCCGCGGAACACAATCGGAACAGAATATTGTCCGCCGCTCATGCTCATAGTCTTTGCCGCCGAGTTAATTACCTGGTCGATGGCAACCAGTGAAAAGTTAAAGGTCATGAATTCTATGACAGGCCTGAGCCCGTTCATTGCCGCGCCAACTCCAATTCCAGCAAAACCAAGCTCCGCAATGGGCGTATCGATAACGCGCTTCGGCCCGAACTCCGCCAGCATCCCCTTACTCACTTTGTAGGCTCCATTGTATTCAGCCACTTCCTCGCCCATCAGGAACACTTTCTCATCACGGCGCATTTCCTCTGTCAATGCTTCACGCAGGGCCTCACGGAATTCTACTGTTTTCATAAGCAGCTTTTTTTATTGGAAAGACAAAAATAGCTTTTTTTGCTATACACCGGATTCTGTAAGCATAAATCTGCTTTCCTCCTTAAAAAATGCGGCCACTAAAGCGGTTCTGCACTCACAAAAACGTGCGTTTGCAGTATTCAGCATAAAAAGGCGGGATTCAAGGCAAAGATTTTTTGCTTAGCTGAGTGTTTTTTTTAATTTTGCGAACCTTATAATTTTGCCCATGAAGATATTAGTAGCGATAAGCAATGTGCCGGATACCACCACCAAAATTGCTTTTACCAATAACGATACGGAATTCAATAACGCGGGCGTGCAATTCATCATCAATCCTTATGACGAATGGTATGCACTGGTACGCGCCCTTGAGCTGAAAGAAGCCGGAAAAGCGACTTCGGTTACCCTGTTCCACGTAGGATTGGCAGATAGCGAGGCCACTATACGGAAAGGATTGGCGCTGGGAGCGGATGACGCGGTAAGAGTGAACGCTGAAGGTCCCGACGCATTTTATGTAGCGGAGCAAATGGCCAATTACGCTAAGGCAAATGGCTATGAATTGATCCTGGTAGGTAAAGAAACCATTAATTACAATGGCTCATCCGTTGGCGGTATGGTAGCAGGATTGATGGATCTTCCCTTTGTTTCCCTGGCGACTAAACTCGACCTGGACGGGAAAAAAGCAACTGTTGAGCACGATATAGATGGCGGTACTGAAGTAGTGGAATGTGAATTGCCGCTTGTTATTTCCTGTGCAAAAGGAATGGCTGAACAGCGCATCCCGAACATGCGCGGGATCATGGCCGCGCGCAGCAAACCCATTACGGTAGTGGAGGCCAGCGCAAACGACAGGCTTACTTCCATTAAATCATTCACTTTATCCAAAGGAAGAACGGATTGTAAATATATTGACGCGGATAATGTAGAAGAGCTGGTTCACCTGTTACACACCGAAGCAAAAGTTATTTAGTTGCTGAATTAAAATTCCTGATGCAGTTTCAGGAATAGGGTCAAACATTAAACACTCTAAAATCAAAAAGAAAATGTCAGTACTGGTATATATAGAAACGGGGAAAGGAAAAGTGAAAAAAGCATCGCTCGAAGCCATGAACTATGGCGCGAAGATCGCTGAATTAACAGGAACTTCCGCGACTGCCATCGTGATCAACGCCGAAGCTGCAAACTTTGAGGAGATCGGTAAAGCCGGGGCTAAAAAAATTCTGTCTGTGAAGAACGATAAGATCGGTCACGACGCTATGTACATTTCCGCGGCGGTTGAGCAGGCTGCAAAAGCAGAGGGTTCGAAGGTCATCATATTTTCTTTTGATGTTAACGGTAAAGCCGTTGCCCCGCGCCTGGCTGCAAGGCTAAAAGCGGGACTGGTTGCTGGCGCTGTTGATTATCCTACTGTGAATGGCTCATCGCTCGAAGTACGCAAAAATGTATTCTCCGGGAAGGCAAGCGCCATCTACGCGATCCATTCCAACATAAAAGTGATCTCTCTCCTTCCGAACAGCTTCCCGGTAAAGCTGGGTGACAATTCAGCAAGTGTTACAGAATTCAATGTTGATCTGAGCGGCGTGAATTCTAAATTAGTAGTAAAGGAAGTGAAATCAACCGACACTGCCGGCATGGTTCCATTGCCTGAAGCAGAAGTGGTAGTAAGCGCCGGCCGCGGTTTGAAGGGACCTGAAAACTGGGGAATGGTAGAAGAGCTGGCAAAAGAACTCGGAGCAACTACAGCCTGCTCACGGCCAGTGGCAGACATGCACTGGAGACCGCATCACGAACACGTTGGGCAAACAGGAATCGCGATCCGTCCGAATCTGTACATTGCTATCGGGATCTCGGGAGCGATTCAACATTTGGCGGGAGTTAACGGAAGCAAAACCATCGTTGTTATCAACAGCGATAAGGAAGCCCCTTTCTTTAAATCGGCCGATTATGGCATCATTGGCGATGCATTTACAGTTGTTCCAAAGCTGATAGAAGCCGTAAAAAAATTCAAAGCAAACCATAACTAATTAAATAAATTCGTAAATTAGTTAGCTCGTTTCCAGATGAAAAAGGTAAAATTAGAAATCGTTGGCTTAAGCTACAGCCAGACCCAGACAGGCGCTTATGCACTCGTTTTGGGAGAAGGGGGCGGAAAGCGCAGATTGCCTATTATCATTGGTGGTTTCGAGGCGCAGGCCATCGCCATCGAGCTTGAAAAAATGACCCCGAGCAGGCCTCTTACCCACGATCTTTTCAAGACATTTGCCGAAACATTTGACATCAGCGTTTCCGAAGTGATCATCTATAACTTGGTTGAAGGGATCTTTTACGCCAAGCTCATCTGTAATGACGGGACCCGTGAGGTAGAGATCGACGCGCGGACAAGCGATGCAATAGCCCTCGCTGTTCGCTTTCAATGTCCCATCTATACCTTTGAATTCATTCTTTCCACCGCAGGAATTGTACTCGACGAGGATGCTGCAGCCTCACAGCAGGGCCAGGAGCAGGAGAGCAACGAGGAAAATTTCGACCTGAGCAATGTGACCGGATCAGATACCGAATACGGCAGCAAATCTACGGAAGAGCTTAAATCCATGCTGCAGTCAGCGCTCGATGAAGAGCAATACGAAACAGCTTCCAAAATACGTGATGAACTGAATAACCGCAAGCAAAGTTAAACCTGACAAAAGCTTTTTTTCCAAAAAAAAACCATTCATCTTTTTCTTTTGTGATTTCAACGATTTTTCGCCCTAATTTGCTTTTTTTATTTTGTTTGTATACTTTTAACAGTTAATTTCATAATATTATTTGTTGACTTTATGCATATAGCGATCGCCGGGAATATTGGCTCAGGAAAAACTACGCTTACCACTTTACTTGCAAAACATTATAAATGGAATGCACATTTCGAGGACGCCGACGATAACCCTTACTTAAACGACTTCTACGAGGATATGCAGCGCTGGTCTTTTAATTTACAGGTTTACTTTTTGAACAGCAGGTTTAACCAGATATTGGATATACGCAAAGGGAATAAAACAGTAGTACAGGACAGAACGATATACGAGGACGCTTACATTTTCGCGCCGAACCTTCATGCGATGGGTTTAATGACAACGCGTGATTTCGAAAACTATTTTACATTGTTCAAGTTAATGGAAGGTTTGGTGAAAGCGCCGGACCTGATGATCTATTTAAGAGCATCCGTACCTACGCTGGTAAAACAGATCCAGAAGCGTGGCCGGGAATATGAGAATGCGATCCGTCTCGATTACCTGAAGCGGCTGAATGAGCGCTACGAAGCCTGGATCTCGACATACGACAGCGGAAAGATGATCATTATTGATGTAGACGACAATAACTTCAGCGAAAATCCTGAAGACCTTGGAAAAATCATACGACAAATAGACGCACAGATAAATGGTTTATTTTAGTTTTTGTGGGAAATAGTAACGGCATAGAACAGGAATTTTTCCAGACCCGCTTTGACGGTTTGGTAAGCTCGCATACAGGCGATAAGGCTGTGCTGGTTAAATATTTCGGCGATCTTAACCAGGAAAACATTTCCAAGCTCGAAGGAGAAGTGGAAAGCCGGATCATTGAAAATTCCGTTTCAAAAGGCCCGCTCAAAAAGATCTTCTTTATTTCCGTTGAAACGCTTCAGAACATGCTCATCCACGGGCATAAAAACCTGAGCGGCGAGCAAAAGAACTTTTTTATTCTTTCGAAGAATCACACCAAGATCGAGATCATCTCCGCCAACCTTATCAGTAATGCCGCTGTGGAAGGACTCACCAGGCAAATACAAACCATCAATTCGTTTGAAGATCCTGCTGCCTTAAAGCAATTTTACATGGAGCACCTGGAAAATAACCAGCTCTCTGAAAAAGGGGGCGCCGGACTTGGATTCATCACCATCGCCATGAAGTCGGGTAACAAGCTCGGCGTTTCATTTGACAAGATCGATGATAATTTTTCTCTTTTCTTACTTACCTCAACGGTAAATCTTGAATAAGGAATATCTTTATTCCTGCTCAGGCTTTTATTTAAATTCCTTTCTATGAAGAAAATCTTTTTACTCTTTTCTGTAATTTCCGCATGCAATGTGATAGCGCAGGTGAAGGACAATGTTCCTTTTATGGAATACACCTATCAGAATGGAAGCTGCAACGGATTCAAATACGGAACCGGCTCGCTGATCTTTATTCCCGATAATGCCTTTTGCATGATGGACGGGAGCGCGTGCAAGGGAACGATCAAAGTAAAGTACAGGGAATACCACTCGCAGATCGATATGCTGGTGGCAAAGCTGAACATGTTCCTCGATAAAAACGGCAAACGCAGCATGCTGGAATCAGCCGGAATGTTTGAGATCGCAGCCGAATGCAATGGCAAGCCCATGCAGCTCTGCGATGGAAAAAGCATACAGGTGCGCATGAACTGCAGGAGAAACCTTCCCGACCTCAACGCATATATTTATGACCGAAAGAAAAACCTGTGGACAGAAGCTGATACGAAAGTGTATGACTTCAGCTACCAGCGCGATAACAATAACAGGAACAATTCCGCACTCTGGGGTTCACCGGCTACGAGCGGAATAAGCGGAGATTCAGTCATGGAATCCGGCGTTGATCCGGAAGGCATGGAAGTGGTAAGGGTAGTAACGACCGCGGTCCTCCAGTTGCCGGAAGGATTTTTCAAAGGAATGAACATTAAATCGCTTGGTATTTATAATTACGACAGGGTCATCAAAGAAGAAAATGCCATTCCTATGATCCCGGAATTTGTACTCAGTACGGGAGAGAAGCTGAACCAAGTGGTGTATGTTGCTTATGAGAGCACCAACAGTCTTATATATTATAGCCCCGATGACTTTGCGGAGCGTTTTGTTTTATTGAACTTAAAAGGAATACGAATGTTCACCATGTTCAAAGACGGAAGTGTGGCATGCATTAACCAGGATGTAATTGATAAAATGAACCTGGAAAACCTTCGCGGAAAAAAATTCACCTTCACCCTTGAAAAACAGCCGAAAAAACCCGTAAGCAAGGAGGAACTTGCAAAAGCCACAAAACTTAAGCAGCAATAATATGAAAAAATTTATACTCCCCGCCTTCCTCTTTTTTTCGCTTGTTATGCAGGCGCAGCGTCCGCGCGACATGTACTCGAACATCGAGCTGGTACGCATCAATCTGAAAGAGAAACTAAACCTGCCCGCGCGTTATCTTCCAAAATTATTGATCCAGGCCTATTGTGAGGGAAAAATAAAGGCATATTATCCATTCAATGTAAATAAGGAATGCAGCTATTATGAATTCGCTTCTCATTTCGCCGGCGGAAAAACACAACCGATCCCCGGCGCTGATGAATTCAGCAATATCAATTGTCCCGCATCTTTTTGCATAGCCGGCGATGATGAGCTCATGAAAAAATTCCAGGACCATGTGGAACTATTCCAGGTAAAGCGCTTCGATAAGAACCTCTCTACGGAGGTCTACGACATTAAATACATCCGCATAAAATTCATTAAAGAAAAATACGACCAGGTTTTTGATTTCCAGGGGCCGGTTTTTTATTTCGAGGATGTGATCGCTCTCGGAGAAGAATACAAGCTTCCTAATCCAAAGAATGACGCAGCGCAATTAACCTTCAAGCAATTCCTTCAAATAAGGCAGTGGAACGGTGTTGTGATCAATGATGAGCTGAACAACGGAAACCGGCCAAAGGTAAACGATAAGAATAAGCAGGACAATAAAGAGAAGGACAATTGGCATAATTAAGTAGCGCGACTTTCAAGTCGCGACAAGATAATTAGAAGTGCCGCGAATATCAAAATTAATATGAGTTACACGCGAACACCAATCACCAACACATCATCTACCTGCTCATGTTCTCCGCGCCAGTCGAGAAAATGCCTGTACAGTATTTCTCTTTGTTCGGACAAGGGCTTCGTATAGATCTGCGAGAGCAACTTTTGTAAATTCCCAACCATCATCTTCTTTCCGCGGTCGCCGCCAAACTGATCCGCATAACCATCGCTGAATACATAAATAGTATCGCCCTTGGCCATTTGAAGGGTGTGATTGGTGAATTCTTTCTTATGCTCCATGTCAATCCCACCGATGGGAAATTTATCTGCTTTAACGGATTCGCAAGCGCCGTTGCAACCGTTGCGGAAGATCCATAAGGGACGATTAGCGCCGGAATATTCCAGCACGTTTGTATTTCTATCGATCGCGCATAAGGCAATATCCATTCCGTCGCGCCGCTCAAACTCACTTTTACCCTGGTTCAAAGCTTCTTTCACTCCTGTATTTAATCCGTCGAGGATCTTTGAAGGCTGAAGAATATTCTGTTCATTCACCACTTCGATCAATAAAGAGTTTCCGATGATACTCATAAATGCGCCCGGTACGCCATGGCCGGTACAATCCGCAGAAGCGAAATAATTCCTCCCACCACGCTTATTGAACCAATAGAAATCTCCGCTTACAATATCTTTCGGCATGTACAGCACGAACGAATCGGGGAAATCATTGAAAAGGATATTTTGTGAAGGAAGCAATGCCTGCTGAATATCTTTTGCGTACTTAATGCTATCGGTGATCTCGTCGTTCTTATGTTCAATGATCGCTTTTTGCTCAAGCACTTCCTTATTGATGACCTCCACTTTTTCCTTTTCCTCGCGCAGCTCACGTGTACGTAACTGTACTTCTTTCTCGAGCTTTAATTTATCCTGCCGTAACTTTTTTGTTTTATAGGTATTGTAGAAATAAATTCCGGCAGCAGCAGAGATCACGCAGAATGAATAGAACCACCAGGTGCGGTACCAGGGTGGCAGCACAACAAACTTAAACGTGATGGGTCTCTCGTTCCACAGGCCATCATTGTTCATTGCCTTCAGACAAAAAGTATATTCTCCCGGCTGCAGCGAAGAATAGGTCGCTTTATTTTCAGCCGTTGGCGGATACCAGTCTTTGTCAAGTCCCTCCAGTTTGAACTGGTATTTTACCTTATGCGGATTTGCATGGCAGATCCCGATAAAATCAAAAGTGATGTGATTTTTACTGTAAGGAAGTATAAAATTAGCCGGAAGATTAGTGAGCGAATCTATTCCGTCCGCGTACTCACTGAGATCTGTTTTTTCAAAGAAGAGCCGCAGGCCTGTAATGCTGCACAACGCTTCTTTGGAATTGGGCCTGTCGTATTTTGGATTGTATATGGTAACTCCTTTGATCGTACCAAACCACAGCCTCCCCTCATCATCTTTGAACTGCGCGTTCAGGTTGCACTCCAGTCCCTGCAGTCCTTCTTCCTTCCCATAATGTTTCACTGCGACTTTTCCTGTAGCGGCGTATTCCTTAATGTCCAGTTTGCTCAGGCCTTTGTTGGAACCTATCCAAAGGTTATTGTAATTGTCAACGCTTAACAGAAATACCTGGTTCGACAGCAAACCATTATTCTCATTAATGAGCGTAAACTTTTTATAATCGTAACGGTAAACTCCATCCTCGGTCCCAAACCAAAGCGCTCCTGTTTTATCCTGTGAAATACAGTTCACATACTTATCTGTAAATCCTGCCGCCTTGTTTATACGCAGGGCAATTTTGCGGTCGTATTTGATTACGCCTGTATCGGTTGCCAGCCATAGGTTTTGAAACTTATCTTCCACGATGGAATAAATCGGCATGCTTGCTGCGCCACGGAAACGGTTCACTGCATCTACTTCTTCAAACTGTCCGTTTGTATACTTTGATAAGCCTCCGCGCGTCGCGATCCATGTCACATTATTTTTATCATTATAAATAAAGTAGACCAGGGAATCGGGAATTCCTTTGGGATGAATGTAGTTCTTAAAAGTTCCATTTGAATAAATGCTGATCCCCGCCATTGATCCCATCCATACATTTCCGCTTTTGTCTTCGGAGATTGTTTGCACGTTATTGTCGACCAGACTATTCTTAGGGTTTTTTGAATTGATCCTGAAATTCGCACTGATCTTGTTATTCGTGATCAGGCACACCCCATTTTCATTCACCGCGATCCAATAATTCTTTTTTGAGTCTTCGAAGACCGTGTTCACATAATCACCCGGCAAGCCGCTCATCGCGCTGTAATTCGTAAACATTTCACTGCTGAGCTTTGAGATCCCGAAACCGATGGTCGCGAACCAGTAATCCCCTTCGCGATCCTGGATGCAGGTCCATACAGTATTGCCCGGTAAGCCGTTCTCAGTGGAAAACCGTTTGTAAGAATTTCCCGTTGTTTTAATGATCCCATCGTCGGTAGTGTACCAGATGTTATTCTGATCGTCTTTTAAGATTGAAAGAAAAGCAATGTATTTCTGATTGAGTCCGGGGAATTCCGGGTGACTGATCTTTCCATCCCTCGATATTAAGGAGAGCCCGGCAACGCAACCAACAAGTATATTTCCCTTGTGGTCCTCATTGATGGATTTTACATTTGACTCATCAAGCCCTTCCTTTACATTAAAATAGCTGAACTTTTTTGTTTGCTCATTGTATTTGATCACGCCGTTTTGCGTTGTACCGAACCACATGTTCCCCGCTCCGTCTTCGAACATGGTAAAAACAGAAGATTTGTTGAGCAGCGTATCCTCGTTGAAGGGCATGAGCCTGTTGTTCTCCAGAAGGCAGACGCCTTTGCCTGTTCCTATCCACACAATTCCTTTTCTGTCGCGAAGTAATTTATATACGCGCACATCAGGCAGGTTTTTATCCGTGGTGTAATTCCTGAATTTATACCCATCGTAAATGCTGAGGCCGCCATAAGTTCCAAAAACAATGCGGTTTGAATTATCCTCGGCAATGGAAAATACCTGGTTATTGATCAGGCTGTCTTTTCCGCTATAGGTAACAAAAGTATTTCCGTCGTACTTACTGATGCCGCCGCCATTGGTGCCTATCCAGATGTTCCCGTTATGATCCTGAAAAACAGAAAGCGCCTGCGACTGGGCAAGGCCGTCCTGTACATTGTAATTTTTAAAATCGTAAGTCTGGGATGAGAGGGAGATCCCTGAGATCAGGGATAGAACCAATAGTATGCTTCTGAGGATTTTCAAGGCATGTCAAATATACTAATATGGCTCGCAACAAAAAAACCCGGTCTAAAACTTAATACGGCAGATCTGCAGAATTCATGCGAACCAGATCTTTCAAAAAAAAATTGTCATCCGGATGAATGATCAAATGCGAAAACGTTCTTAAAACTCCGCATTTTTTGGTGTTCTCGGAAAAGGGATCACATCACGGATGTTGGTCATACCGGTAACGAAGAGTACGAGTCGCTCGAATCCCAGCCCAAAGCCGGCATGCGGACAAGCTCCAAACCGCCGGGTATCCAGGTACCAGCTTAATTCTTCGGTTGGAATATGCATTTCCTTCATGCGGGTTTCGAGTTTTTCCAAACGCTCTTCGCGCTGAGATCCGCCCACAATTTCACCGATGCCCGGAAATAAAATATCCATGGCGCGAACTGTTTTGCCGTCATCGTTCTGACGCATGTAGAATGCTTTGATCTCCCTTGGATAATCGGTAAGGATAACCGGCTTTTTAAAATGCTTTTCCACGAGGTAGCGCTCGTGTTCACTTTGCAGGTCGGCGCCCCACTTATCGATGAGGTAATTGAACTTCTTTTTCTTGTTGTGGTTCGATTCGCGCAGGATCTCAATTGCCTGTGTATAGGTTACGCGTTCAAAATTATTATCCAGGCAAAACTGCAGCTTCGCCATTAAATTCATTTCGCTCCTGTCCTGTTGCGGCTTTTGTTTTTCTTCTTCCTGCAAGCGCTGATCGAGAAATTCAAGATCCTCGCGGTTATGCTCCAGGGCGTAGGCGATCAGGTATTTCAGGAGACTTTCAGCCAGGTCCATGTTGTCGTTAAGATCATAGAAAGCCATCTCGGGTTCTATCATCCAGAATTCTGCAAGGTGGCGCGCGGTATTTGAATTCTCCGCTCTGAAAGTAGGGCCAAAAGTATAAATATCGCCAAATGCCATTGCACCCAGTTCTCCCTCGAGCTGGCCTGAAACCGTAAGGTTAGTTGCCTTCCCAAAGAAATCCTGCTTGTAATCTACTTCGCCTTTCTCATCCAGCGGGGGATTTTTCATGTCGAGATTGGTAACGTGAAATGTTTCCCCGGCTCCTTCAGCATCGCTTGCAGTAATGATCGGCGTATGCAGGTAGACAAATCCACGTTCATTGAAAAATTTATGGACCGCAAAAGCAAGGGCATGCCTTACGCGGAATACAGCGCCAAAAGTATTGGTGCGAAAACGAAGGTGGGCGATCTCGCGAAGAAACTCAAGGCTGTGTTTTTTGGGTTGTAAAGGAAATTTTTCGGGATCCGAATCACCGAGGATCTCAATGCTTTTCGCCGAAACTTCTACTTTCTGGCCTTTCCCGAGCGATGGGATCAAAGTTCCAACAACAGAAAGCGATGCTCCCGTGGTAATGCGCTTTAGAATACTTTCATCGGTATTGGCAAAATCCACAACAACCTGCAGGTTATTATTGGTAGAACCGTCATTGAGCGCGATAAATTGATTATTGCGGAAGGTACGGACCCAGCCCATAACCCTGACTTCCTGTCCCGTTGTTTCGCTCTTCAGCAATTCGCTGATCCTGGTTCTTTTGCTCATATTTCTGTTTTAAAAGGACTACAAAAATACGAGAATAATGCAGACTTGTACCTTGCCTGAACATCAAAAAAAATCTCCCGCAGATAGCGGGAGATTTACTTATACTTTAATGTTTTTTGAGTCCAACCAGCTTATCGGTATAAGCAGGTTTCAGTTTTCCGTTCTTGTCGAACCATTCCGGAAGTCCGTAAAATACGGGGCGTACTCCTGTATTGTGAGCGATCAGCTTTTTTGAACGTTTTTCATGACGCGATAAAACACGGGCAATTCCCGAACGAACCTGTTCTTCATTCAGGCCCTTGATGCTTTTCTTCAGCTTGGAATGCGCCATTTTCACCAGCATCGGACCGGTATGAAGCTTACCTGTTTTTCCGATCGTGTCAAAAACAAAATCGTTCCACTGTCCATTCGGTATCTTCAGCATTTTTCCTGTACTGCTTGGGCTTTTTCCTGATCTTTTTCTTGCATTCCTGCGAAGGTATTCCAGTTCCTTCATTATTCGCCTTGCTCCTTTAATCTGGTCGGCAAGCATTTTTTTAATCTCTTTTATTCTCTTTTCCATACGTGCGGTGGCTTAATTTTATCAAATATAAAATAAAAAAACTTAGTGCCAACTTTTGGCAGTAAAAATTCTGTGACAAATATACTATAAGAAATCCATAAAAATCAAGCGGGGCTACTCCTTTTCGTAAAAATGCATTTCTTTTATGTATTCCCATACGTTAGGAAGCACGAAGAAAGAGGGCTGCTTTTTTTCCCTGATGGCTTTGCGGATAAAGGTAGAAGAAATATCCATTAAGGGCGCCTCGGTTATCTTTACTTTTGGATGATCCCTGAAAACCCCGCCATCGAAGCCGGGTCTGGGATAGACGTATATATC
>JBJMLS010000060.1:0-14321 GCA_045805185.1 Bacteroidia bacterium | reverse complement strand
TATGATCCCCGTGAAAGTAAGGTCCCCATCCATTGTTTCGAGGGAAAGGTTTTCCGTGAAGATCTTTTTATCCCTGACCTTTAAGTTCCCCATTATGGAACCTGCCTCAAATTTGCCAAGCTTTGTCTCCGCCACCTTCAACTGCAGATCGAGATCGATCTTATCGCTTACCTGTAATTCATAAGGTCTTGATGAGCCTGAACCACTTTCCGGATCGGCAAGCAGCTCATCCACTGAAATAAATTTTGATTCCAGCTTTGCAGTAACTTTAAGACGCTGCTCATCCTTCAACAGCCATCCTATGAAATTCTGCAGGTCTCCGTTGATCACGGCGTCGCTCTTTCCTGATCGCATTACAATATTCTCAGCCATTATATCCGAGCCCCGGAGGGAAAGCTTACCTGAAGGGATGAGGATCTCCTTTTCGTCGTGCTTGAATTTTAGCTTCACATTGGTAAATTCCGCTTCACCATGTGAATGCTCGTTATGCTCTGAAAAGTTATTCTTTAGTTCGTTTACAGAACCGTTGATGTAAACATTGAACTTTAGTCCGCCCGAAACAGCAGAGATGGTATCGATGGGATAAAAACGCTGCAGATCCTCGAGAAGGATGCTCCCCTTTGCTTCCAGCTCAATATAAGGATCATTAAAACTAGTCATGGAAAAATTACCATTGAGCGCCTCATTCTTCAGCAAACCTGAAATATTTTTCAGCTCGAG
The DNA here is from genome assembly GCA_045805185.1 of Bacteroidia bacterium. Classification (GTDB taxonomy): domain Bacteria; phylum Bacteroidota; class Bacteroidia; order B-17B0; family Aurantibacillaceae; genus JAHEYF01. The sequence continues at coordinate 13,601 of JBJMLS010000060.1, read as the reverse complement.
CTTTTCGGGATGCATATTGTCTTTCATGTATCGCCCATTGAGATTAACCTTTTCGAGTTTTGTCCCATCCGGCAGATAAGTAATAACAGCATTCTGGATCCCGAACTCAGCCTGAATGAAAAGGGAAGAAAGCCGTTTAAGGTTGCCGGTCAGTTTAGCATCCACATAGAACAGCCCGTCGCTTTGATAATCCTTTAGCTTGTCTTGCTCTACCCTCGGCAAAAGGGAAAGGGTGGAACGCACATCGATGTTCTTTCCTTTCAGGTTGAGGTCAGCTGCCATAACTGAATCACTGGATTCAAGAGAGCCGCTGGCGGAAAGTGAAAGCTTATTGATAGCAAGATCGGCGTTCTTAAAAACATATTTATTTCCTTTCACATCAATATCAAAGGAATAATCCAGGTTCTTCTGCTTCAGCAGTTCGCGCTTTTCAATACTAAATTCCTCAGCAACCAGCTTACCTTCGCTTTTTAAGCTGTAATTGCTCTCCGAAAACTCTCCGCTTATAAGAGCCTCGTCTATTGTAGAAAATACTCTGATGAGGGCCTGCCTGTTCCGGTACTTTACTTTTATATTCTTCAGTGCGATCTTCTCAAGCCTGAAAGATACTGCTGCCTGTTCCGCGGATCCGGGAACGCTATCCGTTTTCCAGAAGATATAATTTTCTTTCCCATGCTTATCTACTTTAAGATTAAGAACAGCATCGTTCAGCTTGATCTTTTTAACACGGTAGTTCCCATTGAAAATATCAAGAAGGTTGAACTGAAGCGAGATCATTCCCGCAGTAAAAAGTGTATCGCGCTTTTCTTTTTTCAGCGCTTCGTAAGCCATTACATCCTTGAATTCTACCGCTGCATTGGGAAAGCTTTTGATAATAGTAAAATCAATGTTCCGGGGCTCTACTTTTATTTCCGCATTCAAATGTCTGTTCAGCTCGCTGATCACTGCCAGTTTTGCATCATCTTCATAAGCGTAGGCTATAATTACGACAGTTCCGGCCAGGATAAAAAAAGAGATTGTTGTCCACAGGAAGAATCTCCGGATGATCTTCCAGAATACTGACGTTTGCTTCACTGCGGGTTCTTCCTGCATAGTGTAAATTTCCTCATATTAAAAACGTTAAATACAAAGCTTTAGTACAGGATTTAAACAATAGCGGTTTGAAAAGTAAAAAGCCTCATCGCATAACTTGTACCGGCAGCAGGTACTTTTGTATCAAATGAACCTTACAGCAGGCTTTGACTATTTTAACTGGATCATCCTTCCACTCCTGATCTTTCTCTCCCGTCTTTCTGATGTCACCCTTGCTACCCTTCGCCATATTTTTGTTTCCAAGGGTTATAAAAAAATTGTTCCTCTTCTCGGATTCATTGAGGTAATGATCTGGCTGATCGCCATGCGCCAGATCTTCAGCAACCTCAACAATGTCGCCTGCTTCATCGCCTGGGCGGGAGGATTTGCCATGGGTACCTGGTGCGGAATGATGATCGAAGAACGATTAGCTCTTGGCATGCAGATCATTCGCATCATTTCGGATAAGGATTGCAGCGAGCTGGTTCATGAATTTAAAAAGCAGCACCACGGAATTACCATCGTAAACGGTCATGGCGCCAATGGGCCGGTAACGCTTATTTTTACCGTAGTAAAGCGCGTCAATAAAAAGCAGGTGATCGGACTGATCCATAAATTTCAACCGAATGCATTTTACAGCATCGAGGATGTGCGCAATTCAAATGCCGGTACATTTACGGAACAGGAAAGTCCCTCGATCTCAAGGAGGATCTTTCCGGATAAGCTGAAATAATTATTGACCGGGCAGTCCGAAAGTATATTTCACTCCAAGGATTATTGAGATCTTATCAAAGATCACATTGTATTGATCAGCCGGATAATATCCGCCCGAAATATTCCTGTAATACCTGAACTCTGAATAAGGAACAAATGCCGGGAACTTTCTGAAAGAGCCTTTTCCCAGGCGATAGATCTCAAAACCGGTCCCGGAATAAATATTGCTCACTTTGGAATAACTGAGTTTATCCGTAGTTTGTTTCAATTGCAAGAATTCCACGCCTCCGCATAGATACCATTTGAACCCCTTCAGAGCTATGTTATTCGACCATTTACTTCCTGACCACCCGGCTCTTAACGTTCGGAGCGCCGTAAGAATATGATAATTCATTCCCAATTGAAGAAAGTTATACCGGTTACTCAAATCGGTAAGGAAATTCGGCGTTCGGGGCGATATGTTGAAATTGGTAATGCTTGATCCGAGAGCTATATTTCCGCTCCAGGTCCAGCCAATCTTTTGATTGAACCTGATCCCAAAGGCGTGCGTGGCATTCCATTTTATCCCGGGATTGCAGACCCCGCTATATTCGCCAAAGCTCTCCAGGCTGCTGAGTTGAGCCTGCGCGCTGAAACAAGTCGCTGAAACGAGCAGTAACAGGAATTTCTTTTTTACTGACTGAACACAGGTTTCCATCGGGGCTTCTTGAAAAATAAATATATTTACATCACAAAACAACAAAAAGGTGAGCTATATATTAACAGAACAACGAAATATGGTAACACGAATTGTGTTGAACCGTCCTGATAAATTTAACAGTTTTAACCGTGATATGGCGCTTCAGCTGCAGGAAGCGCTGGATTCAGCGGCTGCGGACAAGAACGTGCGCTGCATTTACCTTACAGGTATGGGAAAGGCCTTTTGCGCCGGGCAGGATCTGGCAGAGGCAATGGATGCGAATGGACCGGGCATTAAACGTATTGTTGAAGAACATTACAATCCAATCATTAAAAAAATAAGAGCCATTGAAAAGCCAATCGTATGCGCGGTAAATGGTATCGCCGCGGGGGCGGGCGCCAATATTGCACTCGCTTGTGATGTGGTAGTAGCAGGGACTTCCGCAGCTTTTCTTCAGGCATTCAGCAAGATCGGGCTGATCCCTGACAGCGGCGGAACATTTTTTCTGCCACGGCTCGTGGGTTTCGGAAAAGCTTCTGCATTGATGATGCTGGGAGATAAAGTAAGTGCGGCGGATGCGGAAAAGATGGGAATGATCTACAAAGTGATTAGCGATGGAGATCTTGAAAACGAAGCATTTCAATTGGCGACAACGCTCTCTGAAATGCCAACAAGGGGAATCGGCTTGACAAAAAAATTACTCAATCAGGCTATGTTCAGCAGCCTTGAACAGCAACTGAGCGCTGAAGGAAATGAACAGGTGATAGCTGCCGGAACCTACGATTATAACGAAGGCGTCAATGCCTTTCTAGAAAAACGCAAGCCTGTATTCAGGGGAGAATAAACAATGGAAAAGAACAGAGAGGATTTTGAAAAGATTGCAGCTGACCTCGGTAAAAAGGATAAGAGCATCGAGCTGAGCCAGATGTTCGGAAAACCCTGCATTAAAGTTAATGGAAAAGCTTTTGCCTGTTTCTTTGAAGATGAAATGGTATTTAAACTTGGCGGTGATCACCATAAAAAAGCGCTGGACCTTAAAGGCTCGAAATTATTTGATCCGTCCGGAAAAGGCAGGGCCATGAAAGAATGGGTGCAGGTTAAAGCAAGTCATAAAAAGGAATGGAAAGAGCTTGCCGCAGAAGCACTGAATTATTGCAGTAGTTAATATTAAACTAGATCTAAAAAGATATGCTTTCTAAACAAAGTACCATAGGAATAATCGGCTCCGGGGCCATGGGTAGCGGTATCGCGCAGGTAGCAGCAAGCGCGGGACATAAGGTCATTATCTATGACAACAACCAGGCGGCGCTCGATAAAGCAAAAGCGGGACTCAGATCAACGCTTGCTAAGCTTGTAGAAAAGCAAAAATTAAAACCGGAAGACGCGGAGGGAATAAAGGATCGTACACGTTATGCGGATTCATTGGATAGCTTCGCGGAATGCGGACTCGTCATTGAGGCTATTGTTGAGAACCTTGAAATCAAGCAAAAAGTATTTGCGGAACTGGAAAAGCTGGTTACAGACAATTGTATACTGGCCAGTAATACTTCTTCCCTTTCGATCACTTCTATTGCATCGGCCTGCACAAAGTCCGGACGGATTATTGGCGTTCATTTCTTCAATCCAGCGCCCTTAATGCCTTTAGTAGAAATTGTACCGGGCATCGCGACCGGCGCGGAGACCACAATTGCCTGCAAGAACCTGGTGGATAGCTGGGGGAAGGTTACCGTAGTGTGTAAAGATACTCCCGGTTTCATTGTGAACCGGATCGCCCGTCCGTTTTACGGCGAAGCCATGCGAATTTACGAGGAAGGGATCGCGGATATTGCAACTATTGATTGGGCAATGAAAGAGATCGGCGGGTTTAAAATGGGTCCCTTTGAACTGACTGATATGATCGGGCATGATGTTAATTACACCGTAACAGAAACCGTATGGAAACAATTTTACTATGATCCACGCTTTAAACCTGCTTTGTGTCAGAAAAGATTGGTAGAGGCAAAATTTTTCGGAAGAAAAAGTGGAAAAGGCTTTTATGACTATTCGGAAAATTCCAAAGCGCCTGAACCGGTCAGAGATAGCGCGCTAGGGGAAAAAATATTTATGCGCATCATTTCCATGCTTATCAATGAGGCTTATGATGCCTTATACCTCGGCATTGCTGCTAAAGAGGATATTGACCTGGCCATGGTCAAAGGCGTAAACTATCCTAAAGGACTGCTTCAATGGGCCGATGAGATCGGCAAAGCCAAAGTACTGGATCAATTGGAGGAGCTAAGGGAATTATATGCCGAGGACCGCTACAGGCCCTGCGTTTTATTAAAAAGGTCGGTGCAGGGAATAAAATTATAAGTCCATTATTTGCTTTTTATATTTTTAGGTTATACCTTGCATTGGTTTTATCAGTTTGACTTCTACTATCTTATTTATAAAAAAATGAAAAAAAGCGTATTCACATTTCTTGCAGCTGCAATTGTCACTGCCAGTATTTTCTTCGCCTGCAAAAAAGAAGATAACGACGGTATCGCGGTTACCTATACTACCCAGGCCGGATCTACCGGTAACAGTGGTACTACAGCGGGTACCGGCACAACCACTACCACACCAACTACCAATACGGTTTCTGTTAACGGCGGAGCCTATTCAAGCGCTACAGCTAATCCTTGTTTTACAACAAGCGGTCAGTTCGTTTTAAGCGGAGCATTTGGAAGCTATAATTATACGATCTCATTTTTGGGCACTCCTACAGCTGGAAATTACAGCGTTGTGACTACCACGCCAACCGCTGGTCAATGCAATGCATCTTTTGCAGGATCGACAACTTTTACCGGTTCTTCAGGAGTGGTTGCGGTTACCCTTGTTTCAGGTAAAGTTAAGGCAACATTTACGTCCGGTAATGGCATCACTGCAAGCGACGGTACTTCCACCGCTTTATTTAAGGGCACCGTTCAGTGTCCATAAACTGATCATTTTTAATTTAAGCAAAGGCAGAATCTATTCTGCCTTTTTTATTTTCGCCTTGTGCAGTTATACGATAAGATATATGCCTGGTTCAAAAGACAGTATTCGCTCGACCTCAGAGCGCTGGCATTAATGCGGGCGGGCATAGGAATAATTCTTATCACTGATCTTATCATTCGGGCAAACTCAATTATTGCTCACTATACAGATGAGGGAGTGATGCCCGTACGGGACCTCCCGTTCTACAGTAACCCGCTTAACTTTTCATTTCATTCGCTCAGCGGGAACCTGAATCTCCAGGTTTTTTTATTTTCCTGTTCCTTCATTTTCGCGGTTCTGTTATTTTTGGGTTATAAAACCAGATTAGCGACCCTTGCTAGCTGGATCCTGCTGTGTTCGCTTCAGGCACGAAATCCTTTAATAGAACAGGGAGGTGATGACCTGCTGAGGCTCACATTATTCTGGGGAATGCTCCTTCCCTGGGGAAAACGGTATTCGCTGGATAGCTTAAAAAGCACTGGTACACTAAGCGATAACTCCTGCTTTACATTTCCCGCCCTCGGCTTCGGAATGCTTGTCTTCTCGGTTTATTTTTTTTCAGCTCTCCTTAAAACCTCTGCTGAATGGCACGAAGAAGGAAGCGCCCTGTATTACGCCTTCAGCCTTGACCAGCTGGTATTGCCCTTAGGTAAAGTAATTTATCCTCATGAACAACTGCTGAAATTCCTGACCCACTTATCCTATTGTACCGAGCTCATAGCCCCTTGTTTATTACTTATGCCTTTTTTCAATTCTTTTTTCAGAACATCGGGCATTATCGCGCTACTTTCTCTTCACCTGGGAATCTCTCTCACTTTGTTTGTAGGCTTATTTTTTCTTATCGGAATAATAACCACGATCGGACTTCTTCCTTCGCCGCTCATGGATAAAATAGAAAAACGTTTTGCTAATATGATCAGATGGCTTAAAGCTCTACTCCTATCCTTCTTTGTAAAAAAGAGAGCTCCCACAGGCTATCGAAATCTTTATTCAATAAAAGATAATTTCTACCTGCGCCTCGCGGGCAATTCTTTCCTCCTGTTTATCATCTCCTTCTGCCTCCTTTGGAACCTCAGCGGCATCAAGGGTTCCGGACTTGCAGTTTCAGAAAAATTCCGGTGGATCGGGAATGTGCTTCGCCTTGAACAATGCTGGAACATGTTTTCACCCTCTGTGTTGAAAGAAGACGGATGGTTTGTGATGGAAGGCGCAACGCGTGATTCTTCCCTGATCGATATTAACCGCAACGGACTTCCCGCAGATTACAGCAAACCGCTCAACGTGCTTAATTACATTGAAAATGACCGGTGGAGAAAGTTTGGGGAAAACGTAGTGCTAGCCGTTAATGAGCATCCACGCGCCTATTATTGCAGGTACCTGTTCCGGAAATGGAACCGCGAACATCCGGATAGGAAGATCGCACAATTGAAACTCGTCTATATGCGCGAAACAACTGACAAGGATTATAAGTATGTAGCGCCGGTCAAAGATGTCATCTGCCACTGTAAGGAAGAGCCCATAAATTGATCTTGTCATTTTGAAAATTATTGTACATTTGCTTCATGCAATTCGCATTACATACCAATTCTTATTATTATCGTCCACACCTCAACCGGAACGATAAGGTCATGTATAAATAGCAGGCAAATTCTTTAACACCTATACAAGCCCGGTTCCGAAAAGTTCCGGGCTTTCCTTTTCATTCATCTAAAAACAAAAAAAAATGACAACACGGCCCACACAGCAACAGTATGGCAATTACACGGCAGAAGACTTTTCAGTATGGAAAATTCTTTTCGACCGGCAAATGGAAAATCTCCAGGGAAAGGTTTCACACGACTTTATAGAAGCCCTCAGAATAGTTAAATTCAGAAGGGAGAAAATTCCCGACTTTAAAGAGATCAATGAGATCTTAAAAGAGTCAAGCGGCTGGGGATTGCATACCGTTCCCAATATCAGCCCTCAGCAGGAATTTTTCGCGTTACTGGCAAAGAAAAAATTTACTGCAACCTGTTGGCTGCGCAGCATGCAACAACTCGATTACCTGGAAGAGCCCGATATGTTCCACGATGTGTTTGCACACGTACCGCTGCTAAGCAACATAAGTTATTGCAAATTTTTCGAAGGGATAGGGAAACTTGCCATGAAGCATATTGATAATCCGATGGCGATAGAACTGCTTGGAAAATTGTATTGGTTCACCATCGAATTCGGCCTTATCCGTGAAGAAGGTCAATTAAAAGTATATGGCGCTGGTATAATTTCATCCCCCGGAGAAACCCGTAATGCATTGTCGTCAGCATCAGAAAAGAAAAATTTTGACATCAGCGAAATTTTTAAAACCGGGTTCCGCACAGATGTTTTACAGGAAACTTATTTTGTGATCGATTCCTTCGTTCAGCTTTTTGAAGCATTGCCCGAGATCGGATCAAGGATGGAAGATAGTATCAAACTTCAACAGCCTGTTATGAAATAATAGTCGTCAATTTTTGTAGTTTTACACAATGGAAGAAAAAGCAAAACAGGTGATTCAGACCATGTACAATGGGGATCTGTTCAGCAAATGGCTGGGCATAGAAATACTTCATGTTGAAGAGGGATCCTGTTCCGTAAAAATGAAGATCCGAAAAGAAATGCTGAACGGTTTCGGGATCGCTCACGGAGGTATAAGTTATTCACTTGCCGACAGCGCATTGGCCTTTGCTTCCAATTCCCATGGAAGAAAAAGCGTATCGATTGAAACTTCAATTTCGCATACTGCACAGGTTAAAGAAAACGATATTCTTACGGCAAGCGCTGAGCAGTTGAGCATCTCGGATAAAATAGCGGTATACCAGGTAAAGGTCACTAATCAGGATCAGCGTACGGTTGCACTGTTCAAAGGAACTGTTTACCGCACCGCGAAAGAATGGTAATTGCATCCTGTTTCTCTTAAACCCATGTGTTATTGAGGCCTACAGCGATTCTCATTATTGAGCAGTTAAAATCTCTTCTCTTCAAACTCATCTTTCACTCAGCGGAGCGGGACTTGTGGAACTTATTCCGCAAATAGAATTCGTATATTTGTATCTTATTATTGAAATAAGGTATTTATGAAACATGCTTATATAATCGATGGAGTTCGGACCCCCATTGGAAATTTCGGAGGGACGCTTTCAACTGTCCGCACAGACGATCTTGCTGCGCTCGTATTAAAAAAGCTGGTTGAGCGTAATGGCTCGGTCAATTGGAGTGAAGTGGGCGATGTGATAATTGGCTGCGCGAATCAAAGCGGGGAAGATAACCGCAATGTTGCCCGAATGGCGCTGCTCCTTGCCGGATTACCGGTATCAGTTCCCGGTGAAACAGTGAACCGCCTTTGTGCTTCCGGTCTCTCCGCTTCAATGGCAGCGGCGCGGTATATTCAATGCGGTGAGGCGGAATTGATGATTGCGGGCGGCGTGGAAAATATGACGCGCGGTCCCTGGGTGATCTCCAAAACTTCAAGTCCTTTTGGAAGAGATGCGCAGATGTTCGATAGTAGTTTCGGGTGGCGCTTCATTAATCCGAAAATGAAGGAAATGTTCGGTGTTGATGCTATGGGAGAAACCGCGGAAAACCTCAACGATCTTCATAAGATCAGTCGCGTGGACCAGGACAGTTTCTCTCTCTGGAGCCAGCAAAAAGCTGCGAAAGCAATGCAATCGGGCCGCCTGGCAAAGGAGATCGTTCCGGTAGAGATTCCGCAGAAAAAAGGCGAAGCGAAAATTTTTGATAAAGATGAGTTTATTAAACCCGGCACATCGCTTGAAATTCTATCCGGATTAAAACCTTCTTTCCGTAAGGATGGTACGGTAACAGCGGGAAATGCCTCTGGCCTGAATGACGGAGCCGCTGCATTATTGCTTGCATCAGAAGAGGCTATTAAAAAATACAATCTTCAGCCAAAGGCGCGCATAGTCTCAGCTGGCGTGGCCGGAGTGGAACCGCGTATTATGGGTATTGGACCCGTGGAAGCAAGCAAAAAGGCGCTTGCAAACGCAGGCCTTTCCATGAAAGACATGGATATTATTGAGCTTAACGAAGCCTTTGCCGTACAGGCCCTTTCCTGTACACGCACCTGGGGTTTAGCGGATAATGATCCGAGGGTCAATCCTAACGGAGGAGCCATTGCATTAGGTCACCCCCTGGGAATGAGCGGAGCACGCCTGCTCAATTCAGCTGCAATTCAGCTGCAGGAACAAAATAAGCGATATGCCCTTGTTACCATGTGTATTGGCGTTGGCCAGGGCTATGCAGTGATCATTGAAAGAGCATAAGCAGCAATTTTTTATTAACAGAACCAACATGATTTACGAATTTAACGGGTACCGGCCGGTTGTGCATGAATCCAGTTTTATACATCCACAGGCCTGCGTTACAGGCAATGTGATCATTGGAAAAAATGTATATATCGGTCCGGGTGCGGCTGTCCGTGGAGACTGGGGCCAGATCATTATCGAAGACGGTTGCAACGTGCAGGAAAATTGCACTATTCACATGTTCCCCGGCACAACGGTACTGTTGAAGGAAGCTGCTCACATTGGCCATGGTGCGATTGTTCATGGCGGAACAATTGGAAAAAATGTGCTGGTAGGAATGAATGCCGTAATTATGGATAATGCGGAAATAGGCGACAATTGCATCATAGGATCCCTTTGTTTTGTACCCGGAGAAATGAAGATCCCGGAACGAAAAGTAGTTGTGGGAAGTCCGGCTAAAATTATCAAAGACGTTAGCGACGAGATGATCGCATGGAAAACAAAAGGAACTCAATTGTATCAGCAATTGCCCGCAGATTGTTACGCCACGCTAAAACCCTGCGAACCCTTACGTGAGGTTGAGCCTGACAGGCCCCGGCAGCAGGACACATACAAAACCTGGAACAAAACCAGGGAATAGATTATTCCTCAGCAAAGCCCGCATTTTGACAAGAGCTGAATACCAGTTGATTTTTTGTTCTTATCCAGCTAATTAATCGTACACTTTTTTATCCTTATCGGATATTTTTGGCTAATTATCTGTCAAAACCCGTCATATTTTTTTGTTTCTCAACAAAATTCCTCTATTTTAGTAGCTCATTTTATTAAACCAAAAACTTAGATCATGAGACTATTGGTACAAAAAATTAAACTTATTCTTGCCGCTTCTTTTATTTTGGCTTTTTCCGATGGAATAATTGCACAGAATAACGTTGGCATTGGCACCACTACACCCAATGCTTCAGCGATGCTGGATGTCAGCTCTACTTCCAAAGGTATGCTTGCTCCACGGATGACTACAGCGCAACGTGTTGCAATTACAGCTCCAACTGACGGATTATTGGTATACGATACAAATTTCGATTGTTTCTTTTATTGGAACCAATCCATAAGCACCTGGCAATCGATGTGTTCCAGCGCTGGCCCTGCAGGACCAGCAGGCGCTAATGGTACAAACGGTACAAATGGAATCAGCTGTTGGGATACCAATGGCAACGGTGTAAATGATCCTTCCGAAGATATAAACGGTGACGCCGCATGGAATGCATTGGATTGCGCGGGCGCTGCTGGTGCGGCTGGTGCGGCGGGTAGTCCTGGCGCTCCAGGTGCAGCCGGCGCCAATGGAACAAACGGAATAAACTGCTGGGATGTAAATGGCAATGGTATCAACGATCCTTCTGAAGATACAAATGGTGACGCTTCATGGAACGCATTGGATTGCGCGGGCGCAGCCGGTGCAAACGGAGTTGCAGGCGCCCCGGGCGCTTCCGGAACGAACGGAGTTAGCTGCTGGGATACAAACGGAAATGGTGTCAATGATGCCTCCGAAGATATAAACGGCGATGGCTTTTTTAATACACTCGACTGCGGCGGAACAGGAACAAACGGAATAAACTGCTGGGACGCGAATGGAAATGGCATTAATGATCCTGCTGAAGATACAAACGGCGATGCCGCATGGAACGCATTGGATTGTGCTGGTGCAACTGGCGCTACCGGAGCTACCGGACCGGCAGGGCCAATCGGACCAGCAGGACCTACTGGCGCGACGGGAGCTACAGGACCAATCGGACCGGCAGGACCTACAGGTGCGACTGGAGCTACAGGACCAATCGGACCAGCAGGACCTACAGGTGCAACGGGAGCTACAGGACCAATCGGACCGGCAGGACCGACCGGGGCAACGGGAGCTACAGGACCGATCGGACCGGCAGGACCTACAGGTGCAACAGGAGCTACTGGACCAATCGGACCGGCAGGACCTACCGGGGCAACAGGAGCTACAGGACCAATTGGACCAATTGGACCAGCAGGACCTACAGGTGCAACGGGAGCTACAGGAGCCACAGGACCAATTGGACCGGCAGGACCTACTGGGGCAACCGGAGCTACAGGACCAATTGGACCAGCAGGACCTACAGGTGCAACGGGAGCTACAGGTGCAACCGGACCAACCTGGTCTATCTCTACAGATAATTTCAATGCAAACGGGAATCTTGTAGTAGTTACAACACAACCGGCTACAGTTACAAGCACTAACAGAGCATGGCTGGTAGGCGGCAATGGAGGTATTATATCAGGAACCGATTATATAGGAACTACAAATGCTGCTGATTTTGCCGCACGTACAAATGCAATTGAGCGTTTAAGAATTATGAGCGCAGGTAACGTAGCGGTTAACAATATTTCATTCCAGGCCGGAGATGTTTTCTCTGTTTACGGTAATGCAACCACTACCGGAGCCCAGGCGAATACTTCGGCTTTGGGAGGATATGCGATCGATGGTTACAGCACATCCAGTCCGGGCGCAGGCTTATATGGAGAAAATACAAACGGAGCAGGTGATGCCGTGTTAGGTTTAAATACAGGAAATACTTTTGGCGGATATGCTGTAGAAGGTAATTCTCCTAATGGTTCAGATGGTGTAGCCGGTTATGCAAATGGAAATCTTGCATTTCCTGTCGCAGGTTTTAACTCAAGCGCCATTGGTACAGGAGTATTTGGTACAGGTAATGCTCTGGCGGCGACCATTGTTCCGAATAATGGTGCCGGTATGGGAGGTACAGGAAATTTTGTAGGCGTTCATGGCGCTGCGGTAAGTACATTAACAACGGGTGCGGTGCTTCGCGAAGGAGGCTACTTTACTTCAGGAAGTAACGGCGCCACTCCTACCCCCTCGTTCTCGGTATGGGCGCATGTTGCCGCTTTAACCAATGGAGGTGTTACCGGAAACGGAACAACTGCGCGTAAAATAGAAGGTGTCGGTACTGTGAATACAACAGTTGAGGATGTGAATGGCAAAATGGTTGTATTGAGCTGTCCTGAGGCTCCTGAAAATTTATTCCAGGATTACGGCGCGGGACAACTGGTGAATGGCCGTACTCATATTGATCTTGACCCAACTCTTGCTAAAAATATCACTGTAAACGACAAGCACCCCTTACGCGTATTTGTTCAGCTTGAAGGGGACTGCAAAGGAGTTTATGTAGAAAATAAAACAGGCAGGGGCTTCGATGTGGTTGAACTTGCAGGTGGGAACTCTAATGTGAAATTCTCCTATACTGTTGTTGCCAATCGTGCTGACCAGCAAATGGGACCTTACCTGTTGGAATTTGCGGATGAGCGTTTTGGAAAAGCGATCGGGGAACTTCCCGTAACTGCTAAGCCAGTAGTGAAGAGCCAGTCTTCTCAAACAAAAATCAATAAATAGATTCAATCCTAAAGTAAAAATCCCGGAATAAACTCCGGGATTTTTTTTGTTTGAATTTTATTTCATGCCTTATTCCATATACTCAAAACGCTTTATTGCTTTTCCACGGATCTGAATAGTTTCTGTAAACATGGCCAGCGGCCTTACCCATAAATTCTCCGCTCCGGAAGGGTAAAGGGCCTTATAAACTACCATTTCCTCAAGTGTTTCGCTATGCAAGTCCGGTTACTTCGTACAGGTTTCCCTTATAATGCCTGTATTTTCCAAACCTGAGTTTTTGCATCATCAAGAAATTAAACAATTATTACTGGGCCAATTCAATGGCCGGATCCCAGAACTTCTTTTCAAAATCCACAATTTTATCATTCACCACTTTAACGCCTTCCTTCTCCAATAACTCCTGCATCAGGAACGGAGTTGCGAAATG
>JBJMLS010000059.1:0-12844 GCA_045805185.1 Bacteroidia bacterium | reverse complement strand
CTTGCACATATCGGCAATTGGGAATGGGACCTTATCAATAACACGATCAGCTGGTCGGATGAACTTTATAATATTTTTGGCAGATCGTATGAGGAATTTAAGCCCAATTTTGAGAACTATATAGAACTCATACACCCGGAAGACAGGAAACTGGCGAAGAAGATCATTGAGGAATCGCTGAAGCATAAGACCCCCTTTAACTTTTATCACCGCATCTTGCGGAAAGACGACACGGTTCGCACCATACAATCGCGCGGCGAAGTTATAACAGATGAGCAGGGCAAAGTAATTAAAATGCTCGGCACAGGCCAGGACGTTACGGAACGGCTCCATGAAGAAGAATTGGAAAAGCTGGTGCTTGCAGCAACCAAATCATTTAACTCGGTTGTTATCCTCGATAAGGAGGGAAAAATAGAATGGGTAAATGAAGGCTTTACCAAATTGAGCGGTTATGGACTGGAAGATGTAAAGAACACCAGTGGTGAAATACTGAAGCATGGAAATGAAAAAGAAATTTCCGATCAAAAAGCGCTTTACGCAAAAGTTGTGTCCACAAAAAAACCGATGACCCATGAACACCGGAACTTTGCAAAAGACAATACCGAATACTGGATGCTCACTACGCTTACTCCTGTACTTGGTAAGAACGGAGAAGTAGAACGGATCATTGGAATCGGATCCGATATCAGCCTGCGCAAACAGATCGAAGAAGAGCTGATCCTTGCCAATAAAGTTGCAGAGCACTCATTGATGAAAGGCAATAAGGCGCTTGACGAACTGATGAAGGCGAAAAAGCAACTGGAGGAAACAATGGCCGTAAAAGAACAGTTCCTCGCTAACATGAGCCATGAGATCCGGACCCCCATGAACGCGATTGTCGGATTTACAGAATTACTGCTCAAAACTTCCTTAAATACCGATCAGAAACAATACATCGACGCCATTAAAACTTCAGGTGAGAACTTGCTCGTGATCATTAACGATATCCTGGATTTTTCAAGAGTACAATCCGGAAAAATTACTTTTGAAAAGATTGATTTCCACTTATCACAATTAATTTCGACGCTAACCGAGCTCGTTCTGCAGAAATCCATTGAGAAAAACATCCGCGTATCCACCAAAATAGCAGAGAACATCCCTGACCGCTTACTCGGAGATCCTACACGGCTCAACCAGATCCTGCTGAACCTGATGGGGAACGCCGTCAAGTTCACGGAAAAAGGAGAAGTAAAGCTTCAGGTTGAATTATTAAATAAAACCGAAGACAATGTTGAGCTGAAGTTCTCTGTTAGCGACACAGGTATCGGGATCCCGGAAAATAAATTGTCCGCCATATTCGAAGGGTTTACCCAGGCGACGAACGATACAACAAGAAAGTACGGAGGCAGCGGCCTTGGCCTTACTATTGTAAAACAATTGATAGAGGCACAGGGAGGATCGATCTCAGTTCAAAGTGAGGTAGGGAAAGGATCTGTATTCAGCTTCAACCTGGGCTTTGGATTGGAGAAAGAGCGGGTGATAAAAAAGAAAGACACAAAAGAAAAAGAAATGGATGAAGGAGGAATCGAAGGATTGGAGATCCTGTTAGTGGAAGACAATCATTTTAACCAGATCTTGGCACAAAAAGTCCTCAGCGACTGGAAGTGCAAGGTAGATGTGGCTGATAACGGCCTGATCGCTGTAGAGAAAATAGAGAAGAAAGATTACGATCTTATCCTGATGGACATTCAGCTTCCTGAAATGGATGGCTATGAGGCAACACGTCACATCCGCGAGAAAATGACGCCTCCGAAATGCAATGTGCCGATCATGGCAATGACAGCGCATGCGATCACCGGAGAAGCGGATAAGTGCTTTGAAGCAGGAATGAATGATTACATCTCTAAACCTTTTGATCAAAAAGTATTGTACTCAAAAATATATTCGATCGTACATAAAAATAAAGTTCCTTTACCGAAGTCGAACGAACAAGGCCCGGCAAAAGAACACATCGAAAAAAAGGCCGGACCGGAAAAAATAGTGGACCTTCAGGCATTGAAAGAGCTTACCGATGGAGATACTGCCATCATGTCTCAAATGATCAGCGTGTTTAAAACACAAACCTCAGAATCACTAAACAGGCTGGAAGAAGGTGTAAGATCCGGCAATTGGAAAACTGTGTATGAAATGGTTCACAAGATCAAGCCTTCCGTTGATTTCATTGGGATCAAGCAATTGAAAAACGTCATCAATGAGGCTGAACAGTATGCTTCCGAACAAAGTCACCTGGATGCGCTTCCGGTTATGATCACTGAAATAACAAGCGTTTGCCGCGAAGCCATAAAAGAGTTGGACGAAGTAGTCGCCTCTTTTGCGGCCTGATGCGTTTTTTTTTACAAAATAATGTCAATTCCGGAAGGAACAGTTTTTTATTTCAATAGTTTACTCTCCCGGATTCAACGAAACAAGTACCGTATCGTTTGCGCCAACTGTTGCATATCGCTTATAAAAAAAGCTTTGATTATTTGTGTTCCTAGTGTTTTTAATTTAGGTTTGCTTTACAAAACACAAAGATGAAAAAACTAAGCGCTTACTCTTCCTGCCTGTTACTTACTATTATTGCCGGATGCGGAAACCCCGGAAAAAAAAATACTGACCTTGTTAAGATCGTTTATCCGAAAACCGAAAAGGTCGCGCAGGTTGATGATTACTTCGGCACTAAAATAGAAGATCCCTACCGCTGGCTGGAATTTGATACTGCTGCAAATGTAAAGACCTGGGTTGAGGCCCAGAATAAAACCACCCGGGATTACTTACAGGCAATCCCTTTCCGTGATAAGATCAAAAAACGGATCACCGAACTGGTGAATTACCCGAAGTATTTTTCTCCTTTTAAAGCCGGGAATTATTTTTTCTTCAGTAAGAACGACGGGCTTCAAAACCAAAGCACGATCTGGTTCCAGGAAGGAATGAACGGAGAGCCAAAGATCTTTCTCGATCCGAATAAAATGTCTTCCGATGGAACCGCAGCAGTGGATCTCCTTGATTTTTCAAAAGATAACCGCTATGCGCCTTACGCAATCAACCAATCGGGCAGCGATTGGCAGACCATTCGTATTATCGACATCACCACGCAAAAAGAATTATCCGATAAGCTGGAATGGGTGAAATTCAGCGGGGCCGCCTGGAAAAACGATGGATTTTATTACAGCCGTTACGACGCGCCGGGCAAAGGAAAGGAGTATTCCAACATCAATGAATTTCACAAAGTATATTTCCACAAGCTCGGCGATCCACAGGAAAAAGACGCGCTTGTATTTGAAGATAGAAAAAATCCGCAGCGTTACCTTAATGCGCAGACAACAGAGGATGGAAGGTTCCTGTTGATCTATGCCTCAGCCGGTACCTCGGGAACGGAAGTGTATTGCAAGGATCTTTCTACAGGTCAAAAAGAATTCAGCTTACTGTTCAGGGGATTTGATTACGATTACGGCATCCTGGAGAGCGTTGGCGATAAGCTAATGGTGAAAACAAATGACGGTGCGCCGAACCAACGGGTGATCCTGGTCGATCCGAAAAATCCAGCCCGGGAAAACTGGAAAGATCTCATTCCTGAAAAACCGGAGCTGATGGATAATGCTTCCACAGCAGGTGGAAAATTATTTGTTACGTACATGAAAGATGTCGCAACGCATGCTTATCAATACGACCTGCAGGGAAAACCGGAGCGGGAGATCATGCTGCCCGGGCAGGGAGAAGCAGGGGGATTTGGCGGAGATAAGAATGACAAAGAGCTTTTTTATACCTACGCTTCTTTTACTTATCCGCCCGCGGTATTCAAATACGATATTGCCAGCGGGAAATCTGAACTATGGAGAAGAGCCGAAGTGAAATTCAATCCTGATAATTACGAAACGAAGCAGGTATTTTACCAGAGCAAGGACGGCACTAAAATTCCGATGTACATCGTACATAAAAAAGGAATTGAGCTGAATGGGAACAACCCTACCCTGCTTTATGCTTATGGCGGCTTCAATGCCGGTATGGGGCCTTCTTTCAGCGCTTCGCGGATCGCCTTGCTTGACGCTGGCGGAATTTACGCGCTTGCGAATATTCGCGGCGGGAACGAATACGGCGAAGCCTGGCACAAAGCGGGAATGTTACTGAACAAACAAAATGTGTTCGATGATTTTATTGCGGCGCAGGAATACCTCATCAAAGAGAAATACCCTTCATCCGCGAAACTGGCGATCCAGGGCGGATCAAGTGGCGGCCTGCTCATCGGTGCGTGCATGACGCAGCGTCCGGACCTTTGCAAAGTATGCATACCGCAAGTTGGGGTAATGGACATGCTGCGTTACCATAAATTTACCGTAGGCTGGGGCTGGGTGGTGGAATACGGTTCCAGCGACAGCGCGAAATATTTCAATTACCTGCGCGCTTATTCTCCTTTGCATAACCTGAAAGATGGCGTTGAATATCCCGCTACGCTGATCACAACAGCTGATCACGACGACAGGGTTGTTCCCGCCCACTCCTTTAAATTTGCAGCTACTTTGCAGGAGAAAAATAAAAGCACGAATCCAACCCTCATCCGCATCGAAAGCAAAGCGGGACACGGCGCCGGAAAACCGATCTCAAAAGTAATTGAAGAGCAAACGGATATTTATTCCTTTATGCTGTACAATATGGGTGTGGAACCGGAGTATTTGTAGGTTAAGCAGAGCTATCTTTACATTATTGCTGTCACGCGGCACGGCGAACGTGTTCCCTGATCGAATTCAGGTCTTTTTGCTTAGCTCTTTTTTCGTTTTCAATATCGAAGTCATCCTGAAGTCCCAGCCAGAATTTGGCTGAATTACCAAAAAATCTGGAAAGCCTCAATGCGGTATCTGCGGTAATGCGTCTCTTAGCTTTAATAATTTCCGAAATACGTGTTTGCGGAATCGAGATCTCTTTTGAAAGCCTGTAAGCGCTTATTTCAAGCGGTATAAGAAATTCCTCTAGGAGAATTTCCCCGGGATGTATATTTTTTAAACGTTTCATTGGTTCAGTGAATCAATTAATTCAACATTATAAGCATTTCCGTTTTCCCATCGAAAAATTATTCGCCATTGGCTATTAACTCTAATGGAATAAAAGTCTCCGAGGGTACCTTTAATTTCTCCAGTTTATTAGACGGTGGAATCATTAAATCCTTTATGTCCACAGAGTTATTTAGCATTCTTAATTTACGTCTTGCCGTATCTTGAATATCAATCGAAGAACTTTTAGTCCACTCACCCTCCCAAATTTTTTGAGTTATTTTATCGCCGAAGGATACTATCATAATACGTTACTAACGTCAAAGGTAAGTAATCATTTAAAAATGACCGAATTTACTTAAGAGTACTTTGAGTTTGATGAATAATATTGTCAACCACGGTGATAATTGACTCCTGGCTATGCCGCTTACCGAACTCTGCTGTCAATCGTTTATTGAGATCTTAAAAGGATATTTTGTTTTGCATTCGCTTATCATTTACCGAAATATTCTGTCACCCCACAAAATCGTGAGAGCAAATCGGATTCAAAGGCTTCGAAGCATAAAACCCGAGATACTAGGGAACCGAAACTCAATCATATCCTTACAAAACCCCAACCTGAACAATCCTCAAAAATTTTTATGGAATCCTTCGACCTCGCTCATCAAAAGGAGGAAATCAACCAAAAAACACCACAAATGATGACAAATACGCCCACCCGAAAACTGTTAAAGACCGCAGCATTAGGGGCTGTTGTTCTTTCACTGGCCTGGATCGCACCGGCATCGTATTACCAGCTCACCTCGGAAAATGACCTGATAAGGTCAATCAAGCAAAAACTTACAGGCTATAACGAGCAATTACCC
Source organism: Bacteroidia bacterium (assembly GCA_045805185.1). GTDB lineage: Bacteria > Bacteroidota > Bacteroidia > B-17B0 > Aurantibacillaceae > JAHEYF01. The sequence continues at coordinate 6,975 of JBJMLS010000059.1, read as the reverse complement.
GAAGACAGGGTTTACGTACACTTCGATAAGCCTTTTTACCAGCCCGGGGAAAGTATCTGGCTCTCCGCTTATATCCGCGAAGGACAAAATCTCAAAGCCTCCGATAAAAGCGATATCGTTCACATCGAACTCATCAATCCTAAAGGAACAATCGAAAAAAAGATCAATATCATTGCTAAGAACGGCAAGGCTTCAGGCGATTTCGCACTCGACAAAGAAGCGCTCGGCGGCATGTATAAGGTCCGCGCCTATACCAACTGGATGAAAAATGAAGGTGAGAACAATGCCTTCGAAAAAGAGCTGCAGGTACAAGCCGTAGTTCTTCCCGCATTGAAAATGAAACTGAATTTCGAGCGCAAGGCATTTGGCGCCGGTGATGAGGTGATCGCTAAGCTCGAGTTGAATACCAACGAGAATAAAGCGCTTGGTAATTACGATATAAAATTCGTTGCTAACCTCGATGGACAGAAGATCCTCGAAAAAGCCGATGTAACCGATGAAGAGGGAATCAAATACATCAAATTTAATCTCCCTAAAAAACTTTCCAGCAATGATGGACTGCTCAACGTAATGATCAATTACAACGGAAGCACGGAAAGCGTTTCCCGTTCCATTCCGATAGTTCTGAATACCGTTCAATTCTCCATATTCCCCGAAGGCGGTGAATTGGTTAGCGGTTTGGAAAACAATATTGCTTTCCGAGCATTGAATGAATTTGATAAGCCCGCGGATGTGGAAGGAATTGTGCTTACCGAAAAAGGAAGCCAGGTTGCCTCCTTCAGTAGTTACCACCAGGGAATGGGGGCTTTCAGCTTCAATCCCCAGCCTAACGAAAAATACACAGTAAAAATTACCAAACCCGAAGGGATCGAACAAAGTTTTCCTCTTCCGGAAGTATTGCAACGCGGTTATGTGATGAACGTGGATAATTCCCGTAAAGAAGAACTACTTGTGAATGTAAAAACCACAGAAACGGAAGAACTCTCTTTAGTTGCACAGGTGAGAGGTAAAATTTATTACTCCACGGTAATCGATGCAAAGAAAGGAAGCAATAAGATCGCCTTCCCGACAGCCAATTTCCCTGTTGGCGTTTCACAGATCACACTCTTCGATTCCAAAGGTATTGCAAGGGCGGAACGACTTACCTTTGTAAATAAAGACAAGCAACTGAATATCTCAGTCGAAACCGAAAAAGAAAAATACCTGCCGCGCGAAAAAGTAAAAATGACCCTGAGCGTTAAAGATGAGCGCGGCTTGCCCATGCCTGCAAATCTATCTTTGGCTGTAGTAAACGATCAGCTTCTTTCTTTCGCCGACGACAAATCGGGACATATACTTTCTCAACTATTGCTTGAACAGGACCTGAAAGATAAAGTGGAAGAGCCAGGGTTCTATTTTGACAAAAAAGAGGAGAAGTCGGATAAAGCTCTGGATTATTTATTGATGACAGCCGGCTGGAGGCGCTTTACCTGGGAAAAGGTAATGGATGAAAATACGCCGGTAATTACTTATGCAGGAGAAAAGGCTGTTGTTGGAGGAATTATATACGATGGCTCCAGCGGTAAACCGATGCCGAATGTAAAAGTCAAAATAGTAGGTGGTACCGAAATTGAAACCGATGCAAATGGAAAATTCGCGATCAAACGCCCCGATCTTTCCAATCCCATAACATTGATCTACAATGCTGAGGGGTATAACCAGCAATCGCATTACGTTCAGGATTACAATCCCAATCTGAACCTGTACATGTATAAGAAACAATACTACAATTACAGCTACGGTCATCAAAAGCCGGCGTATAAGAATCGTGCAAGAGCGGCGAACGTGCCGCAGGCCGTGCCTAATGATGAGATCATGCTTGCAGGAGGAATGAACGGAATGGGAAATGCGCAGGGAATGCTAATGGATGCAGAGGTACCGGGAATGCCACAGCAGTGGGAACAAAATAAGAAAAAAGAGGAGCGCGCTGAAGGAAAAGCACAAATGAATGTTGTGAATAAAGCAAAGGTAGCAGAGAAAGCTGCAAAGCTTGACGAAAATGCTGATGAAGACCTGAAAGAGGTTCAGGTTGCCGATCGTCGCGACGATAAATTCAAAGCTCCGCTGCTTAACAATAACCGTGAACTCGCTCTGCAGGCGAATGGCGCGCTATATTACCGCGCACGTCAGTTTGCAGCTCCTGTTTATGACAAGGAAGAAAATGTTGAAACCCGTACGGACTTCAGGAACACCATTTACTGGAACCCGAATGTAGAGGTAGGCAATACAGGAAAAAAGACAATTGAATTCTATACTTCCGATGACATTACTTCCTTCCGTACCACGGTTGAAGGGATCTCCAATGATGGATCGATCGGAAGAACAGAAAAGAATTTTTTCACTCAATTGCCTTTTGCCATGACCACAAAGATCCCGGTTGAAGTAGCAACAGAAGACAATGTCTCCATTCCTTTGACCTTAAAGAACAATACAAGCGCTCCATTAGGCGGTGTAATCACCATCAGCGCTCCCGATGGATTAAAGGAGCTTGTAAAGATCCCTTCCGTTCAAACGATCATGCCGGGTAAGGCAAAAACAATCTACCTGGATTATAAAGTTCTGGATAAGATCGGTTACGGTGAATTTACCATCAGTTTTAAAGCTTGCGGCTTAGGAGACGCCTTTACCCAACGCATTAAAATTGCCCCGAAAGGATTCCCCGTGAGCACTTCTTTCTCCGGTCAGAATGCAGAAAAAGAATTCTCTTTCGAAATGAACAAGGTTGTGAACGGCTCCCTGCGCGCAGTATTCACGGCTTACCCGAATGTGGTTTCCGACCTGATGAAAGGCGTTGAAGGAATTTTACGCGAACCTTACGGCTGCTTTGAGCAAACTTCCATGAGCTCTTATCCGAACGCAATGGTACTGGATTATTTAAAATCAACCGACAGCAAGGACGATAAAACAATTCTTTACGCCAGCAATTTACTCGATAAAGGCTACAAACGTTTGATCACCTTCGAAACAAAAGACAAGGGTTATGAGTGGTTCGGTTCCAACCCCGGACACGAGGCGCTCAGCGCTTATGGACTGATGCAATTTGTGGACATGAAAAAAGCAGGCGAGGATGTGGATCAGAAAATGGTGGACCGCACTGCAAACTGGCTGATGTCGAAGAAAGACGGGAAAGGTGGATTTACAAGGAATCCCCTTGCGCTGGATAATTTTGGAAGGGCGAGCAAGGAAATTACGGATGCTTACATTGTATACGCTTTATCTGAGGCCGGCTTTACGGATCTTAAGAAAGAATATGAGGCCGCTTATGAAAATGCGATGAAAAGCAAAGACCCTTATATGCTCGGTTTGGTTGCCTGTGCGGCTTACAACCTGAAAGACGACAAGAAAGCAGGACAGGTAATGAAAGCATTACTTGAAAAACAGGATGCTACTGGAAGCTGGCCAGGTGGGACCCACTCCATCACTTATTCACAAGGACAGTCCCTGCTCATCGAAACCACTTCTCTTGCGATCATGAGCATTCTTAAATCTCCGGAGAAGGACGCAAACGCTTTAGCAAAAGCCGTACAATACCTGGTAGGATCAAGAGGGGGATACGGCACATTCGGGAACACGCAGGGAACCGTATTAGCATTAAAAGCATTGACCGAATATGCAAAATTCAGCAAAAAAGCCACGGAGGACGGAACGGTAGTAATTTATGTAGACGGAAAAAAAGCAGGTGAAAGATCTTATAAAGCAGGCGACAAAGGCGCCATTGTAATTGAGGGTCTTGAAGACTTTGTAAAAGGAGAAGGAAAGCACGACATCAAAGTAAAATACCAGGGCGCTAAGAATCCTCTTCCCTACTCTGTCGCCGTTAGCTGGAACACCACCTTACCTGTGAGCTCAAAAGATTGCGTTGTGGGACTGAAAACAAAAATGACAAGCAAAACCGCCAATGTGGGAGAAACTGTTCGTTTAACAACAACAGTTACCAATAAAAAGAACGAAGGGCTTCCCAGCACCATGGCAATTATCGGTATACCTGCTGGCTTTACCGTTCAACCCTGGCAGTTAAAAGAAATGCAGGAGAAGAAAGTATTCGACTACTACGAAATATCCGGGAACAGCATTGCAGTATATTACCGCTGCATGGCGCCTAACGCAGTAAAAGAGATCAACCTCGACCTCAAGGCTGAAATGCCCGGAGAATATGACGCTCCTGCTTCCTCCGCTTACCTGTATTACACCAATGAATTTAAAACCTGGGGCGGAGCGGATCACGTTACCATTAAAAAAGCCGTGCTTTAATGAAAGGCAAAACTGATAAGCGATCAACAAGGAAATACAGAACAGATAAAACGTTCTGTATTTCCCTTTGGCCTGCACTCTTTCTTTTTTTCTTCTCTATTGCTTCCCGGACGCTTGCTTATTCTTCACCGGAACTTACTGACACTACCAAAAAGAGCTTCCCGCTCAATGATCCGCGAAATCCGGATTGTCCCTGCCATAAGTACCAGAAAATAGCGGATGACGAATACAGGGAAATGCAGAAAAAAGAAAAAAAAGAAGAACAAAAAAGAGAACCGATAAAAGAAGAAACCGCAAGAAAAGAAACGGCTCATCCCACTGGTTCAGCTGGCCCGGATAATGCAGAAAAAAGAAAGCGAAGTGAAAACATAAACAGTAAAAAGCAGCAACACGGCAAGCGCTTTTATAAAGCAAAAAGCGCCTGGTCGAAAAAATTCAGTAAAGGCTTCCGGTCCAAAAAAGATCCTTCCTCCTGCTTTCACTGGAAGTAATACAGGTTCTGCTGTAACAAAAAGAAAGAATTCAATAAAAAAGGACCTCTGTACGGAGGTCCTTAAATTTTTTCAATCCCTACGGCAGTATTACCTGAGTCAGGTTCAAGGGTATATTCTCAGCCTCGGCACCCCTTTGAAAAACATTCTGAATGCCTTCCTCAAATAATCGTACCCGGAACAAAAAACGGAACACTAAAATCTCACAATTGAATTCAGCTGAGCGCCAGGCTGGTCGGAGAGCCAGATGCCGGATGGAACTTATCAGGTATATACCTGGGGAAGAAAGCTCAATGAAGAGGGAAAAGAATTCAACAATACCTATGTATTCTTACCGACAGATCCGGGCGCATCTTTTTCCCGGGTTACAGTAAGAGCATGAAAAATGACCTGTTTTAACTGGTTAAAATCGTCCGGCTTTCTTATATAATCGTGAGCTCCTATTTTATACAGCAATTTGATAATATCCTGCTCATAGTGCATATCACGGGGATAGGATGTTGAGAACATGATTACCGGAAGCTCTTTCAATTCATCGTTTTGCTTTATTTCAGTAAGACATTCAAACCCGTTCTTTCTTGGCATGTTCAGGTCAAGAAATAAGATATCAGGCAAGCGCGTGGCATTTTCCACAAGAAAGGTCATGAGTTCCTCCCCATCATGGACCGTTGTAAGCTGTGTTGAAACAGGCAGCTCACTTAGCGCTTCACGAAAAAGAAAACGATCGTCCTTGTCATCATCCGCAAGCAATATCCGTATTGATTTGGTCGCCATAAGAATAATTTTTAAGGTGTTTTACTATTAGTTGATTCCAGGTATTCCTCCAGCTCCGCACATGCCTTCCTGCATACTTTTTCAATTTCATTGACCAGGTCGCTGATCTCCTCTGCCTTTTCTTTTTTCTTGGCGTGTTCCTGTATTCTCTTGGTCATATCTGCATACTCTTCATTCATACCCATAACAGTAAAAGAAGGGATCAGCGAATGCGCGGCCAGCGCTAATGCCTCCCAATCCATTCCATCGATACTCTGCTTCATCGTATTTACGAGGTTCGGAGTTTCTTCCAGGTAAATTGAGATCATTTGCCGCAGCGTACTTTCATCTCCCTTCGTATATTGCCGCAAGGCTTCCAGACTGGTAACGCTCTCCTTTATCGTATGCATTACTTCCGGTTCAGCTCCGGTTTGCTCCGGCACCTCTGCTTTCAGGTACTTCATCATTTTAGTGTACAACAATTTTTCATTAATTGGCTTTGCAAGATAATCATCCATTCCCACAGCACGGCATTTTTCCACATCAACGGTTGTAACATCGGCAGTAAGCGCGATAATAGGAATATCTGAATTCATTTTGGAGCGAATATGCTCCGTAGTTTCAAAACCATTCATTTCAGGCATTTGAAGGTCCATCAGGATCAGATCGTATTTGTGCTTTTCCATTTTCTCAACAGCTATTTTTCCGTTTCCGGCAATATCCGCACTGAAACCAAAACCTTCAAGAAGGGTCTTCATCAGCAATTGATTCAACGTTACATCTTCCACAACCAATATTTTCGCATTGCCGACCTTTTTCGATTCATCCTTACTTACTTTTTGCCCTTCATCCTTTCTTTCTTTCTTCTTTACCTCTTCTTTCACTTTACGGAAGCCAAGAGTGAAGAAAAAGCCTGAGCCCTGATCCAGCTTGCTTTTTACCCACACTTTCCCATGCTGAGCCTCCACCAGCTTTTTTACTATAGCGAGTCCGAGTCCCGTACCGCCGTACAAACGCGAAGTTTCATTGGTCGCCTGCTGAAAGTTCTCAAAGATACTCTCCAGCTTATTTTCCGGAATACCGATCCCGGTATCTATAACTGAAAACTCCAGAATTATTTTTTCCTCCTCCTCTCTTAGCATTCTTACACCTAAAGTAATTTTTCCTTTATTGGTAAATTTAATTGCGTTGCTGATCAGGTTGAGCACCACTTGCTGCAAACGCACAGGGTCACCTATAATAGTTGCGGGAATATTCTTGTCGTATTCTTTAACAAGCTCAATTCCTTTTTCCTTCGCCTTGGTCTCAAAAAGATGGATCATGGAGGAGATTGCTTCCGAAAGCCTGAAAGGCTTTTGCTCGAAAGTCATTTTGCCCGCGTCCACTTTTGCAAGATCCAGGATATCATTAATAAGAACTATAAGGGCGTCGCCTGAGATCT
>JBJMLS010000058.1:0-8462 GCA_045805185.1 Bacteroidia bacterium | reverse complement strand
TTAACTATTAAAGGTGAAGTGAAACCAGCACCGGTTGCACCTGCAACTACTCCTGCAGAGAATAAATAATAAATTTTGTTTTTAGATTTTCGTAAAGATCGGACCAAAAAAGTCCGATCTTTATGTTTCATAACCATGCGAAAAGCAATTTTCTTATACCTGCCGTTCCTGCTAAGCTTCTCCGCCGCTCCAGCTCAACCTGTTCTAAAGTTCGAAGACAGTAAAAAGAATTTTGGCTTTGTGAAGCAGGGAAAGATCATCGATATGGAATTCAATTTTACGAATACCGGGGATCAACCTTTGATCATTGCGGAAACAAAAGTAGAATGCAGCTGTACGGCTGTTGAAAAGCCCGAAGGTCCTGTTCTTCCCGGTCAAGCCGGGACAATTAAAGTAAAATTCACTACAGCTTCTGTTTATGACCGTCAGGACAGGATCATTGAAATTCTCTCCAATGATCCAAAATCTCCTGCAAAGATCCGTTTCAAAGGAGTGGTATTAAAAAAATAGGTCTTCCGCTTGAATTTTTGAATATTCCCGGCAGAGGGTTAAAATATCAATTCATTTAATTTTCCATGCACTGTTCCTGACTACGCCCGAACTGACGGCACGCGGTCATTGTCGGGAAAACCACTGTCAGACGAAGTGTTAAATGTCGAAGTGTAATTGCTCAACTGTCTTTCCCGGCTACGCTCGAAATGACAGGCGGAGGAGTCCGTCAGATCGAGCGTAGTCGATATCCCTCGTACGTTTCACTAATCCGAATTACCCTAATTATACAATTAAAATATTTTGCATCTTTGTGCTTCCAAAAAAGCCTTAATGCCGAAGATCTCAGTCAAAGCCAGTAAAATGCCTGCATCCCCAATTCGAAAATTGGTGCCTTTTGCAGATGCAGCCAAAAAAAAGGGAGTTAAGATCCACCACCTGAATATCGGTCAGCCGGATATTGAAACACCCGAGGTAATGCTCAGCGCGATCAGGAATTCGAATATTAAGGTGGTGGAATACAGCCCCAGCGCCGGATTTGAAAGCTACCGGAAAAAACTGGCCGATTACTACAGATCATTCTCCATAAACATTGAAAGCTCAGACATCATCATTACCAATGGCGGTTCTGAAGCGATCTCTTTTGCCCTGATGACCTGCTTTAATCCGGGCGATGAGATCATTATCCCAGAACCTTTTTACGCTAACTACAATGGTTTTTCTACTGCAGCCGATATTGTTATCAAGCCGATCCGGAGCAGCATTGAAACCGGTTTCGCCCTTCCGCCTATAAGCGATTTTGAAAAGCTGATCACTCCAAAAACAAAAGGTATCATGATCTGCAACCCGGGCAATCCTACGGGTTACTTATACACTAAGCAGGAATTGGAAGCGCTGAAGGAACTGGTCATGAAATACGATCTCTTCCTGCTCAGCGACGAAGTATACCGCGAATTTTGTTACGATGGAAAAGAGTACGTTTCCGTAATGCACCTTAGCGGCATAGACAATAACGTGATCTTGCTTGACTCCATTTCCAAGCGTTACAGTGCATGCGGAGCACGAATAGGAGCCATGATCTCCAAAAATAAAGAAGTAATGTCGGCCGCCATGAAATTTGCACAGGCGAGATTGAGTCCTCCTACATTTGGACAGATCGGCGCTGAAGCTGCGCTGAATACGCCTCAGTCTTATTTTGACGCTGTTTCAAAGGAATATGTTGCCAGGAGAGATTTTCTTATTACGGAGTTGAACAGGATGCCCGGTGTGTTTTGTCCCAAGCCAAGCGGAGCGTTTTATTGCATAGCCAGACTGCCAATTGATAACGCGGATAAATTCTGCCAGTGGCTGCTTGAAGAGTTCAGTTACAATGAGCAAACGGTAATGCTGGCGCCGGCTACGGGCTTTTATTCAACGCCCGGAGCAGGACTCAATGAAGTACGCCTGGCTTATGTGTTAAATCTCAATGATCTGAAGAGTGCCATGGAATGCCTGGCTGAGGCCTTAAAAGTATATCCGGGCAGCGTAAAATAAGTCAGGCCTTCACTCCTATTTGCTCGTTCAGTTTTTCGGTAAAATAAGAAGCCATTTTATTGTGGTAATTCTTGGTCTTGTATGCTCCAACCCACCTGATCCCTTTTACTGCATTGGTCAGGAAGATCTCATCGGCATTCATGAGTGTATTAAAAAGAAGGGGGATTTCATAGCACAGGATCCGGCTCTGCTGCGCCAGGTTGATCACCTGCTTTCGCATTACGCCATCAACACAACCTTCGGATAAGGCAGGAGTATACAAAGCTCCGTTCTTCACAATAAAAACATTGGAGCTGATCGTTTCGCATACATTGCCGTCTTCATTCACGATCAGGCAATCATCCATTTTAATGTCGCGTTTGTAGATCCCGGCAAGAACATACAGGAGCGCATTGCCGCTTTTTAAGTTGGAAAGCTTGTTCTTGTGCTTTTTAATATCGTGGAAAACCTCGATTGTATAGCCATTATCATTCACCCGGTACCCGTCTTTTTCATGAAGGTCCTCCGTTTCGATCAGAAAGGAAATATCATTGTTCTTTGGCGTATAAAAACCTCCTTCATTCCTGAAGATGGTCAACCTGACACGAACATCGTTCTGAAGGTTATTCTGAACAATGAGCTCATCGATCAGTCTGCCGATATTGTCTGAATTAAAATCAGAAGGGACGTTCATCCGTAAGATGGTCATGCCCACTTTTATCCGGCGCATGTGATCACCGATAAACATAGCTTTCCTGTTAATCACCCTTATCGTTTCAAATAAGGCATCGCCATAACGGAAAGCCCTGTTGGCAAAAGAAACCACAGGTTCATATATGCTGATCAAGTGGCCGTTGTAATTACAATAGGTATCTTTTGCGGTTTCCATTAGTTAACAAGATAGCTTTTACTCACTTTTTTAAACTCAAAATTCAGTTTGGTGATGTATTCGTAGTCTTCTCCCGCTTCATACAGGTCTTCATCGTTATAGAACCAGATCACATTCACTTTTTTTCCCTGCTGCCTGATCTCCATTAGCTTGTAAAAGACAAATAAGATCATTTTCGAAGAAGAAATATTAAAATAATCCAGGTTGATCACGAAATCCATTTCCTCAGGAGCCCCGGCGATGAACTTTCCCAACCATTCCAGCGCCGGTTGGTAGAATTCTTTTCCATTCTCAGGAACCGATACGCCGATGATCTCGAATTTTCCCTGCTCAGGGTCAAAAATGATCAAAGGTGTCTTATCTGTTGGCTCTCTGAAAAACAAATCCATAAATACGTTCTACTTCCCGCTAAATTTAAGAAATAAGTTCAAACCGAAAACCAAAATACGACCGAAAACATTAAAATGTCTTCAACAGCTAAGGATGCGCCTATCAATGCGACGCGAAAAGACAATTGAAATTAATTGATGCGGAGCTTCTGTCCGACTTTCAGGTAATACCGGCGCTCTACACCGTTCAGGGCGCAAAGCTGTTTCATTGTTATTCCATATCGTTTTGCGATCTCGAACCAGCTGTCGCCGCGTTGGATGGTATAAAGAGCGGCGCTGGACGGATAAGCAGTGAGGCCCCAGCGCGAGCGCTTGATCATTAGCGTATCGCATTGAAATTTCCCCTCGGCAAAAGAAATGAAATTCGCGGCGTTCAGGGCCTGTCCCTTGAACCTAACTTCGAAATGCAGGTGCGGCCCGCTCGAATGTCCCGTGGATCCTCCATTCCCAAGAAGCTGTCCGGCCGCAATCACTTGCCCGGGCTTCACTTTTATCTTTGAAAGGTGCGCATAGACCGTTTCAAGGCCATTGTAATGCCTGATGATCACTACATTTCCAAATCCTCCCTGTTTCCGGGCAACGCGCACCATGCCGTCAAAAGCAGCGGTGATGGGTTGTCCCTTTTTGAGATCAATGTCAATTCCTTTGTGCATGCGCCCGTCGCGCCAGCCGAATTTAGATGTAATGATGCCGTAATGCGGATGCTGATAGGCTCCCAGCGAATCACTCTGCACAATGAGGAGCTGGCTTTCAGGGAACTCATTTTCCGGAGTGATGGTAAATACAGCCTGTTCGTCAAATTCTTCGTAAAATTCAGAAGCCGGTATTGCTGACCAGGAGTGTTTTTCAGCCTTCAGCAGCTCACTGTAATAATTCACCAATTGAATTTCACGTACACTAATGCTGTCAAGGTCGAGCAGTGAATCCACGAGGTAAAAGAGCTCATCGCGTGAAAGCGATCTTTGTTTTGTAGTAACCGTATCGGGTACATGAAGAATGGACTGCTGGAGAGTTGACTGCCTGGAAGAATCGCCTTTGAATACACTAACTGAAGCCTTAAAAGTTGCGGGACAAAAAGCCACAAACAGCAGGAACAGTAAGTATCTCAGTATGTTCTTCATCAGGGAAAGGCTAAAATAGATAATTTTATTAACAATGCAAACTATTGATTAACAATTGATCAATAAGCTTCACCAGAATAAAAGGTATAAGTATTTTCGCAGAGTGTTAAAAGCCCTGATCAACGATTTTAAGTTCCCGGATAAAAAAGAGGTACTGGTATTTCTACTGGTTCCGCTCTGTTTAAGTTGCATTCATTATTTTGGAGAGGCCAGCTTTACTATTTCATTCCTTAGAAATATCGGACTTGAGAGCTTCGCCGATCAGCTCAATGACTTTTGCTTTTACGGTCCTAATCCGGAATTGAACCGGTTAATGTTTTGGGTGATCATTCTCGATACTTTTTATTTTTTAGTTCCCTTACTTTTCATTCGCTTTGTATTGAAAGCCAAGCCTGCAGATTTCGGTTTGCGTTTAGGGTTTGAAAAAGGCGGTTGGAAACTTTACCTGCTCATGCTTTGTTTTATGATTCCGCTGGTACTTTATTTTTCAGGCACGCAGAGTTTCCAGGACAGGTATCCCTTCTATAACATAAAGCAGGGCGAATTGCTTTGGCCCAACTTCTGGACCTGGGAGCTCTTCTATTTTTCGCAGTTTTTCTGTCTGGAATTTTTCTTCCGGGGCTTTATGGTGAACGGGCTGAAGAATAAGCTCGGGATCTATTCTGTTTTTGTAATGACTATCCCCTACTGCATGATCCATTTCGGCAAACCCATGCCGGAAACTATTGCAGCAATCGTAGCAGGGATCGTACTTGGATTTTTAAGCTTCCGGAACAACAGCATTTTTCTTGGTTTCTTTCTTCACATTTCAGTAGCGCTCAGTATGGACCTGGCAGCGCTGTGGAGAGAAGGTTTTTTTGGGTAGCCCCCAAAACAAAAACCCCTGACGCTACAGTCAGGGGCTTATTAATTTCTTTTTTCTTTTAATTCACTTCCAGTAATTCCACATCAAATACAAGCTTTGCTTTTGGAGGGATCGGGCCATAGCCTTTTTCACCGTAAGCCAATTCGTAAGGAATGATCAGGCGGTATTTACCTCCGGCCTGCATCAATGCAACACCTTCGTCCCAACCTTTGATCACTTGTCCCTGTCCTAATGGGAACTCAAATGGCTGGCCGCGCTCAACAGAAGAATCGAAAATATCTCCATTCTCCAGGTATCCGGTATAATGAACTTTTACTTTGCTCCCAACTTGCGCTTCTTTTCCTGTTCCTTTCTGAACTACAATGTATTTTAACCCGCTTGCAGTTTCCAATACATCTTTTCCTTCAATATTAAAGGCAACCGGCTTAACGGTCTCTTTCACATCGATCAGTTCCACATCAAAAATAAGATCGGCTTTTGCAGGAATAGGACCACGACCCTGCTCGCCATAAGCTAAATTATATGGGATGATCAGCTTGGCCTTATCTCCAACATTCAGCAACAATAAACCTTCGTCCCAACCCGGGATCACCTGTCCTTTTCCTACCTGGAACTCGATCGGCTCACCGCGTTCAACAGAAGAATCGAACTTTTTTCCGTCAGTGAAATAACCGCTGTAATGTACTTTTACTTTATCGCCTTTGGCAGCTTTCTTTTGTGACTTACCTTTGCTCAGGATCACATAACCCAAGCCTGAAGCTGTCTTCTCTACTTTTTTACCGGTAATGTCCCAGGGCTTTGGCGCCGCAACAATATCCAACAACTCTACATCAAACTTCAGTACTGAGTTAGCCGGGATCTTTCCGTTTGCCTGTGCTCCATATCCCAATTCAGCGGGAATAACCAGTGTGGCTTTATCACCTACATTGAGGAGAGCAATGCCCTCGTCCCAACCCTTGATGACTGCGCCTTTTCCCAGCTCAAAGCTGAAGGGCTGGCCGCGGTCAACAGAACTGTCGAACTTGGTTCCATCGAGTAAAGTTCCTGTATAATGTACTTTTACCTTATCGCCGGCTACCGGCTTTTTTCCATTTCCTTTTGAAGTAATGGTGTATTCCAATCCTGATGCTGTTTTCACGGGTTTAGGGTTTTTAACAGGCTTCGACTTAATAGCGGTTTGCGCTAAAGCAACCGAAGCGCTTAGCATGATAACTGATAAAAATTTTAGTGCTTTCATTTTTTTTAAGATTTTATTTAGGGTTCGCAGGAGCCGGTTTTATACTGACAACTTCCATTTCGAATACTAAAGGAGTAAAAGGGCCAATTGGACCAGAGCCTTGGGGACCGTAAGCGATCTGCGATGGAACGATCAGCATGGCTTTGCTGCCTACGCTCATCTGCATGAGCGCTTCATCCCAACCCGGAATTACCTGACCAACCCCAGCCTGAAACACAAACGCTTCAGGATGTCCCTCAGAAGAGTCGAATACTTTTCCATTGGTGAACATTCCCTTATACTTTGCTTCGATCATATCACCGGGCTTGAGCTTAGGACCCTTGCCTTTTGATTTTTCAATAAAATACAGGCCGGACTCGGATGGCTTAACTGTGATCTTGTTTTGCGCTACATAAGAAGCGATAAGGCTATCCTCTCTTACTTTGTATTTTTCCATGGCTACCTGCTGTGCTTCACGGTTCTTCTTTTCAATACCGGCAACCTTATCTTTGGAATAAGCGCTGTCAACTTTCAGGTAGTATTTAATGCAGGAACCTTTTGCGAGAAATGGCGGCAAAGGCTGATTGTAATAACGCTTCCACATGGTATCAACAGGAATACAGAAAGAAACACTGTCGCCGACATGCAGCTTCAGTAACATCTCAAACATATCTCCCGGGTATTTGGAAGTATCCACTTTCACTGCATAAGGCTCGCCGGGCGCCATCATGGTTTTATAATCGAACAATACCGAATCTTTTTCTGTGGTCATGATCTGGCGCAGGAAGATCACATCGCCGGCATTAATTGCCTTTGACTGGTCTCCCTTTGAATATTCTTTAAAATACGAACCGGACTCTGTTTTTTCATAACCCGGAAAACGGGGATCTTCAGACTTGCAGGCGCTCATCAACAAGGTTAAACCTGCAGCTGCGATCAATACTTTTTTACAATTCATTTTTTTAATTATTTTACATTTATTATTTCAACTTCATATACCAGCGGCGAATGCGGGGCTATACTTCCATCACTGCTTCCCTGCTCTCCAAAAGCAAGGTGCGAAGGTAATATAAATTTCGCGGATTCGCCTTTTTTCATCAAACTTATTCCATATTGCAAACCCTGCAATAACTGGTCTTTTTCACCATAAATAATTTCAAATGGTTTATCGCCGGGAGTATAATCCACGAGTCTTCCGTCGAGATGATAACCTTTATAACTCAGGGTGACTTCCGCTCCTTTTTTCACAAGGGAGTCACTGGTACGCTTTACAAACTGGATGTACATTCCGTTTTTGTACAGGAAATCGCTATTGAAATTCTCAGTGGCATACTTATCCATCTGGCTGTACTCATTTTCTCCTGCCTCTTCTTTTCTGCGCTTAAACTCAGCAAGGTAAGCGGGATAAGATGAGGCGTCGGTAATTTTAAGCAGCTTTAGTTCCGCTTTCACCACGCTATCCTTTTCCGAGAAGACAGGTATGGCCGAATTAAAGATCTCTTTATAAAAAGCTTCTTTTTTCACAAGAAAAGAAAGACTGTCGCCTTCAGCCATTTTTGGAAAGTACTCATTGAAGCACCCGGTCTGACAGCGGTCCTTAAAAACAAGGTAGTAGGGCCCCGCAACATCGTGCCTGGAATCCCAGAAAACAGAATCATCCTGAGTTCTGTAGATGGCTTCCATTACCAGCCAATCCCCTGACTTTGCATTTTTTTTCCCGTCACCAATCGCAAGCAGCTTGTAAAAAAGATGAGTATCGGTTTCCGTATATCCTTTAATCTTTTCTTCTCTCGTACAGGACGTGATCAGGACTAATGCCAGAGCCTGAAAGAACAAAAGTAATTTTTTGTTTTTCATACTCATGAATCGCTGTGCTTTACGGATACTACTTCAACCTCGTACACAACCGCTGCTTTGGGCGGGATCTTATTGCCATCTCCCATGAGCCCGTGAGCAAGATGAGCCGGTAAAATGAACAGAG